>JAKVOB010000001.1:1625715-1950858 GCA_022483015.1 Atopobiaceae bacterium | reverse complement strand
CATGACCATGGCCAGCAGGGTCATGATGACGAAGGTCTCGAGGAGCGCGCCCCAGGTGGTCTTGCGATGGCGGAACAGCATGTCCTTGAAGGGCTCGAGCGCGAGCGTCATGACCACGGCTCCGATGCCGTACACCCAGTAGGGATGGAACCACGGGTCGGTCCAGAGGGCGTAGCCGCTCGTGGACACGCCGATGGAGGTCATGAACCAGCAGTAGGGGAACTCGAGCAGATGCCCCACGATGCAGAAGACGCAGAAGCTCACCAGGAGGCTTCGCCAGAACGCCCAGGTGAACGGCGCAAAGTAGCCCTTCTTCTGTCTCGCTACGAATGCCTCCACGTCAAACGAATGCGCAAGAGTACGCACAGCAACACCCCTTCATGGTCACGTTGATATCTTGATACCTACCCATCGCATATGTGCGAAATCTGGATGCAGGGCGCGCTGGTGTAAAGCCACAGGTGGTGTAGGCCGGAGCGGGTCGCTTCGGGCAGGCAACGCGAGGCTGCGGGTGTGTTGCCTGGCGATGGTAACCCGCGTTGGCGGGGCGGGGCCCTGCCAGGGTCACCCAGGGCAGGCAATGCGAGGCTGCGGATGTGTTGCCTGGCGATGGTGACCCGCGTTGCCAGGGCGGGGCCCTGCCAGGGTCACCCAGGGCAGGCAATGCGCGGCTGCGGATGTGTTGCCTGGCGATGGTGACCCGCGTTGCCAGGGTGGGGCCATGCCAGGGTCACCCAGGGCAGGCAACGCGAGGCTGCGGGTGTGTTGCCTGGCGATGGTGACCCGCGTTGGCGGGGCGGGGCCCTGCCAGGGTCACCCAGGGCAGGCAACGCGAGGCTGCGGGTGTGTTGCCTGGCGATGGTAACCCGCGTTGGCGGGGCGGGGCCCTGCCAGGGTCACCCAGGGCAGGCAATGCGCGGCGGCAGGTACGTTGCCTGGCGATGGTAACCCGCAGGTGTTCCCTGAAAGTAATTATGAAGAATACTTGAACCGATTCAAATATTGCCTACGGAACGATATGGGAGCGATTCCGCCACGTATAGTATCTTCCCAGCGGAGCACACCACGACAGAAAGCGACGGACATGAGCAAAGACGCTAGGGCCACGGAGAAGAACCTACATGTATCGCGAGCTTGGTGTTATGTCCTGGCGTTCGTGCTGGCGCTCGTGTGCGCCATGACCCCCAAGGCATATGCGGCCAGCACGGACGGCTTGCAGACCACCGATACGTATGAGGCCTACTACGGTAGGGACGCGAACGGGAACATCACCGCGACCTATAACGGTACCTATAGCCTTGGCTATATATTGAATCGATACAACGTCTTTACGGACGGCAACTACGAGGGACAGCACGTCGTGGGCCCTGTCATCGTCGGTGACGACTTCAAGGGCTACCTCGGCGGCTTGAGCTATGGGAACATCGCTGGTGCGCCCCATGGCGTCGCATCCTACATCGGCGGTGTCGCCAACATCGGTGGCGGCAACGTCAACATGTACAATGACGAGCTCTCCTTCTATGCGGGGACGGCCAACAGCTCGAAGAGCTTCTGGATCATCGATTCGACCGGAGCGGTGAGGAGCGATGCGTACGCGGTGCAATACACCGACAGCTTCATCGACCACTCGCAGACGGCAAGCCTCACGGCGCAGGCCGCGGCCCTCGGGCAGGCTGCCGACATCATCAAGGTCGAAGCATCTGCCGACGCCACCCTTGCCAAGGACCACTACACCTACTCGAACGGCAGCCTCGTGGTCCAGAGTGGCTACTCTTTTGACGTCTCTGGAATCACCTTCTCCAGCATGGACGTCCAGGGCGACTCTGCCGACGATGCGATCCTGTACTCCAGCAACGCCTCGTTCATCATCCCGGCCGTCACACTGAACGGTACGGCACCCTCGGGCGTGGAGCTGTCGAGTGCGGGGGCTGGCATCGTCTTCGCGCTGCCGAACGCGACCGAGGTCACGTCATCCTCCAACTCGTTCACGGGCCATGTCGTTGCCCCGAATGCCCACGTGAGCATCGTCTGCGGAGACTACAACGGATGCGTCGTCGCCAAGTCCGTCGAGTCAAGGGGCGAGGGACATATGTGGGCCTATAAGGGCAAGAAGCTCGTTGTGCCCGAGACTCCGACGACCCCTGAGACCCCGACCACGCCGACCACGCCTGAGACTCCGACGACGCCGACCACTCCCGAGACTCCTGAGGTCACCACGCCCGAGACTCCTGACACCCCGACCACTCCTGAGACTCCGACGACTCCTGACACCCCGACCACCCCGACCACGCCTGAGACTCCGACGACTCCTGACACCCCGACGACGCCGACCACGCCTGAGACTCCGACGACGCCGACCACTCCCGAGACTCCTGAGGTCACCACACCCGAGACGCCTGATACCCCGACCACGCCTGAGATGCCGACCACGCCGGATACCCCGACCACGCCGGATACCCCGACCACGCCCGAGACTCCTGATACCCCGGCCACGCCCGAGACCCCGACCACGCCCGAGACTCCTGATACCCCGGCCACGCCCGAGACCCCGACCACGCCGGATACCCCGAACACTCCCGAGACCCCTGACACCCCGACTACGCCGGATACCCCGAACACTCCCGAGACCCCGACGTCACCTGAGGGCGGGGACGGGGAGACCCCTACCACCCCTGATACGCCCGAGACTCCGACCACCCCTGAGACTCCTGAGGTCACCACGCCCGAGGCTCCGACGACTCCCGTGACGCCTGAGGCCACGACGCCCGAGACCTCGACCACCCCTGCGGTCGAGACTCCCGTGACCACTGTGGCAGATACGCCCGAGACCTCTGAGGTCGCCGCTCCCGAGACCACGGCCACCCCTGCAGCCGAATCTCCCAAGACCCCTGCGACCCCCACGACGGCCCTGCCTAAGACAGGGGACCAAGGCCCGGCGGCAGCGTCCCTCCTCGCAATCGTCGGCATCGCCCTGGTCACCCTTGCTCGCCTGGTCACTCGCAGGTCGAACAGCGAAAGGTAGGGGAGAGGTCGCACGCACATGACGCGCCCGCAGGCGAGAGCTTGTGGGCGCGTCCTGCTTTTGAATCGCCCGCATAAGTTCAATTACCGTTCAAGTTACACCGATGCACCGTTCGTGGATGCATCTGACATGAGCAAACTGCGTTGGATAAGTAAAAGTCCTGGTAAATGCTGTAAGAGTGATGCCATCTCAAAGAATGACGAGTTGTGCGGTGCAGGTCTGCAGAGTACTATTCACTTGAAACGATTCAGTTTAGAAGTGCAGACCTTGCAGGATCGCCCGCCTGCCCTCACGCAGGAGCCAGAGACAGACCCAAGGCCAGACGCCTCGCATCACCACCGACCCGACCCAAAAGGAGAGGTTCATGCACAAGCTCGGCATCTCGATCTATCCTGAGAACTCCACGCCCGAGAAGGACGCGGCCTATATCGAGGCCGCCGCCCAGCACGGGTTCACGCGCGTCTTCAGCTGCCTGCTCTCGGCCAACGCCCCCAAGGAGCGCGTCATGAGCGAGTTCACCGCCCTCGATGACCTCGCGCACGAGAACGGCATGGAGGTCTGCCTCGACGTCGCGCCCTCGACCTTCGAGAAGCTTGGCATCGACTACTCGGACCTGTCGTTCTTCTCGGAGGTCCATGCCGACGCCATCAGGCTCGACGAGGCGTTCGACGCCGCGGCCGTGGCCGAGATGACCAGGAACCCCCAGGGTCTCTCGATCGAGCTCAACGCGAGCACCTGTGACGGCACCCTTGATGCGGTCATGCGCCACGACCCCAACACCGACCGGCTCATGGCCTGCCACAACTACTATCCCCAGCGGTTCAGCGGCCTGGGCCTCGAGCGGTTCATGGAGTCGTCGCGTGAGGTCAAGCGCTATGGCCTCGAGCTCGCCGCCTTCATCTCGGCACCGGACCGGACGGCCTTCGGCCCCTGGCCCGTGCGCAACGGCCTCTGCACGCTCGAGTGCCACCGCGGGATGCCGATGAGCCTCCAGGCGCGTCACCTCTTCGCCCTCGGCCTCATCGACGACGTGATGGTGGCGAACTGCTTCCCGAGCGAGAAAGGACCTCGAGGGCCTCGGCTCGGTCGACCCCTCACGGATCATGTTCCACGTGGAGCTCGAGGACGACCCGACCGAGGTCGAGAGGGCCATCATGCTCGACTATCCTCACATGGTCCGCGGCGACTTCTCGGACTACGCGGCCAGGAGCACGCAGTGCCGCATCGCCTACGCCGACGCCGACATCGCGCCCCACAACACGCATGACATCCATCCGGGCAGCGTCATCGTCGTGAACGAGCGCTCGACGCGCTACAAGGGGGAGCTCCAGCTTGCGCTGAGCCCGATGCCCAACGACGGCAGCAAGAACGTCGTGGCCCACCTGGCCCCGCAGGAGTGCATCCTCCTGGACCTCCTGGACTCGTGGAAGCACTTCGGGTTCTTCGTCTGACGCATCCCAGGGCCGGACTGGGGGAGCGCGCCCACCGGCCCGTTACTTCGAACGTGAATGAATCGATTCAATACCATGGGCGGGCACAAGGGCCGGCCCCCAGAGGAGAGGAAGCAGCGACATGTCACAGGACGCACTCAAGATCGCGACCATCGGCGGGGGATCGAGCTATACCCCCGAGCTCGTGGAGGGCTTCATCAAGCGCTATGACTCACTGCCGGTACGCGAGCTCTGGCTCGTGGACATCCCCGAGGGTCGCGAGAAGCTCGCCAGCGTGGGTGCCCTTGCCCAGCGCATGGTCGAGCATGCCGGCCTTCCCATGAAGGTCGTCCTCACCGAGGACCGCCGCGCCGCCCTCGACGGTGCCGACTTCGTGACCAGCCAGATCCGCGTGGGGCGCCTCCCAGCCCGCATCCTCGACGAGCGCATCCCGCTCTCGCACGGCATGATCGGCCAGGAGACCAACGGCGCGGGTGGCATGTTCAAGGCCTTCAGGACGATACCGGTGATCCTCGGCTTCGTGCGTGAGGTCCAGGAGCTCTGCCCCGAGGCCTGGATGATCAACTTCACCAACCCCTCGGGCATGATCGAGGAGGCCGTCCTCGACTACACCGACTTCACGAGGGCCATCGGCCTGTGCAACGTGCCCATCAACATGGTCGCGGGCATGGCCAAGGTCATGGGCGTGGACGAGAGCCACCTCACGCTCGAGCTCCAGGGAGTGAATCACTTCGTCTATGCCACCGACGTGCGCGTCGACGGCGTCTCGGTGATCGACGAGGCCGTGGAGCGCTACGCGAACATCTCCGCCGACGAGGCCCTCTCCATGAAGAACTTCGTGTCGCTGCCCTTCTCGCCGGCCTTCATCCGTGGCATCCATGCGATTCCCTGCCCGTATCACAACTACTACTTCTTCACGAAGGAGCAGCTCGCCGAGGAGCTCGAGGAGTTCAAGGAGGGCCGCGTCCGCGGCGAGGTCGTCGCCGGGCTCGAGAAGGACCTCTTCAAGCTCTATGAGAACAAGGACCTCGACGTCAAGCCCAAGCAGCTCGAGAAGCGCGGCGGGGCCCGTTACAGCGACGCAGCCTGCAGCCTCATCAACTCCATCCACAACGACACGGGCGACATCCAGTACGTGAACGTCCGCAACGCCGGCACCATCGAGGGACTTCCCGACGACTCTGCCGTCGAGGTCGCGAGCCGCATCACGGCCGGGGGAGCCGAGCCCCTCTCGACGGGTCAGCTCAAGCCACAGATCGCCGGCTCGGTCCAGATGATGAAGGGCTTCGAGCGCATGGTCGTCAAGGCCGCCGTCACGGGTGACCGCGACCTGGCCGTGGCCGCGCTCGACATGAACCCGCTGTGCCCCTCGGACGCCCTGGCCAACCAGGTCGTGGACGAGCTCATCAAGGCACATGCGGCCTATCTTCCGCAGTTCGTGGGCAAGGAGGCTGCGGCTGAGGCCGCGGCACGACTTGCCGAGTAGGGCTCGAAGGGCCCGATGCCTCGGGCCTCGCGTTTGACCATGTGCCACACAGGTGGCACCAGACGAAGGGAGTTGTTTCACATGGTACGGATACTGCTCGTGTGCTCAGCCGGGATGTCTACGAGTCTCCTGGTCACGAGGATGCAGAAGGAGGCGGAGAAGCGCGGGGTCGATGCCGAGATCTGGGCCGTCGCCGAGGCCAATGCGGCTCCCGAGCTCGAGAAGGCCGACTGCATGCTCATCGGTCCCCAGGTCCGCTTCCTGCTCACCAAGATGCAGGCACTCGATCCCAACAAGCCCGTTCAGGTCATCGACATGGCCACCTACGGGATGATGGACGGCTCCAAGGTCCTTGACCAGGCGCTCACGCTGCTCGGCAAGAACTAGGCGCGTATCTGTTCGGTAATTCAGGGGGAGTTTGAAGGGAGTGTTCATGTCGTCACACATGCAAGGATTCATGAACTGGATGGAGACCAAGTTCATGCCGATCGCGACCAAGGTGGGCAGCCAGCGCCACCTCGTCGCCATCCGCGATGGCTTCATCTCGATCATGCCAGTCACGATGGTCGGCTCGATCGCGGTGCTGCTCAACGTCTTCGTGCGCGACCTGCCGAACATCTGGTGGGGAGAGGGCAATGCGTTCGTCGAGTCGATGGCCCAGTTCATCAACGTCAACGCGAACGTCTACAACGGCTCGATCTCGGTGTTCGCGGTATGCTTCGCGTTCGCCCTGGGGTATCACCTGTCGAAGTCCTATGACGTGAACCCCATCGCGGGAGGTGTCATCTCGTTCGCGTCCGTGGTTGCGACGATGAACTTCTCGACCACGTTCGACTACGCGCTTGAGAACGTGAGCGAGAGCGCTCTGGGCACCCTCCAGGCCGCCGGCCTCGATGCCGTGTCAGTCGATGGCGTGGTCACGCTCCAGAACGTGATCGCCCCAGGTACGATCTCGACCGTGCTCACCAGCGCGACGGGTCTGTTCACGGCCCTCATCTTCGGCCTGGGCTGCACCATGATCTACGTCAAGCTCATGCAGGCCAAGATCACCATCAAGCTGCCTGACTCGGTCCCGCCCGCGGTCAACAACGCCTTCACGGCCATGATCCCCGGCATCATCGCCATCTATGTGGCCGGCGTCATCACGCAGCTCTGCGTCGTCTTCTTCGGGGCCTATCCCAACGACCTCATCACCGAGTGGATCCAGCAGCCGCTCCTGGGCCTGTCGCAGAGCGTCTTCAGCGTCGTGCTCGTCGAGTTCCTCATGCAGCTGCTCTGGTTCTTCGGCATCCACGGCTCCAACGTCCTCTCGCCAATCATCGAGGGCGTCTACACGCCGGCGCTCCTTGCCAACCTCGACGTGTGGAACGCCACGCACGACGTCGCCCAGATGCCCTACATGTGGACGCGCGGCTCCTTCGACGCCTACACCATGATGGGTGGCTCCGGCATCACCCTGGCCATGCTCATCGCGGTCTTCCTCTTCTCGAAGCGTGAGGACTCCAGGGCCATCGCCAAGATCGCAGCTCCCATGGGCATCTTCAACATCAACGAGCCGGTCATCTTCGGCATGCCCATCGTGCTGAACCCGCTCTACCTGATCCCCTGGGTCGTCGTCGCCCCTCTGACGGCATGCGTCGCCATGGCGTTCACCTACGCCGGGATCATCCCGCCGGTCTTCATCCAGGTCCCCTGGATCATGCCCGTCGGCCTGTACGCGTTCTTCGCCACGGGTGGTAGCATCGCCGCCGCCCTGGTCGCGTTCCTGAACCTGGGCATCGCATTCGTCATCTGGACGCCCTTCGTCATGCTGGCCAACCGCCAGCAGGCGGCCGAGGAGGCCCTCAAGGCCGAGGAGGCCGAGAAGGCCGCTGCCGCTGCCGGCAACGCGAACCTCGAGGCCGCAGTGCCTGCCGAGGAGTAGTCCGAAGCACCGACCGGTAGTCCGTCCGCAAGGCGTACGGCAGGCTTGGTCCTGCAGGCCTGCCGTACGCCAGCGCGGGGAGAAGAAGGGAAGGGTCACATGCTCTCAACGAGAAGCCCTTGGAAGACGTTCCTCATGGGCGTGGGGTTCCTGTTCGTGGTCCTGTCGGGCACCATCGACGTGCCGTGGGCAGGGGCGAACTACCCCATGATCATAGGTGGCCTCGTCATCGTCGTCGCCTGCGGAGTCTCACTTGCCCGAGAGGGGCGTTGTCGATGAGCGGCCATGGGCACAAGGGCATCGTCGTCATCGAGCACCTCGATGTGAGCGCCGAGCAGTTCTTCTCGGCAGTGGCGCGGTCGGTGGCCTATGCGGCCCATTCGGCCGGCATCCCGGCGACCTCGTCGGACGTGCGGACCGGCTTCTCCTACCAGACGTCGCTGCGCGACAAGCTCGGCCACGACCAGCGCACCTCCGTCGAGGTGACGCGTTTCGAGCCGCCTGCGGCCTATGCCGCACGCATCGTGTCCGGGCAGGGCACCAACACGGTCGCCTACGAGGTCACTCCTGCGGACGGCGGCGGCATCGAGGTCGCCTACGAGGAGGGCTTCGTGGGCTCGACCACGTGCAACGACCTCAACTACAAGCTCGTCGGTCTCGCCTGGCGGCACAGCGCCAAGAAGCGCATGAGGCGCGTGCTCCACGGGATCGAGGCGTGTGCCGGCGAGGTCGCCTCGCATGGCATGGACGCCCTGGCCGCTGCCGAGGACTAGCACGGTCTTCGGCCGGCCCCACGACCATGAACGTAGAGAACGCGTCGCACGCCTGAGGGCGTGCGACGCATGTGAAGGAGACAACATGGACGACATCGAGGGCACGGACCTCGTCTGCTTCGAGATCATATCGAGCGTGGGCGCTGCCCGCAGCAGCTTCATCGAGGCCATCGACCTCGCCGCCGAGGGCGACGTGGAGGCTGCCAAGGCAAAGGTCACCGAGGGCGCCGGGTTCTTCTCGGCGGGGCATGCGAAGCATGCGGAGCTCATCCAGCAGGAGGCCTCTGGCGACCATGTGCCGGCAGGGCTGCTCTTGATCCATGCCGAGGACCAGCTCATGAGTGCCGAGACGTTCCAGATCCTAGCCGAGAAGTTCATCGCGCTCGCAGAGCACGCGGCCTAGGGACGTGGGTCGTGGCTGGGCTAGCGGACCGTCTGCTGGTCCAGCCCGTCTCCCACGATGGAATGGCGCCAGGTGATCTTGTGCGGGATGGTGACGGTCTCGCCGGTCGCGAGGGTCCCGTCACCGATGTGCTCGAGCAGCTGGTGCGATGCCACGTCGCCCATCTCCTCGACGGGTGGGCAGACGGTGGTCAGCGCCGGGTAGAAGACGTCGCTCGTGTCGAAGTAGTCAAAGGTGACGTACGAGAGGTCCTCGCCTATGCGTCGGCCAAGCTCGGCTGACGCCTGCAGGGCCCCCTGGCCCATCTTGTAGTTGCATGCGAAGACGGCGTCGAGGTGGTCCTCCTCGAGGAAGCCACGCATGGCCTTGTAGCCGCTCTCGGGTGAGAAGTCCCCGAAGCGCACGTGCGCGTGGTCCTTGGGAAGCCCGGCGCGCGCGAAGGCGTCATAGACGCCACCGAGCCGCTCGCAGGCGACGTACTCGTCCTGAGGCGCGGCGATGATGCCGACCTGGTCGTGTCCACACTCGATCATGCGGGTGACGACCTCGGCGGAGCTCTCGCGGTCGCTCACGAGGATCGAGTTGACGCTCGGGAGCTCATAGGGCGAGTTGATCGAGATGACGGGGATGCCCACGTCCTCGAGCAGCCGTGACCCCGGCCAGGTGGACTGGCCCTCGAACAGGATGATTCCGTCGACCTTGTGCGAGAGCATGAGCTCGAGCCTACGCTCGAACACGCGCGGGTCGTTCAGGAAGCCTGACAGGATGATGCTGTAGTCGTGGAGCTCCATCTGGATCTCTACCTGGGCCACGATCGAGGCGGCAAGGTGGTTGCGCATGTTCCTGATGAGCAGGCCGATGGAGTTGGTACGGTTCGACCTGAGGCCGCGCGCGAGGTTGTTGGGATGGTAGTCGAGCTCGCGGATGGCGCCCTCGACGCGCTCGTTGTTCTCGGCCTTGAGCTTGTAGCCATTGAGGTAGCGCGAGACGGTTCCTGCCGAGACGCCGGCGAGCTTCGCAACGTCTTGGATGTTTGCCACGTCAGTCTCCCGTCTTGAACAGCACCTACGATTACCTGCAAGTATGAGGGTTCGGCGGTGGTGGCGCAACCTGGCGGGGCTGCCCTACGAGTGCGCCTCGTGGGACGCGTAGGTCGCCGTGGCGATGTTGGACACGAGGCTCCGCGCCTGGTCGACCGCCATGTCGTTCACCATCGCGACCACGATGTAGGGCTTCGACGTATAGACGATGCCGCCGGCGTTGTAGACGCGGTCGAGGTCGCCGGTCTTGGAGGCCACGGTGACGTTGTTGGGGATGCCGGCGCGCAGGCCGGTGGTGTCCTGCTGCAGTAGCAGGTACTGCTCGGCCTTCTTGCTGTACGCCTCGTTCACGAAGGTGCCCTTGGCGATGGACTCGAGCAGGGTCGCGATGTCATTGGCCGAGGTGTAGTTCTGGCGTCCCTGCTCCACGGCCGCGGTGTCCATCATCTTGCGCTGGAGCGAGGTCGAGGCGAGGCCCAGGCGCGAGGCCTCGGAGTTCACGGAGTCCATGCCCACCAGGTCGATGAGGGCGTTGGCGGCGTCGTTGTCGCTGGACGAGATCATGAAGTTGCAGAGCTCCTCCACCGTGAGTGTGACGTCGCCGCCCATGTTCTGGATGATGCCGGAGCCGCCCACGATGTCTGCGGCGTGGATGGTGATCTCGTCGTCGAGGCTGATCGTGCCGGCGTCTGCCTGCTGGAAGACCGTCTCGAGGATCACGAGCTTGATCATGCTGGCCGAGACGAGCCTCTTGTCGCCGTTCACGGAATAGCGAGCGCTTGTCTGGGTCGTGTCGGACGTCGTGGCCGCTGACGTCCCTGCGGACGCCGCTGCGGTCGAGGAGACGGTGTCACGGTCGAGCTCGATGTAGGCCACGGAGACCTCGGTCGAGGTGCTCGAGGCGAGGATGCGCGTGAGGTCGGCGGGGACCAGGGAGGAGTCGCCAGTGACGGTATAGGTGCCGGCATCGGAGGTGGTGGCTGCCGTGGTCGCCTGGTCGGTCGTGGCATCCGTCGTGGCCGTCGTCGCATCCACAGATGCCGGCTCGGTCTCGGGCGAGATGGCCTCCTCGGCCTGGTCGGTGGTGGCTGCCGAGGTGGTGGCCGCGGTGGTGCCATCGGTCTTGAAGGCGCAGCCCGTGAGGGCCGTCGCGAAGGCGCAGCCGATAAGGACGGCCACAAGCTTCCCTGCTGTTGTGCGATGCATGGCATGCTCCCTCGGTCGGTGCGGATTCCCGTCGCAGCCCAGTATAGGGGCCTTGCGGGTGACGTGTCGCCGCGGCCTGCCGAGTAGGGGCCCTATGCCTTGAGCCCCTTCGTGAGCGGTACCAGGGCGAGAAGGACCACCATACCGACAAGGCCAACCACCACGCCAAGTCCGATCCTGCCGAAGGCGGTGCAGAGACACACACCCACGCCGAACAGCGCCGCTCCGATGACGCCAACTGCCACGGCGAGCACGGTGCGGGTGTCGGGCGCGGAGAAGGCCATGCCCTGCATGTGGCGCCGTACGAGCCACATCGCGACGAGGACCACGGCCCCCGCGATGCCCAGGGTCACACCTTGGGCGAACGTGCCCCACTCCTCGATCATGCACATGCACATTCCGAGCGCGAACAGCACCCCTCCGATGGTCCCCAGCACGAGCGTCACATAGTTGGTCCTTGTCATTGTTCTCTCCCTTGTCTTGTCGTCTGATCTGTCGACGGTCGGCGATGCCGTCCGCATGGAGCCTATCCGAGCACGTGCGTGCCGAGGTCATGTGCCGTCTGCCGGCACTTCACGATCTCGAAGATGGCGATGGCTGCTGCCGCGGAACCGACGAGCAGACCGAGCAGACCGCTCGACGAGAGGTCATGGCTCCCGGTCCCGCCGATGGAGAGCAGCGCCGTCTGCGTGAGCACGAGCGAGACCAGCGATGTCGCGAGGCCTATGGCTCGTATCACATGGAGCGGCAGGTCATCGCCACCCTTGGTGGCAGCCAACCCGTAGATGTTGCTGCCGATCTCGAAGAACGTGACCGCAGCGATGGTGTAGAGACCGTTCACGCAGGCGAAGGCCGAGAGTGCGAGCAGCCCGAGAAGGACCTTCACGATGCCGATGGCGGCATTTCCTGTGGTCGACAGGCTGGCAAGGTGGAGCGAGCGGCTGCTCGCCTCGGTGCGCTGGGAGGATATGGCCCGGCTCGCCCTGGCGAGGGCGTCGAGCCCGTTCCTCACGAAGGCCCTCATCGGGGCACGTCCCCAAGCGTGATGGTCACGTTGAGGGCCCGCGAGGGATCGCCTGCGAGGCGCAGGGCCTCGTCGATCCTCTCGAGGGGATACTCGTGCGTGATGATCGAGGCGATGTCCCACTGGCCGCTTGTCATGATGGCCATGACGTCGGCCACGTCCTCGGGCATGTAGCCACCCGATCCGATGATGCTCTTCTGCGCGTAGGTGAGGCCGAGCAGGTCCACCTGGCGCAGCCCCTTGCTCACGGCCACGCTGACGAAGCGCGACCCGATCTTGGCCTGGCCCATGAAGGCGTCGAGGACGGTCGGGCTCCCGGCCGCGTCGATGACGAGGTCGACGTCCGCGGATGCGCCCGCGAGTCCGGGCGCCGTGCCGAAGATCTCCGAGGCGGCCGCGTACGGGTCCTCCCTGTCGACGTCGCAGACGGAAAACCCGAGGTCAGCGGTCTTCGAGAGACGAAGGTCGGAGCGGTCGCACACGAGCACGTCATCCACGCCGAAGTGTACGAGCGCGATGGCGACGGCGATGCCGATGGTGCCGGCGCCGTACACGACGGCCTTCTCGCCCGGCATGGGCCGCCCCCTCCGCGCTGCTCGGCAACCTACCGTGAACGGTTCGATGAGGCAGGCGGTGCGGTCGTCGATCGAGTCCGGCACCTTATAGAGGGAGCGGCCGAGAAGCGCGCGCGGGACGAGCATCTCCTGCGAGAAGGCACCCATCGTGCCAGCGCGACGTGGGTCGTCCTTGGCGAGGAGGGGATAGGGATAGACCCGGTCGCCTACGGCAAGGTCGCGGACGTCGTTCCCGACCTCGATGACGCGCGAGACGACCTCGTGCCCGAACTCGCCATCCACGTCGACCTTGTGGCCCGTGCCGGGGCCCTGCGCGAAGACGGCGGCGTCGGTCCCGCAGACGCTTGCGAGCACGTTGGCCACCACGACGCCCTGGTCGTCACAGACGGGGTCCAACAGGTCCCGTACCTCGACGGATTCCTTGCCTCGATAGATCGCTCCGCGCATGCGCTCTCCTCTCGCCGGCTTGTATGACTCAAGTCTGGGCGAGGCGGCGAAGCGCTACGATCAGCAATATAACGATAAGTGTCGTGTTAATGGGGGAGCGATGGCCAACAGGAAGAACAACGCGCGCTATCGGCAGACCGAGACCCGCATCGAGGGACGTGCGCTCGCACTCATGCGTGATGCGCCGACCAGGCGTCTCACGGTCCGGGCCGTCTGCGAGGCGGCGGAGGTCAACCGTTCGACCTTCTATGCACACTTCCAGGACATCCCCGACATGCTGGGAAAGATGGAGGACTATCTGCACGGCGAGCTTCTCGGGCGCTATCCGGCCACGGGCGTGGAGGCGCTCTCGGCGGAGTCGTTCGTGCCCTTCCTGGAGCACGTGGCCGACCACGCCTACTTCTATCGGGTGACGCTGCCACTACGTCATGACTTCCCGCTCAGGCAGGGCCTCGACCAGATCATGGACCAGGTGGTGAGGCCGCGCTGCGAGGCAGCGGGCGTCACCGACGAGGGGCTCATGACCTACTACCTGGTATTCTTCCAGGCCGGGTTCACGATGGTGCTCCGCCGCTGGGTCGAGCGGGGCTGCGTGGACGACAAGTCGGCCGTGGCAGATGCCCTTGCCGCGTGCGTGCCGGGTGCCTGGCGGGGGACGGCGGGGTGATGTGCCGCACATGACCTGTTGGCGGGGAACGAGACATGACGAGGGCACCCTGGCACGGACGGGGGAAGGTCCGAGTCAGGGTGCCCAGGCGGAAAGTCTGTGGCCGATGCCGCTCAAGAGCAGCCCGTCCGTCGACCCTTTGATGCGGTGGGACTAATCGCCGCTCGTTCTCTTATGGTCTCAGGTAGGTGAGATACGTGAGGTCGAAGTCGCCCTCGAGCGAGACCTTGCCAAAACCGCATGGCACGAGCAACGTCTCGCCACCCTTGATTGAGATTCCATTGACCGTGCCAGCCCCGTCGATACAGGTCAGGAAGTAGAACTGGTCACGCTCATACTCGCCCTTATCGGCGACCTCGATCTTCCCGCAGGTATAGACACCAGGTTCGTTGTGGAGAGAGGTGATCGTGCAGCCGTCATTCGTGACGGTCTTGAGGCTCTCGACCTTGGTCTTTGCGTCAGGGATGTTCACACACTCGATGACCTTCTCGCGATGCATCTCGCGAGGCTTGCCGGTCTTGGGATCCAGGTGCGTGCGGTTGTAGTCATAGAGCCGGTAGGTCAGGTCTGCGTTCTGGGAGAACTCGAGGTAGATGATGCCTGCTCCCAGCGCATGCAGGGTGTTGAACGGCATGTTCAGAAAGTCGCCAGCCTTCACGTTGATGTATCTGAGCAGGCTGTTCCATGCGCCTTCCTCGGCCATGTCCTTGAACTCGGCGCGCGTCTTGGCATAGTGCCCGAACTCGACCGTGCCCTTGCCTTCTACGATATAGACGCCATCCGGCTTTCCGAGACGACCGTCGTGAGCCAGGGCATACTTGTCGCTGGGATGGAGCTGCACGGACATGCGAGCATTCGTGCAGCTCCATAGCCGCCCTCACGGGCATGATGGGAGTGCCGCTCTGGAACAGGTCGTCGTGCTCGTCCTAGAAGTCAGAAAGCTTCTCGCCCGTCTCGGCGACTTCGCAGTCCAGATGGTCCTTCATGGCGATGACGCTGTAGCTCTCGCCGATGTTGTTGAGGTCCGTCTTGTAACCGTACTTCTCGATGAGCTGCTGGCCGCCCCAGATAGCCTCGGTGAACACAGGACGAATGTGATAGACCTGATTCATCGTTCTTCTCCTTTTGCGAGAGTTGGACGAAGGCCCTCGTACCAAGCGATGCCTCTTGTTTCTCATGCGCCCCTACTCCAGGTTGGCATGCCGTCGCATGAGCTCCTCGTTACCTTCTGCCAGGCCACCTGCCGCGATGATGTCTGCTGCCACGGCATCGCCGACGAGAAGCACAGCCTGCTCAAAGGTGTTGGAACCAGGTTGGACCGAGATCGATGCGGCGCCTTCGACCTTGCCCGAGACGGCGGGAATCGTGACGATGCCGTCAGCCAGGTTGCCAATCGGGGAGTCAGGCCTGGTGGTGATGAGGGCAAGCGGTGCCCCCGCATCCTTGCACCTGCGGGCAATCGCCACAAGGGTCGAGGTAGACCCGCTGCCCGAGGCTATGACGAGAAGGTCATCCGGCTCGATGGCGGGCGTGGTCGTCTCGCCCACCACAGACACGTCGAGTCCTGCGTGCATGAGGCGCATGGCAAACCCACGAATCATGAGGAGCGACCGACCTGTACCGGCCACGAATACCCTATGAGCAGACTTAACCTTGGCCTCCAGGGCCTCGAGCTCGGCCTCATCAAGACGGCTCAGGCAGTCGGTGAGCTCTGCGGCCGCATCGGCCGCAATCTGCTTGATCTGCATCTAGACCAGCGCCCCCTTCATCTGGATGACAGCCCTTCGAAGGTCAGGGGCACCATAGAGTGCGCCGCCCGCTATGACGACCCCGGGATTCAGTGCGACATAGTCAGCGACGGTCGTGGCGTTGATGCCACCTGCCACGGCAGCCATGGCAGGATCGACCGCGCCCACGAGCTCCTTGAGGTCGCCGAGGGGCGTGCGACCCTGCGCCTGCTGGTCCACCCCGGTGTGCACGGCGATGAGGTCGATGCCCATGGTGACGAGCTCACGGGCGCGCGCGGGGATGTCGGTCACGCAGATGAGGTCGGCCATGGCAAGGCTTCCATACTGGTGACAGGTGTCGATGACCTCCTGCACGGTTGCGTCATCAGCAAGGGCGAGCACGGTCACGATGTCGGCACCGGCCTCACAGATGTCAGTCGTCTCGACGGCACCTCCGTCCATGATCTTGGAGTCGGCAAGGACGGTGAGGTCGGGATAGGCCTCCTTGATCGCACGGACCACGTGCACGCCCTCCCGCATGAGCAGCGGCGTACCGCATTCGAAGATGTCGAGGACATCATGGGTGCACCGTGCGTACTCAAGGGCGAGGTTCAGGTCTGCGTTGTCTACTGCCATCTGGAGCTTCATGATCGGTCCCTTCTTCTTGGGCGCTAGCGCGCCACGTTGTCGTTGCGATAGGAGGCGAGGAAGAGGTCCATCGTGCCCTTGAGGTCAAGCCAGCCCGTACCAGCCGGCACGAGGATCGTCTCGCCCTTCGTCACGGGGACGCCGTTCACGGTGCCGGAGCCGTTGACGCACGTGTAGAACGCGAACCGGTCGTGGAGGAAGCGGCCAGCCTTGCTCACCTGCAGGCGCATGAGCGTGTAGAGGCCGGGTTGGTCGGTGTAGCGCGTCACGTCCACGCCCAGCTCCTCGCGCGCCGGATAGGTCTCGAAGTCGATGAGCTTGTCGGGCATGTTGACGTTCTCGTAGACCTCCTCGGGCTGGATCTCTCGAGTGGTACCCGTAGCAGGCTCGATGCGGTCGTAGTCATAGAGGCGCAACGTGCAGTCGGCGTTGCGGGAGATGTTGTAGGTGAGCACGCCGTCACCGATGGCATGGAGGGTCCCCGTGGGGATGTCGATGAAGGCATCCTTCTTGGCGGGGAGGTAGCGAAGGAGCTCGTCCCACTGGTGGGCCTCGGTCCAGTCCTTGAACTGGTCCAAGGTCGTTGCATGATGCCCGAACTCGATACGGGAGCCCTTGGGCGCGTCGAGGATGACCCAGGCCTCTGGCTTGCCGCGGCCACCGTTGTATCCCTTGGCGAAATCGTCACCAGGATGAATCTGGATCGAGAGGTCGGCGATAGGGTCGAGGATGTTCACGCGGACGGGGAGCTCCTGCGTCTCGCAGTCGAAGAGTTCCGGGCGAGCCGAGTAGAGCTCCGAGAGGGTGCATCCCAGCTCCGGCACGCCGCAGTCGGCATGTCCCGGGAGGGCAACGACGTTGTAGACCTCGCCCAGGGGGGCCACGTCGGTCACATAGCCGAACTCGTCGCGCAGACGCGTGCCGCCTCCCCACATCCGCGGCTCGTAGTAGGGGCTGATCTTGTAGATGGTCTCCATGGTGTGATCCTTTCTGACGGAGGTCCTTTGCTGGCTCCAATCTACGACCGCGCAGAAGAAACGAAAAGAATAATCGTTCGGTAGAACGAAATCGTGTGAGATTAACTTTCGTTCTTGTATAAACTTTGAGAAACGAAACGTCACGTTTTTCGTTTGTCGAGAGGGGATGGAGACGATGTCTCGGACGGCTGACGCGCGGAGGGACTGCATCTATCAGCGCGTGCTCCAGGATGGCACGGTCGACGTGGCGACCCTTGCCGGTTCCTTCGGAGTGACGCCCCAGACGGTGCGCCAGGACCTGGCACATCTCGAGGCGCTTGGTCTTGTGATGCGGACGCATGGGGGAGCGAAGGTGCTCTTCGGAGCCGAGGTGGAGGTGGGGGTGAAGACGGCCTCCCATGCCCACGAGAAGCTTGCCATCGCGCGCGAGGCCATCAAACTTGTAGGTGACGGCGACGTCGTCTGGATGGACTGTGGCAGCACGGTGCTCGCCTTGGCACGCCTACTCCCCTTGCGACGGGACATCACCGTAGCCACGAACAGCATCCGTGTCGCGGGGCTCGCTGCCACGCAGGGGGACTGCGCAGTCGTGCTCGCGGGCGGTGAGGTGGTGGGCCGCGCGGGGGCCGCGACTGGCGGACGTGCGCTCGAGCTGGCGCGGGAGGTCTGCGCGGATATCGTCTTCGCGGGCTGCGACGGGTTCGACGGGCGTCGCGGTCCCACGATGACCTCGCCGGAGATGCTGGCGGTGACCCGTGAGGCCATGGCGCACGCCAGCCGTCGCGTGCTCCTCGCTGATTCGTCAAAGTTTTCCCGGAGGGGGTCGTATCTGGTGGCGCCCTGCGAGGAGTTCACCTATCTGATCACGGAGAGGCTCCCGCCGGAGGATGCCTGGGCTGGGGAGGCCTTTGCCGAGGTCATATCTGCGGCAGGGTAATCGCAGCTGGTTCCCGGCATATGGGCCGCGGGATGCCCGAGGCCAAGGGCTGCGACTTCAGCCGTAGTATTTCCTCAATGTGAGACCATCTGCATCAAGGCTCACGAGTAGGTGATTCCTGTCGGCCGGTTCGATGAGCACGGAGGTCTCGAAGGGACGGAGCAGCGTGTCATAGGAGGTCCTGAGGACCTGGAAGGCGGGCGAGCCCGTGGTGGCCCCCAGGGCCTTGGCCTCTCTGGCGTCGAGGCAGATGGCCTCGTAGGCCTCCTCGGCGCGCGCCGGCAAGGCACCGGACTCCTCCGAGATGCGTGCATAGAGCGAGTGCGTGAGGTCCCTCTCGGACAAGGTCGGGCAGAGGGAGCATGGTACGAAGGCGGTCTCCACGCGCATGGGGACGCCGTCGCCGAGCCTCAGGCGACGAATCTCCCAGACCTCGGTGCCATCCGGGACCTGGAGCCGCTTCGAGATCCCCCTATCCGAGGCGCGCCTGCGGAGCCCCAGGACCTCCGATGTGGCCTCCTTGCCCTCGCGAGCCATCTCAGCCGAGAAGTTGAGCAGCATCCCGAGGTTCTGTCGCGTGGAGGTAGGGCAGACGAAGGTCCCCTCGTGCCTACGTCTCACGACGCTGCCGGTGTCCACCAGGTCCTGGTAGCACCTTCTCACGGTTGTGCGAGAGAGGCCGAGGTTCTGGCATAGTTCCTGGTCGGTGGGCAGCGGTGTGGTCTCGTCGAGGCCGCCCGTGGCGATGACCTGGAGGATGCGTTGTTCGAGCTGCAGGTAGAGCGGTGTGGCCGAGGCATGGTCGAGTGGGTCTGCGGTGATCGCCGATAGTGCGTCCATGAATTCCTCTCCGTGGTTGCTGGTGTCACGACTATTCTACCTTGCTAGATATCCTATGTACCATACAAACAGAGATTCTCTCTCGACCGGAGTGGCTCTTCCTCCGCGCCTGATATCCTGCAGATGGCCAAGGTATCTAAGGAACGATACTAAAGGGCTGAATCACCCGGTACCAAGGTCATCGGCAATGCCCCGGAAGGGGCCAGGAGAAAGGACGCGGCATGAAGCCATCCAAGAAGGCAGTGCAGATGAGCGAGCGCGAGCTCGCGAGCTACGTCGACCAGTCGGTGCTGAAGCCCGAGTTCACCGTCGACCAGATCAGGAAGTACGCCCAGGAGGGCATCGACTTCGGGTGCAAGACCATCTGCATCAATCCTGCCTCGCTCGACATCGTGGCTCCCATGGTCGAGGGCACCAAGACGGGCATCTGTGTGGTCTGCGACTTCCCGTTCGGCCTGTCCACCACGGCCTCCAAGGTGCTTCAGGCCGAGGAGTACTGCAAGAACTACAAGATCGAGGATTTGGACATCGTCTCCAACTACGGCCGTCTGCGCTCCGGCGACTATGGCTTCGTGACCTCTGACATAAAGGCGGTCGTCGACGTCTGTCATGCGTACGGCTCGAACGTGAAGGTGATCATCGAGACCGACTCGCTCACCATCGAACAGGTCAAGGCCGGGACCCGCTGTGCCGTTGAGGCCGGCGCAGACTTCGTCAAGAGCTCCACGGGCTTCTTCACCGGCGGGGAGCAGCATGGTGCCACCAACGAGGTCGTCGCGGCCATGATTGAGGCTGGCGCGGGCAAGATCCGCGTCAAGGGCTCGGGTGCCATCCGAACCCAGGAGCACTTCTTCGAGCTCATCGACATGGGCATCGACCGCATGGGCGTGGGCTACCGTTCCACCCCGACGGTGCTTGGTTGTACGGCGGCGCAGGCTAGGGATCTTGACTGAGGGGTCTAGCACCATCCGTGTGGCAGGTGGCGGGGTGTGGGGCGCCGCCTGGTCCCGTGAGGCATGTCGGTCCTGACACATGGTTTGGATGATGGCCTTTCGACTCAAGAGGAGAGGCACCCGATTATCTGGGTGCCTCTCCTCTTCTTTGGTCTGCTTGCTCGTCGGGCGTCCTGCGAGGGCTCCCTACGCCTCGAGCCCGTGGCCGCTCGCGGCCTCGAAGTCGTGACGCACGATGCCGAGGTCCGTCTTCGTGTTGGGACCCATCCCGCGGGCCACGCGGGCGACGTCACCGTCGAGCGTGATGTGGAACCTCTGCTGGTTCATGGCGGTGGGGGCCAGGGTGGCGCCCTCGATGCCCCGGCGGTACCAGTCGGGGGCATCGGCTGGCATCTCGTAGAGCCTCTCGGCGGGCTTGCTCTTGTGCGCGATGCCCTGCGTCTCGCCGTAACCCATCGCGATCACGCCCACCAGCTGCTCTCCGGCCTCGATGTCGGCCTTGACGGATCGCTTGCCATAGGTGAGCACGACCCAGCAGGTGTTGAGGCCCAGCTCCTGGGCGAGAAGTACGACCCTCTCGCCGTGGAATCCCACACGCTCCTCCAGGTCCGTGGACTTCCTGCCGATGAGCGCGAGATAGTCGGTCACGCCGGCGAAGCTGCCGTAGTGGGCCATGCCGGAGGTGAAGGCCTCCGGTTCGTCGAAGGCCAGCTGCAGGTGAAGGCTGCCCTCCTGGTTGCAGGCGTCCACACATCCCTGCAATGCGACGCGCTTCTCGGCCTCGATGGGGTGGTCGAGGTAGTGACGTACGGCGTGCCTGCTCCTCATGAGCTCGATCTGATCCATGGCGTGCCCCTTCGTGTCTGTGGTTGCAAGATGTCGGTGCAAGAAGAACCTAGAGGTCGATGACCTGCTCCTCGGTGTCCGGGTCATGGTTGGGGATCACGGTCAGGCAGGCAGGGTCTGCCGCACACGCGCAGACCCACTCCACCGAGGCCTTGGCAGCCGCCTCGTCCACGGTGAACCCGGGCATGATGTGCTCGCGTACCGACCGCTGCGTGTAGACGGCGTCCCCTGCCAGGAGGACGTAGCGCTCGGGCGTGCCCACCCGCACGGAGGCATGACCATGGGTGTGGCCGGGCGTGCTCACCAGGACCACGCTGCCGTCGCCGAAGACGTCGAGGCTCCTGCCGACGGGCCCGATGCCGCCCTCCTGGTAGTCGAAGGGCTCGATGTCGACGTCCGCCCAGGTCGAGCGCACATAGCGAAGTGGCGCACGGCGGGCGTCCGCGACCTCGGCACGGGCGGTCATGAAGCGTCGGGCGCCACGCACGAGGGCGATGCCGCTCGTGTGGTCGAAGTCGAGGTGGCTGAGGTAGACGCAGTCGATGTCGGTGGGGGAGAGGCCGCAGGCCGCGAGCTTGGAGTCGATGCCCTCCCCCTCGAGGACGAGTGGGGCGCTGATGCGGTCGAGGGCACCCCCGAACCGCTTCGGGCGCTCGTAGGCATAGCGGGTGTTCCATCCGGTGTCGATGAGGATGTTACCCCGCGGGTGCTCGATGAGGTAGCACGAGACGGGCAGGGTGAGCTTCTTGTCGACGGACCTTCCCACACCTAGGGCGGCCAGCGGCCTGTCCTCGTGGTAGGGGATGGCGCGATCGACGATGACGCTGCCGGTATGGAAGACGTGGAGCCTAGTCATCGGTCTCGCCCCTCCCGGGGAGGAGGGCCATGACCTGGCGTGTGTGGGTCAGCATGTCCTGGAGGTCCTTCATGGCCGCAGGGTCGGTGTCGAAGTAGTAGAAGTTCTTGGTGCCCTCGCGCCGCATCTTGATGAGGCCCGCCTCGCGCAGGATCTTGAGGTGGTGCGACACGGCCGGGCGCGAGAGGTTGGTCCTCTCGGTGATCTGCCCCACACGTACGCCGTGGCAGCTCCCCATGCGCATCATCTCGAGGATGAGGTGCTGGCGGTTCTCGTCTCCCAGGGCCGTGAGGACCGGCTGGCAGCGCTGGAACTCGTCGGCGATCGTGTCGACCATCTGCTTCATGTCGGGCATGTCCATCTCCTTATGGTCCAACCGTTTGAACCATTAAACCACCAAGGATGGGCGAGAGGAACATCGGGAAAGAAAGGCGAGACGGAAAGGGAGGCATGCGCGTGGCATGGCATCCACGACGGCCTGGTACAGCGCCGCCGTCTGCTGGGCCATGCGCCGCAGGCTTCCCGGCCGCAGCATCACCGCGCCTCCGTCAGCACCTCGCAGCAGCTCTCCTGCGTGCCGTTGCCGAACCCCCATGACTCGAGCACGAGCGTCGGCTCGTCGACCCGGTCCTGAACCTGCGCCAGCGCGGCCGAGAAGCACCTCCCCAAGGTGGCAGCCCTCACGCGACGAGCCTCGTAGGTCCTGGCAGGAAGGCGGAGCAGCAGCACCTCCTGACCCCTGCGACCCAGGAGCGACTGGTGCCTCTCGCCCGGGAGCCCTGTCGCCTCGAGGACCACCGACCAACCCGTTCCCATTCGAGCCGTACCGGCCGTCATGGTCGCGTTGGACACGATTCCCTGCCGCGCCAACGGCGCGAGCCCGTGGTCACGTGCGAACTGCGTGAGCAGGGTCACGGCTGCGGCATAGCGGCGGGCGTCGAACTCGTCACAGCTCCAAGCCGTCGCGATCAGCCAAGTGCCCTCGATCTCCTGGCGGTAGGGGGCGGTCGCATCCCGTGCGTGGGCCTCGTGCTCCACATGGGCCTCGCATGCCTCGAGCGATTCCAGGGCGAGCTGCGCCTTGCGTATGCGTTCCCGTGCGGGTGCCAGGCTGCTCGAGAAGAGCCTCTCGGCGTCGAGGGAGCCGTCGGAGCGCTGGCACTCCCTGACCCGCGCCAGGGGAATCCCGAGGTCGACGCATACGACGATGACGTCGACCGTGGGCATCTGCCCCATAGAGTAGTAGCGGTACCCGGTCGCAGGGTTCACGTAGGCCGGTGTGAGGATGCCGATGCGCTCGTAGTGGCGGAGCGCCTTCACGCCGACGCCCTTCATGCGAGAGACCTCACCGATCGAGAGGAGGCCCTCGCCCCTGCTGGTCCCAGTGACTTCGCTCATCGTCCCCTCGCTCTCGTTGACTCTCCCCTTAGGGGATAGTCTAGCCTTATGGCCGCTGACCGTACCGACGACCGGAGGGAATCGCATCATGCAGGACACATGGCTGCTCGAGCCACAGCACAGGCTTGGACACAGGGGGCTCTTGGCCCTGCTGGTCTGCACCTCGCTCGTGATGCCGCTCTCGCTCGACATGTACACGCCGGCGATCCCGCACATGGCCGAGCACCTCGATACCACGGAGGGGATGGTCAACCTCACCCTGGTCGGCTATTACCTCTTCTTCGCGATCGGGCTCCTCGTCTTCGGGCCGCTCTCCGACCGGCGTGGGCGCAAGCCGGTGCTCGTGGGCGGCCTCATCGCCTACACGCTCGGTGCCGCGCTCTGTGCGCTGTCGCCCACCATCGAGGTCCTCATCCTGGCGCGCATCATCCAGGCTCTGGGGGCGGGGGCCGCCGACTCCATGACCAACAGCATCGCCAAGGATGCCATCGTCCCCCAGAGGCGCCAGCTCGCGCTCTCGTTCATCCAGCTCATGTTCATCGTGGGGCCGGTGGTGGCCCCCATCCTGGGTGCCTTCATCGTCTCGGCCTTCAGCTGGCACATGACCTTCTGGGCCCTCACCTGCATAGGGGCGGCCTGCTGCGTCTTCTCGCTGCTCTTCGATGAGACGCTGCCTGAGGGGTCGCGAGCGACCGGGTCTGGTGCTGGCACGGTCGCCTTGTTCAGGCAGACCCTCTCGGACAGGGGGTTCACCTCCTTCCTGCTCGTCATGAGCCTCTACAACGTGGGGTTCATGGCCTACATCTCGGTCGCGAGCTACATCTACATCACCTACTTCGGCCTTTCCGAGATGGGCTACAGCCTGTACTTCTCGGTCGTGGCGCTCTTCACGGCGCTGGGACCGTTCAGCTGGGAGGTCGCGTCTCGGGTGATGCGACCGCGGCAGTTCCTGGGCGGCCTGATGGGGGCGTCCGTGGTGGCGGGGGTTGCCATGCTGGCCTTCGGCCACATCGCGCCGCTTGCCTTCTGCATCCCGTTCCTCGTCTTTGCCGTATGCGAGGCGGCCGTGAGGCCCCTCTCGGTCAACATCCTGCTCTCGCAGGCAGACGATGGTGCAGGGACGGCATCGTCGACCATCAACTTCGTATGCACCGCCGTGGGATGCGTCGGCATGCTGCTCTCGCAGCTGCCCTGGCCGGACTACATCACGGGCCTGGGCATCATCATCGTCGTGTCCATGGGAGCGGCCCTGGCGGGCTGGGTCTGGCTGCTGAGGTCCGGCATCAAGGTGAAGGGCCTCTAGGGCTGCCGCGGGCGGCTCCCGGTGCCTTCGACGAGCTCGTTGATCGTGGAGACGAGCTCGCGGATGTCGATGGGCTTGGTGAGGAAGGCGTCGAAGCCTGCCTCCTTGGTCACGTCGTCCTCCTGGCCGAAGGCGTCTGCCGTCATCGCCACGATGGGGATGGTGGCCGCCTGTGCGTGGTCCGACGAGCGGATGCGCCTCGTCGCCTCGAGCCCGTCCATGATGGGCATGCGGTAGTCCATGAGGATGGCGTCAAAGTGGCCTGGCTCGGAGGTTGTGAACGCATCGAGGCCGAGCTGGCCGTTTGCGGCCAGCTCGACGGCGGCGCCCTGGTTCTCGAGCAGCTTCTTGGCGATCTTGGCGTTCAGCGCATTGTCCTCCACCACGAGGATCCGCCTCCCGGCGAGGCTGGGACCTGTGCCGTCCGTGCCGCCTCGCTCCTTCTCCTTGGCGGCGATCTGCTCGGGTGTCGCCAGGGGGAGGTCGAGGGTCGCGGTCACGCATGTGCCGTGTCCCAGCCTGCTCGTGGCCGATATCGTACCGCCCATGAGGGTCACGATCTGCTTTGAGATCGGCATCCCCAGGCCCGTGCCGTTGTTGGAGGTGTTGCCGCCCTGGCTCTCCTGGGCGAACGGGTCGAACAGGTGGGGGAGGAACTCCTCGCTCATGCCGATGCCGGTGTCGGTCACGGTGAATCGGTCATGGAGGACGCCATCGGCGGAGCTGAGGTGATCGACCGTGAGGTCGATCGACCCTCCCGCGGGCGTGAACTTGATCGCGTTGCCGACGATGTTGACGATGAGCTGCTGGATGCGGCTGGAGTCGACATAGAGCGTGTCCCACGGGACGCCCTCGGTGTGCACGGCGACGCGGAGCGCCTTCTTGGTGATGCTGGGGGCGAGGAGCTTGAGGGCGCCCTCGAGCACCTCCTTCCCGCTGCACACGTTGGGATGCAGCTCGAGCCGACCGCTCTCGATCTTGCTCATGTCGAGGGTGTCGTTGATGAGGTCGAGCAGGTAGTGCCCGGCGCTGTCGAGCTGCACGAGGTCCTGGCGGGTGGCCTCGTCCACATCCCGCTCGAGCATGAGCTCGCAGAGGCCTAGCATGCCGTTGAGCGGTGTGCGCATGTCGTGGCTCACAGTCGAGAGGAACTGCGTCTTGGCCTCGTTCGCGGCGTCGGACCTCTGGGCCTCGAGCTCCCGGTCGTGGGCGAGCACGGAGGCGGAGATGTCGACGAAGACGGCGTAGTAGACGGTGGCGTCGCCTTCCATGCGCATGAAGACGGCCGAGAGGAGCGACCAGACGGTGATGCCGTCCTTCCTGCGGAGGCGCCACCTGAGGTTCAGCGACTCGTCCCTCATCGCGGAATCCCGGAGCCTCTCGGTGAGGAATGCGAGGTCCTTGCTCGTGTCGGAGGTACCTTCCCCCTCCTCGGCGATCGTCTCTGCGTAGCTCTCCTTCGTGAGGCCGGTCAGCTTGACCATGCCCTCGCTGTAGTAGGTGGGCGTGATGCCGTGAGCGTCGCTGCGGTAGACGACCACCCCTCCCGGCAGGTTGTCGAGGAGGCTGTTGAGCATGAGGTCGCGCTCGTCGATCTCGGCCATGTAGTGCTTGCGCCTCAGCGCCGACAGGTGGGCGATGACGAGACTCGCCGCCAGGACGAGGATGACGATGCCCATGGGTATGAGGACGGTGCCGTAGCGGTCGAGGATGCTCGGTTCGTCGTTGACGTAGGTGACCGAGGTCCCCTCGACAGCCTCGACCTGGGTCTTCGAGATGCCATAGGCGTCCATGACGTCCTTGTCGAGGATGCACGACACGGTCGCGTCGCGTACGGGGATGGTGCTGATGTCGGTGCCGTTGATGAGGTCGAGCACGATCTGCGAGGCCTGGGTCGACATGGTCGAGTACGAGACGACCATGCCGCCGAGTATCCCCTCGCCGATGCCGAGCTCGTCGCCCTTGAAGATGGGGACGCTCACGTGTGACGAGAGGAACCTCACGGCCTCCGTGCTGGTGAAGTGGTTACCGTCGGCGTCGGTCGTCATCATGAGCAGGACCGGTATTGTCTCCTTGCCCCGGCTCTCGAGCTCGGCGGCGATCTGGTCCTGGGTCATCGTCGAGCAGTCGAGGGTCTCGAAGGTGAGCCCCGGGAAGGAGTTCGAGGCGGCATCGAACTGCTCGGTCGAGCCGATGCCCGAGACGGACTCGTCCGTGATGCCGAGCACGTGGGTCGCGTCAGGGTAGAGGCTCGTGGCAAGCTTGATGGTGTCGACCAGGGGGAAGGTCTCGCGGATGCCGGTGATGAGCGGGTCCGTGGCGGCCTCGTTTGCCAGATGCATGTCGTTGATCCCCTCGAAGACCACCGGCACGTCGGCAAACAGCTCGTCGCGGTACTGGAGGACGAACGTGAGGGCATCGTCGTCCGCGGCCATCACGTAGTCATAGGGCCCGGCCTCGTCCTCGCGGTCCTTGACGTTGGCGTAGGTCTCGCCGACGGCCTCGTCGTAGGTGCGGCGCTTGGTGTCCATGAACACGTAGTTGATGAGGGCGTCGTCGCCCAGCGTCTCTCGTGCGGCATCGAGCTTCGTAGGGACGCTCTCCCACTCATAGGCATAGGAGCTGAGGTAGAGCACGCGAGGCATGTCCGTGGATGACGTGGCCTCGGCCGCCTGCGCGCATGTCGCGGGACCGCAGACGAGCGAGAGGCAGGCCGCAAGGAAGGCAAGCACGACCATGGCAAGGGTCCTAGGCGTCCTCATGCGTGTCGACCTCCCTCGGTGGCAGACGCGGAAGCTCGCACCCATCGTATCCCCAGAATGCCTTTTGCACCACGAGCGGCTGGGGGGGAGGTGGCAAGCGTTCGGCAAACGTCGCCCCACGAGTCGCCACAGGCGATGAGGGAATTAGTGGGTACCATATAACTGCCGTTTCAGAAGGGGAGGGCGTCCATGAAGATCAGCATGCCGGACCTGCTCTTTGCGCTCTCATATGCCCTCGATGCGGTCGAGGGCGAGCTGGTGGGTGCCACGCCCTACCATTCGCGTCGCGTCGCCTACCTGTCCGTCCAGGTGGGGCGGGGCCTTGGGCTTGACGGCATCCAGCTCGTCGACCTCGCGTGTGCGGCCGCCCTGCATGACAACGCCCTCACCGAGTACATCACCTCGGAGTACCAGGCTGGCAACGACATCCTCGGCTCGCGGGGTCCTTCGGGCACGGCCGTCATCGACCTCCGGCCCCACTGCAGCTTCGGCGAGCGGAACGTGTCCGAGATGCCGTTCTACTCGCGGATCGAGGACGTCATCCTCTATCACCACGAGAACGCCGACGGCACGGGTCCCTTCAAGGTCCCGGCCGAGCAGACCCCGCTCTATGCCCAGATCATCCATCTGACGGACGTCCTGGACGTCACCTGCGACCTCTCGTCCATGACCCCCAAGAAGTACGAGAGGCTCACCCAGATGCTCTCGCAGCAGCGGGGGAGGTTCTTCACGCCCAAGGTCGTGGATGCCTTCACGGCGAGGATGGACTACCTCTCGCTCTCGACCCTGCGCAACGACAGGATCCCCGACCTGCTCCGCTCGTCGATTCCCGATGTCATGCGCGAGTACACGGGCAAGGAGCTCACGGGGCTGGCCGTCATCTTCGCACGCATCACCGACTACAAGTCGCGCTTCACCTCGAGCCATAGCATGGGCATCGCCGAGAAGGCCCGGGACATGGCCCACTATTATCGCCTGGGTGCCCGCATCGAGTCGGAGTACTACCTGGCGGGCGCCCTCCATGACATCGGCAAGCTCGTCATCGACCGCGACGTGCTCGAGAAGCCCGCCAAGCTCACCAGCGAGGAGTACGTCTACATCCAGAACCATGCCTGGTACTCGTGGCAGATCCTCTCGCAGGTACGTGGCTTCGAGGACCTCTCCCGCTGGGCGTCCTTCCACCACGAGAAGCTCGACGGCTCGGGCTATCCCTTCGGCAAGCACGGCTACGAGCTCAACGGCCTCGAGCGCCTCATGGCCTGCATCGACATCTACCAGGCCCTCACCGAGGAGCGCCCCTACAAGCCAGGCCTCACGCATGCGAGGACCCTCGAGATCATGAGGGGCATGGTCGACCAGGGCAAGATCGACGGCAGGATCGTCGAGGACATCGACGACCGCTTCGGCGCGGCCCGCACGCTCGTGGGGTCCCGCGACCTCATCTGAGCCTCACGCGCTGGTGCGCCCTGCCTCCTTCTGCTGGTACATGCGCTCGTCCGCGAACTCGATGAGTGCGTCGCCGGTCATGTCGTCGTCGGTGAGGGTGGCCACGCCGCAAGAGACCGTCACGTCGAGCGCGCGCTCGCCCACCTGGATGGGGTTGTCCCTGAAGGCATCGCAGATCCGCTTGGCGCAGGCCTTGGCGGCCGCTCCGTCGGCACCCCTCAGGCATATGAAGAACTCGTCGCCGCCATAGCGTGCGACCCAGTCCGACCCGACCCTGACCTCGTCCTGGATGCGATGCGCCGTCGTGGCGATGACCTTGTCGCCTGTCAGGTGGCCGTAGGTGTCATTGACCTGCTTGAAGTGGTCGATGTCTATGAACACCACCGAGAGGGGCCTATCCTTCTCGCGTGCCGATGCGACCTCCTGACGGAAGGTGCGATAGAGGTAGGCGCGGTTGAACAGCCCGGTGAGGTCGTCGAGGACGGCAGCGTGCTCGAGCTGCGAGAGCTGCTCGATGAGGACCTTGCCCTCGAGGAACGGGATCCCCTTGCCGAAGGCCAGCCCCTCGAGCTTGCGGATGAGCTCCACCACATAGGCATGTCCCCTCACGCTCGTGGGGAGCGCGATGACGACGATGCGCTTGCCGTCCGCGATCTCGTCCACGCGTGAGATCGTGTTCCCCTTGCGCCAGGCATAGAGCGCCATCGACGTGTCGCTCACGGTGTCCTCGGACCAGTACCGCGCCAGCTTGTCTCCCTTGGGGTAGTCGATGCCGGTCTCGTCGTGCTCGAGCACGGTCAGCGTGACCGGGTCGACGAGGCGCGCGTAGTCATAGGTGATGTGCTGCTCGTCGAGCAGCTCCTTGAAGTACGCGAGAGATCCTACGGCATCCATAGGTGACCCCCTCCTTGCGATGACCCTGTCTAGCGTGATTCCCGGTCGTCCGCCACGTCCTCGTCGTAGAAGGAGAACGAGTCGCGTCCGGCCTTCTTGCATGCATAGAGTGCCGCATCGGCATGCTCGTAGAGCTCGGTGAGCGTGGTGCCATCCTCGGGGATCCGTGCGATGCCGATGGAGCACGAGAGCGGCACGGAGGTCCCGTCCTTGGCGGGCATCATGATGCGCATCGTGTCGCAGATCGTCCGCGCGCGGTCCTCGACGAAGGTGGTGGTGTCGGCGCACGAGAGGAACGCGATGAACTCGTCACCACCGATGCGTCCCGTGATGTCCGAGCTTCGGCAGCAGGTCTTGAGCACGATGGCGGCGTGCTTCAGGGCCGTGTCGCCCGCCTGGTGGCCCAGGGTGTCGTTGATGTCCTTGAAGTGGTCGAGGTCGAGCATCATGAACGCGCCCGTCTCGAACGAGTTGCTCTTGAGCATCGACTCGACGTCCTCCATCGCGGCACGTCGGTTGAGCAACCCCGTCAGCTCGTCGAACTGCGCGTCCTTGCGGAGCGTCGCGAGGTGGTTCTGGACGTGCCGGGCGATGAGGCCGACCACGACCGAGGCGATCAGGACGGCGATGGCGGCGTACTCGATGACGTCGAGGTTGACCCATCCCGACTTGGGATAGGCCTTGAGGACGAACTCGGCATGGTTCAGGAAGAACTGGGTCGTCTCCTCGTCGTTGCCGTCCTCGTAGCCGTTGGACACGGTGATGTCGACGTCGTCGGAGGAGGTCTTCGCCGGGTAGATCTCGTAGGCGTAGCCCTCCTCGCCGATGGTGGACGAGAGCGCGGCCTCGATGGTCTTGGGGTAGTTGATGGTGACCGAGACGAGCCCCCAGAGCTTGCTCACGCCGCTGCTGTTGGGAATCCACACCGATAGCGTGCTCGAGATGACCTTGTCGCCGTTCGAGAGCCCGTAGGGTCCGGTGGTGATGGCATCACGCGTGTTCTGGGCGTCAGAGGTGTCCTGGTCCTTCGCGTAGAGGTTGAGGCCGAGGAGGTTCTGGTAGGTGTCGGAGGGGTAGACGTCGGACACGATGCCTCCTGGGGCAAGGAGCACGTACTCCACCTGGGTCCCGTGGAGGAGCTGGGCGGCTGACGCCTCGAGGTCGACGTCGTCGCCGTCTGCGCCTATCACGAGCCCCTCGAGCCAGTAGACCTGGTCGAGGGTGCGTGCGGTGCTGCGCTGGAGGCTCTGGGCCTCGTTGTTGAGGATGATCTGGCTCATCTTGTGGGCGCTGGCATAGGAGGTGTAGTAGTAGGTGACGAGCCCGAGCGCGCCTGCGCAGATCACGATGGCCATGGCGGCGAAGGAGACATGCCTGTGGATGGCCGTGAAGACCTTCTTGAGCATGCTGCCTCCCCTCGGGCTGGGTCCTGCGGGTACGAGACACGAATGCGCCACCCTCTTTATGCGACTATACGACGCGTGCGGGACGCTACGGCCGAGCTGCCGGGTGATGGCATCATGATGGCAGGTAAACGGTAGTGTCGGGCGGCCGTGCGGGGGTCGCGTATGATGGGGACGTCGCTTACGGAGAAAGGGGCTTGATGCCATCCTCGGCCTTGCGCGAGGCCATGACGCCCTCGAGGCGCGCCTCTGCCGCACATGACATGAACGTGCTCGCACGCTTCCTCGGGATGCGTGACGTCCCCGAGCTCACGCGGACTGCCCTCGACCGCCTCCTCGGTCACGGGCAGGCGGACGTGATGGTCCTCTTCGGCGGGAGCATCCTTGCCGGGGGCGATGTGCTGGCCCAGGCCATGCGTGACGACGTGGCACGGACCTATGTCATCGCGGGGGGCGCCGGCCACACCACCCAGACCTTCCGTTCCCGGGTGCGCGAGCTCGCGCCCGACGTCACCTTTGCCGACGACGCGCCCGAGGCCGACGTCTTCGCCGCCTATCTTGAGGCGCGCCATGGCCTCGAGCCCGACCTGCTCGAGCGCTCCTCGACCAACTGCGGCAACAACGTCACCTGCCTCCTCGACCTGCTTCGCGAGAGGGACGTGCCCTGCAGCAGCATCATCATGGCGCAGGACGCCACGATGCAGAGGCGCATGGATGCGACCCTACGCAGGTTCGCCCCTGACGTGACGCCGGTGAGCTTTGCCACCTACGAGGTCAGCGTGGTGGTGGGGGAGGGTGGCCTTGCCGTCGCTGACCCACCGCTCGGCATGTGGGACGTCGATCGCTACCTGGAGCTCCTCATGGGAGAGGTGCCACGCCTCACGGACGATGCCGGAGGCTATGGCCCCAACGGGAAGGGCTACCTGGCTCACGTGGACGTGCCTGCCGAGGTGGGGGAGGCCTTCGGGCGTCTGCTGGAGGCACGGCCTGATGCGGTGCGGCGTGCCGACGCGGCCTATGCGAGCGTGCGGGGGCCTGCTGCTACATGAGCGAGGCGTAGTACCTGGTCTTGTTACCGCCTGGGACCGTCTGGCTGCTGCCGCTCGCGCTCACCACGGTGACGGTCCCATCGTCGTTGGAATAGAAGTAGCCGCTCACGCCGGTGAGCTTGGACGTGCTCCCGGTGAACACGACGGTGAGCTTGCCGGCCTTGGCCTCTGCGATCTGGGTGTCGGTGAGGCCGACGGACTTGAGGTAGCTCTTGACGTTCTGTCCCGCGATCTGCATGTAGTTGTAGTTGAAGTCCATGTCGACATAGGGGTAGACGGTGCCAGTGCTGGGATCCGTGTCGCTTGAGGGGCTCTTGAGCTCGGCTCCCGTCCCGATGAGGGTGCTGAGGGCCTTCGCGATGTCAGACCCGAGCGTGGGCACGTCGGCGTCGGGGTCGAAGGGGTTCGAGCTGCCGGCACCGTAGGTGAAGGTGACCGAGTCCGCACCTACCGTCGCGGTGAGCTTGGTGGAGGAGTCTGCCGTGCCGGTCTCGGGGATGCCGCGGGCGACGGCATAGGCCACCCAGTCGGCGGCCGTCTTCTGCGAGTAGTCGCCGTCGTAGAGCGTCTCGCATCCCACCTTGCACAGGGCCTGGGCGCTCTTGCAGTAGTCGTCGTCGGTGGTGGTGCGAGAGGCCTGGATCTGCGTCGAGAAGGTGGGCAGCGCTATGGCCACGAGGACGCTGATGATGGCGACGACGATGAGGACCTCGGCCAGGGTGAACCCCCGCCGCATGCGAGAGCGGGCGTCCGACGGGTCGGACGTCCGTGCAAGGGAGGTCATGTGCTGGGCAGAGGACGCCATCGGGCCACCTGTTCCTCTCGCTGATGTCGAGGATATCGTACCCAGCCCATGCGCCTGCCTTACCTGAGGCGCTTCACCAGCTCGCCTACCACCTGGTTCGCGTCGCCCACGACGGCGTACTGGGCCATGCCGAAGATGGCGGCGGAGGGGTCCGTGTTGATGGCGACGATGCGCTCGGCCCCGCCGATGCCGGCCAGGTGCTGGATGGCGCCCGACACGCCCACGCTCACGAGGAGCTTCGGGGCCACCGAGACACCCGTCTGGCCCACCTGGCAGGATGCGTCAAGCCACCCGGCCTCCACGAGGGGCCGCGTGCAGCCGAGCTTGCCGCCCAGCAGGTCGGCGAGCTCGCGCATGAGGGGGAGCGCCTTCTTGGACCCGATGCCGCGACCGACCACCACGAGGGTGTCGGCATCGGTGATGGAGGCGTCGCTGCCGGCCGGGATGCGCTCGAGCACGCGTATGCGAGAGGTGACGTCCGCGTCGAGGGCTACGTCGACCGTGGTGCCCTCGTGCGTGGGGTCGGGGTCGGCGGCCGAGAAGACCCCGGGGCGCACCGTGGACATCTGGGGACGGTGGTCCGGGCAGACGATGGTGGCCATGAGGTTGCCGCCGAAGGCGGGGCGGGTCTGCTGGAGGAGTCCCCGCTCGCGGTCGACGTCGAGCACGGTGCAGTCGGCCGTGAGGCCGGTCCGCAGGCGCACCGCCACGTTGGGGGCGAGCTCGCGGCCGAACGGCGTGGCCCCATAGAGGATGACCTCGGGGCGGCGCTCCTTAACGAGGTCCTCGATCCAACGCGCATAGACCTCGGCGTCATTGTCTGCCAGGCGTGCGTCCCTGCAGCGGATGACGAGGTCGGCACCGGCCGCGACCAGCAGCGCGTCGTTGTCGTCGGGCGCGTCCGTGCCCTCGCCGAGCACGGCCACCAGGCGGCAGCCGCGGGCCTCGGCGACCTCGCGGCCCTTGGCGAGCAGCTCGAAGGCCACCGGCACGATGGTGCCGGCCTCCTGCTGGGCGAAGACCCAGACGTCCGTGTAGCTGGCGAGGTCGGTGCCTGCGGCCTCCTTCTGGATCGAGAGGGCGCCGGTGGGGCAGCCGTCGACGCACATGCCGCACGAGACGCAGCCGTCCGTCACGCGGGCGAGCCGGTCGGTGACCTCGATTCCTCCCGAGGTGCAGGTCCGGACGCACAGCCCACAGCCCACGCACTTCTCTTGGTCGACGACGAGTCCGCTCATCGGACGCTCCCCTCAAACAGGTCGGCCAGGGCGCGTGCCTGCTCGGCAGGCGTCCCCTCGACCACGGTGGCCTTCTGGGTCCGTTCGGGCACGAAGGAGCGCACCACCTGGGTGGGCGAGCCGTCGAGCCCGATGCGCGCGGGGTCAGCCTGCATGTCCGCGGCACCTGCCACGTCGACCGGGCAGCCCTCGGCCCTGCGGATGCCGGCGATGCTCGGCATCCGCAGGGGGGCGAGGTCCTTCGAGACCGTGATGACGGCCGGCAGGTCGCACGAGACGACCTCCTCGCCGGCGTCCGTGCCGTGGCGCACCACGATGCGGCCATGGGCGGGGTCTGCGTCGCCGTCATCCGTCCACGCGCGCACGTCGGTCACGCAAGGCAGGTCGAGCGCCCCCGCGAGCTCGGGGCCGATCTGGGCGGTGTCCCCGTCGACGGCCATCTTGCCGCAGATGACGAGGTCGAGGTCGTCCACGCGCCCGAGGGCGCACGAGAGGGCGTACGAGGTGGCGAGCGTGTCGGCCCCGGCGAAGGCCCGGTCCGAGAGGAGCAGGGCATCGTCGGCCCCCCTCGCGCAGCAGTCGCGCAGGATCCGGCAGGTGTCGGGGATGCCCATGGAGAGCACCGTCACGTGGGCGCCGAAGCGGTCCTTGAGATGGAGTGCCAGCTCGAGGCCGGCGGCGTCGAACGGGTTCAGGACCGACTGGCGCCCGTCGCGCACGATGGTGTTGGTCACGGGGTCCATGCGCACCTCGGTGCTCGAGGGCACGGCCTTGGCGCAGACGACGATATGCATCTAGTCCTCCTCGCTCGTTGATGGGGCGACTGCCGGGAGCAGCTCGGGCGGGAAGAGGTTCCCGCGTCCGAGGAGCCCCGCCGGGTCGAGCTCGAGCTTGAGCGTCGCCATCTCTCGTATGTGCCTCTCGCCGTACATGGCCAGGAGGAAGTCGCGCTTGATCTTGCCCACGCCATGCTCGGCCGAGACGGCCCCGCCCATGGCGGTGACCTCGGAGGCCCAGCGCTCGAAGAGGTCGTGGCCACGCCGGAAGTCTGCGGCGTCGCGGGGAAGCACGTTCACGTGCAGGTGATTGTTGCCGATATGGCCCCAGGCGGCGGACTCGAGGCCGGCCTCGGCGAGCGTGGAGCGGTACATCGCCACGACGTCGTGCAGACGCTCGTCGGGCACCGACATGTCGCTTCCCAGCTTGGTGATGGTCGGGTCGGTGCGACGGCGCTCGTCGATGAGCATGTTCACGCTCTCGGGGACGGCGTGCCGGAAGAAGAGCTGGGCCTCGCGGTCGGTCTCCGTGCGGGCGACCCAGGTGTCGTCCTCGCTGCCGCCCACCTTCCCGATGAGCTCGCCGAGCTTCCAGAGCTGGTCGTACGCCTCGTCCTCGTCGGCGCAGTCGAGCTCGACGTAGACGCAGACGGCGGCGTTGGCCGGCATCTCGGGGAGGGTCGCGAAGGCCGCGCTCGAGGCGCGCTGCTCGCGAAGGATCGAGAGGGCACCGGCGTCGAGGTACTCGAGGGCCGCGGCGTGGCCCAGCCCGGGCCGTGCCACGTCCACGAGGTCGAGGGCCTGCTCCTCGTGCTCGAGGAAGCAGCTCACGCCCCAGACCACGGCGGGTTTCTCCATGAGCGAGAGCTCGATCGCCACGATGGTGCCCAAGGTGCCGTCGGAGCCGATGAACAGGTCGATGGCGTCCATGTCGTCGGCCGCGTAGTAGCCCGAGGCGTTCTTGGCATGCGGCATCTGGTAGGTGGGGAGGTCGAGCGTGAGGTGGGTCCCCTCGCGCGTGTCGAGCTCGAGCGTGCGGCCATGGGCACACGCGCCGCCCCGTGCGACCTCGACGGTCTCGCCGCTCGCGAGCACCACGGTGAGGCCGCTCACGTGCGGGCGGACCGGGCCGTAGCGATACGACCGGGCGCCGCTGGCGTTGCATGCCACCATGCCGCCCAGGCAGGCGGAGGTCTCGGTGGGGTCGGTGGGGAAGAACTGCTCGGGGCCCTGATAGAGCTCGTCGAGGGCCGCAAGCGAGGCCTCGTCCCAGCCAGTGGTGGGGATGGTCTTGTCGGCCAGGTGCTTGCGCAGCGCCGAGAGGACCACGCCTGGCTCGACGGTGAGGTGATAGGTGCCGTCCTCGTCCTTGCGGAGGCCGAGGAAGCGGTCCATCTTGGTGAGGCTCATCACATGGCCGCCCAGAGGCACCGCGCCGGCTGCCAGGCCGGTGCGGTCACCCTGGACCGTGATGGGCGTTCCCGAGGCCGTCATCTGCCTCACGACCTCGCGGACCTCGTCGGCATCCGTGGGGAACGAGATGCTCGTCGCCTTGCCGCTCGAGCGTGACTCGTCGCGCACGTACTCCTCGAAGTCCGACGAGAAGGGCCGAATCTCCACCATGGGCTGCTCCTATCGCCTGCGTCGTTCGTTTCGTCTGGGTAACACTCTGCCATCAGATGCGTCACGAGGCCGTGACAGTCGCGTTCTGTTTGCAAGGACGAAACCAAGGGGGAGCGGCCGCTGGCCTCGCGCCCCTAGTGCCTCGCGTGGTGGCGGAGCATCTTGTTGCCGCGCTGGGCCACGTGGGTGGCAACCACGAGCACGGGGTAGATCTCGAGACGTCCGAGGAACATGCCTATGGTCGTGGCCCAGAGCAGCCATGGGCTCGCGGTCTCGAGCGGGATGCCTATCGAGAGGCCCACCGTGCCCAGTGCCGAGGCGAACTGGAACAGGGAGTCCTCCAACGAGTAGCCGAAGCAGGTGTAGACGAAGGTCCCTGCCAGGAGCACGACCACATAGAGCAGGACGAAGACGAGGACCTCCTGGCGCTCCTCGGCACCTATGGGCACACGACGGTCGTAGCGCTCGACCATGTTGGAGTGCACGCAGCGACGGTGCGTGACGTGGTCACGGATGTCCCACACGAGCATGCGCACGAGCAGGGCCGCGCGCCACTGCTTGATGCCGCCGCCCGTGGAGTTGGTCTCGGCGCCGGCGACCATCACCACCACGAGGACGAGCATGGCGGCCGAGGGCCAGCCGGCAAGCGAGGGCACGGTCTGGAAGCCGGTGGTCGTGACGGCCGAGACCGCCTGGAAGGCACCGACCCTGAGGGCGCTCGCGAGCGTGGGGCAGGTGCCGGTGGCATACAGGATCGCCGTGACCAGCGCCACGGCCACGGCTGTGGCGACCAGGAAGGTGCGCGTCTCGATGTCGCGGAAGAAGGTCCCGAAGCGGCGCTTGAGCAGGCGCATATGGAGCATGAAGTTGGTCGCGCCGAGCATCATGAGGACCATGAGGATGACCTCGATGAGCGGGCTGTCATAGGCGGCGACGTTGTCGGCCTTGGTCGAGAACCCGCCTGTGGCGACGGCACCCATGGCATGGTTCAGCGCGTCGAAGACCGACATGCCGGCACACGTGAGGGCGATGGTGCCCACGCCGATGTAGAGGCAGTAGATGCCCATGATGAGCCGGGCCGAGCGCGCGAGGTTGGGGAGGAGCCGGTCGGTGTGGCCCTCCTCGCCATAGATCCGCATGCCGTGGGTGTCCGAGACGGCGGACACCACCACGAGGACGAGCCCTATGCCGCCGAAGAAGAGCAGGACGCTCCGGTACATGAGGATGAGGTGTGGGGCCGCCGCCACGTCGGTCACGGTGAGCGTGGTGGTCGACAGCCCGCTCATCGTCTCGAAGACGGCCTGCGAGAAGTCGTAGTCCCCCGTGAGCACGAAGGGCAGCGCGCCCACGTTCATGGCCACGAGCCAGGTCAGCACGATGACGGTCGCGTCCTGCCCCTTGTACATGCGACCGTGCGGACGCCCCTTGATGCGCCGGGCGAGAAGGGCACCGACGCCGATGGCCCCGAGGCCAGGCAGCAGGAAGCAACGGGCGACCGAGAGCTCCTCGGGATAGAACGGCAGCAGGAGCAGGGGCAGCAGGATGATGATGCCCACCAGGATGGACATGACGCCGAGGTAGCCCATGGTGAGGTCGTGCCCCACCACGGGCCTGGGGCCGGAGGGGTCGTCCCCCTTGGGCGAGGAGGAAGGTCCCGGCGTGGGGTCGAAGGCGTCCATGAGGGACCCCTCGACGCCGCCCCGTGCCGCGGGCCATGACCCACCTGATAGCCGGTCAGTCTCCATCGACACCGATCATCCCTGGGACCTCGGAGGCCTGCATGCCACGCTCGATGGCGCGGGCGAGCCAATAGGTGCCGCTGACGACCTCGTGCACGCCGAGGCGCTTGAAGAGCAGCACGTTCCGGGGGTTCTCCACGATGCAGACGGTCTTCTCGACGTGGTGCAGGCGCGACGCGCTCTGACAGACCACGAGCCCGTCGGCATCGTCGTCCATGGCGGCGATGACGGCCTCGACGTCGTCGAAGTCCACGTCGTCGAGGACGTAGTCCTTGGTGGGGTTGCCCTGGATGACCTCGATGGGGTAGTCCTCCGAGAAGCGCTCGGCGCGCCGGTGGTCCGCGCAGATGGCGGTGACGTCGTGGCCGGCGTCGACGAGGGCCCCGATGAGGTAGTAGGCCTGGTCGTTGTGACCCGTGACGACGAACCTCATTGCAGCACCTCCCTGATGGGGATGCCCGACAGCTCGGCGAACCGATCCTCGCACAGACGTCGCGGGCAGAGGACCTTCACGCCGAAGCCGTCGAGGACGACCTCCTTGTGCTCGTCGAACAGGCGGGCGAAGACCTCGGGGACGCCATAGATGCGGCTCGCGAGCTCGGCCGTGAGGATGTTGGTGTCGTCGCGCGACGAGAGCGCCAGGACCATGGCCGCACCCTCGATGCCGTTGCGCTCGAGGACATCGGCGCTGGTGCCGTCGCCGATGTCGGTGAAACCCTGGAAGCTGTCCGAGAGGCGATGGAACGAGCGGGCATCCTGGTCGATGACGCAGACGTCATAGCCCCAGGAGGAGAGTCCGCCTGCGAGCGAGGCGCCCAACATGCCGCATCCCACCACGATGGCGCGCGACTGGCGAGGCAACTTGAGACCCATGGGGCTCCTCCCGACGGCTGGCTGCAGGCTCGATGCCATGCCCCTACCATAGCCGAGCGCGCGAGGCTGGCAAGGGTCGGTCGTACGAGCGGGCGTGTTTGACGCCCCTTTTGGCGTCGGGGTGGGCTTATGCTTGCCTACCTGCTATGATGCGACCTAGCACATGTGGCCGACCCGCTGCATGCAGACGTCGTCATCACAGGTCGAGGAGGTGCCACATGACCGACAGCGCTCTCGACGATGGCATCATCAGCCTGGCGGGCATGGAATACCTGACCGCGCACGGCGGCGCCTCGGTGCGCACGGTCATCCGCCTCAAGGGATGTCCCCTCCGCTGCCCGTGGTGCGATCGTCCCGAGGCCAGCACGTCCGAGCCGGTCGTGCTCCTCGATGCCGGGCGGTGCACCTCGTGCGGGCGCTGCGCCCTCGCCTGTCCCACGGGGGCCGTGCACATGGCGAACGGGAGCTTCACCTTCGAGCCTGAGAACTGCGCGAGGGCCACCGTGAGCCACGACTGCCATGCCTGCGTGGATGCCTGCACCAGCGGGGCCCTGTCGATCCCCGAGACGCGCCTCACCGTGTCCCAGGTCGTCGAGCGGGCCTGTGCCGACCGCGACAGGTACGGAAGCGACTGGGAGGGGATCACGCTCTCGGGCGGCGAGCCCCTCATGCATGCCGAATGGTGCCTGCCCCTAGCCAAGGCCCTGACCGAGGCCGGCCTGGACGTGGCCGTCGAGACCTGCGGCAACGTGTATCCTGCCACGGTGCGCCAGGTCGAGCCGTTCGTCTCGACCTTCTTCTATAACTTCATGTCGATCGGCGGCAACCGGCTTGCCCAGGTGGCCGGCGTCGACCTCAGGATCGTCCGTGCCAACCTGCAATGGCTGCTCGTGCGGTGCCCGCAGAAGGCCATGGTGCGGATCCCCGTCATAGACGGCTTCAACGACGACCCCTCCGAGCTGCGCGTGACCGTCGACTGGCTCGTCGGTGAGGGCGTGCGGCACCTCGAGCTGCTGGCGCCCGGCCTGCTTGACGTCAACTGCTCCAGGCCTGCGAGCAGCATCCCGGCCATACCGCATGCCGCCATGTCGTCATCGGTCCTCACCAGCCTCAAGCGCCATGCCGAGTCGCTGGGGGTCGACGCGAGCGTCAGCAACTGAGCGCCTCGGGGCCGCGGCCCTCTCTGGCCGACGTGGCGACCCGTCCGTCCCGGCCGTGCGCTATCCTGTGTGGGCTATCCGACCGACGCGAACAAAGACGGTGTCCATGCTCAAGATCAACCATGCCATCCTGCACGTCCTCGACCTCGAGAGCGGCGAGTGCTACCTGTCGCAGTCCGAGCTCGACCTCGACGAGCGCGCGTGCCGCTCCTACGTGCAGCGCCACCTTCGCAAGCTCTGCGCCAGCTCCGAGAACCGTCATGGCGAGTTCACGGACGCGAGCGCCTTCGCCGGTGAGGTCAAGGCCTACCTCCTGGGGCAGCGCGACTTCGGCGACCTCTCCGTGCAGGTGGCGAGCTGGTTCTACGACGAGCTGCGCAAGGGCGACGACGACACCCCGCTCGACCTGCTCGTGGCCGACTTCACCGACGTGCCCAGCAAGCCCAAGGCCGCTGCCGCCGATGCCTCCGAGGTCCCGTTCGCTGAGGATGCCCCGGCGGCTCCCGCGGCCGTCGACCTCGACGCCGCCTACACGGCCAAGCCGCGCCGGCGCATCGGGATCGTCCTGCTCCCGCGCCGCCAGCTCTTCAGCGACGACATGCGCGGCGGCGAGGCGGGTCCCGTCTGCGAGATCGTGCGCCAGGACTCGATCCTGCCCAGTCCGACCCAGAAGGTCGACACCTATGCGCTGATCGATGCCGCCGACCTCTCCATCGAGTTCCATGACGTCGAGCGCACCATCGCAGGCCCAGAAGGCCTTCGTCGTGCCGGACGGGCTTCTCCAGTGCTCGAGCGCGGCCAGCACCAAGGAGGTCATGGACACGGTCGAGAAGATCGTTGAGCAGGTGGCCGACGAGGCACCGGTGACCGTGGCCTCGAGCGCGGCGGCAGTCTCCCGCGCCAAGGCCTACGTGACCAGGCACGTCGAGGCGGACGAGTCGTTCAAGCCCGAGGACGTGGGCCGCGAGGTCTTCGAGGACGCCCCTGAGCTCGCCGAGCACTACGAGCGTGCCGTGGCCTCGGAGGACCTGCCCCATGAGGTGCCGGTGAGGCCTGCCGTGGCCCGGCGCATCGCCAAGAGCCACCGCATCCGCACCGACACCGGCATCGAGGTCATCTTCCCGAGCGAGTATGCCGCGAGCCCCGAGTACATCGAGTTCGTGAGCCAGCCCGACGGGACGGTCTCCATCGAGCTCAAGGGTATCGGCAAGATCGAGAACCGCTAGGGCGCTGCAGGGCATGTGACCGCGGCCTTCTCGTCTCGTGCCAGTCGGGGAGACGGGGCCCGTGCACATGAGTGCGATTCCGCGCCGACCTTTCGGCTATGGAATCGCCCTTCTCGAGAAGAACAAGCCGTATACCTGCGCCTATGAAATCATGCTCGAGTCTTGCCTCTGCACGTTCGTTCGATTCCGCGCCGGTTTCTTGGCTTTGCGGCGCGGAATCGAACGAACGTGTGCGGCGGGGGTGCCGACGAGGCGACAGACATACGAGTGCAGGCGTACCCGAGGGGGAGCAGCCCACCTCGGGCACGCCTGATGAATCGGGAGGCCGGGCTGCGCTACAGCTTGCGCGGGGCCTTCTCCGTGGCCTTGTGCGCCGTCACGGCCTCGAGCGCGGCCGCCTGTGCGTCGTCGTCGCCTGACTCGAGGGCGCGGCCGAAGGCATCGGCATCCAGGATGGCCTGGCGGAACCTCTCCGGGGTGTAGCCGTACGGGGCGCGGCCCCACTCGTTGGTCGTCTGCGCGCGCTCGACGATGCCGTCGAGGTCGGCCTCGGAGCAGTCGAGGGCGGAAAGGGTGACGGGGAGCCCCAGCTCGTGGTTCTTCTCGGCCTGGGCGCGAAGCTCGTCCGGGCGGGCGTCGAAGGCACGGAGCACCATGACACCGAACGAGACCACCTCGCCGTGGAGGTGCCTGGCGGCCCTGTCCCCCATGCCGCTGTAGGCGTTGTAGAACGCATGGGCCGTGGTGGAGTTGAAGTAGTACGGGTCGGGGCCGTCCATGTTGGTCGTCATGTTGGAGACGAGGCCCGTGCTCACGATGATGTCGAGGACCACCTGCGAGAGCTCGTAGGAGTTCCTGCCGGCGCGCTTGTCGGCGAGGGCCTCGACGGAATGGTCGAACAGGGGGCGGCCGCAGGCGTGCGAGAGGGCCCTGCCCATGAGGGGCGTGTTGGGAAGCGTGAGGTCCCGGCTCGAGAGCTCCACCTCGGGCTCCTTCGAGAACGCGTCACCGATTCCCGCCCAGAAGTAGTCGTCAGGGCTCTGCGAGATGACGTCCGTGTCGATGAAGGAGTGCACCGGTGGCATGGGCGGGATGAAGTACTTGTCGGGGGAGCCGTCGTCCTTGTAGAAGACGGCGATGGCGGTGACGGGGGCGCAGTTCGAGGCGACCGTGGGGAACGAGAAGAGCGGCTTGTCGAGGATGGCGGCGACCTCCTTGCAGGTGTCGATGGCGCGGCCCCCTCCCATGCCGAAGATCATGTCGGCTGCCTTGACCTGGTCGAGAGCGGCAAGGTGCGCGGCGTGTGCGTGCGTGGCCTGCTCGCCGTAGTTCTCTGAGCAGGTGAGCGTCAGCGGCGTGCCCTTGATCGCCTCGCGGAGGCGTCCCTCGGCGGCTGCCATGGCGTGGTGCCCGCCGATGAGTGCCGCGCTCGTCCCGAAGCGCTGCGTGACCCGCGCGACGGACGAATAGGCATCCGCACCCACGGTGTAGCTGGGAAGGTTCATGGTATAGGTGCTGTTCGATGTCATACGTGCTTCCCCTCGTCTTGCGCACGTCGCCCAATGGCGCACGTGGGGACAAGGATAGCCGTCATGTCGGGGGAGGGTCCCACCGCTCACGTATCGGTCCCGGCACGATGCGGCATGGGGCGCTTCGGCGAAGGCCTACAGGTGCATCTCCGAGAAGAGCGAGTCCCAGAACATGCCGACCTGGCTCATGAGGTCGTGGTCTGCGGGGAGCCAGTCGACGTCGGTGAGCTCGCCCAGCGTGAGCCAGCGCATGTTCTCGTGCTCGAGCATGTGGGGCTCCGTGTCCTCGGGAAGGCCGCAGCAGAAGCAGTCCATGGAGAGGTGGAAGTCGGGATAGTCGTACTCGACGGTGGTGAACAGCCAGCAGCCCGAGAGCTCGCAGCCCAGCTCCTCGCGGATCTCGCGGCGGCAGGCGTCGGCGGACGTCTCGCCGGCCTCGACCTTGCCGCCGGGGAACTCCCAGCCGTCCTTCATGTCGCCATAGGAGCGCTGGCAGGCGAGGACGCGCCCCTCGTGGGCGATGATCGCGGCGGCGACGTGCGTGACGGGAAGATCGGTTGCCATTGCCACTCCTCGAAAGATAGGCGAGACGTGCGTGTTCGTAGCTACTATAGACGGAAACACGGCGCGAGCGGAGGGGTCGGGATGGACGAGAAGTACGACGACACGAGCATCACCTCGATTGTCGAGTATGCTCAGAAGCTCGTGGGGCACAGCCTCCGCGAGATGACGTCCTCGAATGGCCTGGCTGACCCCAAGCGAAGGAGGGGCTCCTTCGGCAATGCGCTCGAGGAATACTACTTCGGCTATAGGATTAACAGCGATGGCCGGCCGGACTTCTACAAGGTCGGACTCGAGCTCAAGTCGACGCCACTGAAGCACAATGCCAAGAATGAGCTCATTGCCAAGGAACGCCTCGTCATTACCATGGTGAACTACGACGACGTCGTGAACGAGACGTTCGAGACAAGCCACTTCATGAACAAGGCAGCCTCGATTCTTCTCGTCTCATACCTTTGGGAGAAGGACGCCAATCCTGTCGATTACCAAGTCGTTCTCGCTGAGGTCTGGAAGATTCCAGAGGAAGACATCCCACAGGTAAAGGCTGACTGGGAGACGGTGGTCGCGAAGGTCCGTGCAGGGCATGCCGAGGATATTTCTGGTTCTGACACCCTCTATCTCGAGGCTTGTACAAAGGCTGCGGACTCTTCGGTGCGTAGGAGCCAACCTTACTCCGATGTGCTTGCAAAACCGCGTGCGTGGGCCCTCAAGGCCTCGTACATGACAGCGATGGAGAACGGGCTTCTCGAGAAGAGGGAGCGCATCGAGCGAAGCCAGAACGAGAAGAGCCTCGACCTACTCTCTCTTGTCCAAGAGAGGTTCCTGCCCTACATCGGCATGACCGAGGACGAGCTCTGCACCAAGTATGGGATTGGTCATGCCGGTGGACGCAAACCCAAGAACGCGTGCGCACTTATCACGAAGCACATCCTGGGAGTCTCGCAGGATGCGAAGGTCGAGGAGTTCGAGAAGGCTGGCATCAAGCCAAGAACGATGAGGCTTCATGCGAACGGACGACCAACGGAGAGTGTCCCGCTCTATTCGACGCTCGATTACTCTGAGATAGAAGAGATTCCCTTTAAAGACTCAGAGTTCAACAGGCGCCTTCAGAATCCCTTTCTATTTGTCGTTTACATAGAGACATCTAAAGGATCAGGCGTTTATCGCTTGCATGATGTCACCTTGTGGCAAATGCCCGATGTGGACCTTGATGAGGCGAAGCGGTGCTATGACCAGATGCGCGAGAACGTGCGAGAGGGTCATGCCGAGGTATCCGTGAAGTCATCCGAGAACCGTTGTTGTCACGTGAGGCCCCACGGGAGGAACGCTGCCGACACGAGCCCTCAGCCGCACGGCAATCCTGTGAGTAAGAAGTGCTTCTGGTTGAACCAGGACTATCTTGCTGGGGAGATTGCAAGGGCGGCAAGCCTTCCAGGCTAGCGCTTGATCCTGTCCCGTTGATCGGCTACTATTGATCTCACATGTTCGTGGACACAGCAGCGATTGGAGAAACGTGTCCGATGAGATAAAGGTAGCCGAGCTCTTTGCGGGGGTCGGCGGGTTCAGGCTTGGCCTTGAGGGCTACCACAGCAAGGAGCATCCCGAGTGGAAGCTGCCGAAGGCCGGCCCGTACAAGACCGTCTGGGCGAATCAGTGGGAGCCACCTGGAACCAAGGGCCGGCAGTTTGCGGCTGAGTGCTATGAGTCCCGCTTCGGTGATGGGTCTGTCGTCAACGAGGACATCAATAAGGTACTCGATGAGTATGAGGCGGGGACGAGGGAGATTCCCGACGTCGATATGGTCGTCGGTGGCTTCCCCTGCCAGGACTATTCGGTGGCACGCTCGCTTGACCAGGCAAAGGGTATCGAGGGCAAGAAGGGTGTCCTGTGGTGGGACATCTATCGGTTCCTGCAGATTCAATTGGCCAAGAGTGAGGGCAATGCGAGGTACTGTCTCTTCGAGAATGTCGATCGACTGCTGAAGAGTCCCGTCGCTCAGCGTGGGCGTGACTTTGCAATCATTCTGAGCTGCCTTGCTTCGTTAGGTTATTGCGTCGAGTGGCGTGTGATCAATAGCGCAGAATACGGTTCGTCCCAGCGTAGGAAGCGTGTCTATATCTTCGCCGAGCGCAATGGGAATTGGGACCTGGAGACCAGGCTTGAGACTGGCGTGATGGCTCGGGCGCTTCCGATGCGCGAGGTCTCCCCGCACGTCAAGGTGACGATACCCGCTGATCCCTATGCGGCCAGCGAGGACTTCAACAAGGGACACAAGTTGACTCCCTTTGCCGAGGCTGGCGTCATGGTCGGGAATACGGTCGTCACTTGCAAGATTGAAGAGGCATATAAGGGCAAGCTTCATACACTTGGGGACGTGCTGGTCTCCGAGGACGAGGTGCCCGAGTCTTTCTATGTCCCTGAGGAGCAGCTTCCCCGATGGGAATACCTCAAGGGCGGCAAGAGGGAGAAGCGCAAGAACAAGCGGACAGGTTTCGAGTATTACTACTCAGAAGGGTCTATGGCTTGGCCTGATCTCCTTACGAATCCCTCGAGGACCATCCTGACGGGCGAGGGAGGAACGAGCCCCTCTCGGTTTAAGCATGTGGTCGAGGTTGATGGCCGCTACAGGAGGCTTATCCCTGATGAGCTCGACCAACTGCAGGGGTTTCCGAAGGGTTGGACGGACACCGGGATGTCTGATGGCAATCGCGCCTTCTGCATGGGGAATGCCCTCGTGGTGGGTATGCCACATGTTATTGCTAAAGCAATCAGGGAATTAGAGTAAAGGCCGTGTTGCGTTGAATGCTCTGCCGAGCAGCAGAAGGAGCGAGTAATGGAGTTCAAGAGAGTCATTGGTGTTTTCACGGAACACTATCTGGCCATTCCAGATTATCAGCGAGACTATTCGTGGACTAATGCTGAAACAGGAGCGCTTTTCGACGATATAAAAGATTTGGTCTATTCGGATAGTGGTGAAGTGCACTTTCTTGGTGCTATTGTCACGACTACTTTTGATCGAGACTCATATACGGCTGCTTGTATTAAGTTAACTGACTATGGGATTGATAGCTCTGACGTTAGGCTCGTCGTAGATGGGCAGCAACGACTTACATCGTTGTCTCTCTTGATGAAGGCTATCGCGGATTCTGTCAGTCGGGACGTCGCAAGTGAAGACGACCAGAAGAACCTGCGCGGACTGCTGGGTGTTGTCACAAGCTGTCTACAGGGAACCGATTTATCTGATGATGCGTCAATGCCTGCTCCTCGTTTGATTCTAAACGGCGATACCGGTCGAAGGTATATGAACTATCTCGGTATTGCGGGATCTGATATTGGATCAGGTGCCTATGCGGGAGCTAGGCGCCTAAAAAAGGCGTACGAACTCTTTACGAAGGAAATAGAAATCCTGAAAAATGATTGGCTAAATCTAGGTGCGGACCGAAGCGTCTATTCGTTCTACCGCCTTCTCTTGACCGTAATCACGAAGCAGCTGAAGCTTGTTGTTATTGAGTGCGAAGATGCGATGAGCGCATTTCAGGTGTTTGATTCTCTCAACGGAAAGGGGCTCGATCTTACTGCGGCGGATAGGATAAAGAATATCTTTCTCAGCTGGTGTAGAACCGGAAGCGATGCCCTGAATAAGTGGAATAGCGTTTCGAATGAAGTTGGGTCGGATAACCTTGTCCAATTTTATTCGTGCTACCTGTACTACAAGAACGGAAGCCGCGTTCCAAAACGCAAGCTTCCAGACGTATATAAGAATCTGTTTCATGAGACTGCGAAGAGCGATTTTAACTTCTTTTATCATCAACAAAAGGAAGCCGCGGAGGTCTTTGCTTGCCTCAAGAATTATAAGACCGGTGTAGGCGATTTGGATAAGCGGCTGCTTCCTGATCTTGCGGCAATTAACCAAGACCAAGTGTACGTTCCTCTGTTTGCTGCCCTTTTCGAGTACAGAGGAAAGGGGTTCGATCGGGAACTTGTTGAATTCGCAGAAGAACTTACAAAGCTGCTCGTGCGTATGCAAGTTTGTGAGAAATCGACTAATAGGCTCGATACTATTTTTGCTGATTGCATAAAGAGAATTAAGGAGTATGAGTCTCTGAAGGTTGTATCTGATTTGGTGTCACAAAAGACGCATGAAATGGCTGACGATACTCAGTTCAAGGCAGCGTTTGCGGAGCTTGCTCCTGCTAAGCCGAGGGTGGCTGAGTACTATCTCCGAATGATTGAAAACCATCTTCGAGAGAGAGACGGCCGAAGGGATGTGGTCCAAAAAGACGCTGGGGGATTGCATCGCTTGACTGTTGAGCACATTATTCCGCAGGATCTTGATGCGTTGCAGGATTGGTACGGGAGCTCATATGATGCCATACCAGAAGAGCTGTTGAATCAGTACAACGATGTGGTGATACGGTCGATTGGCAATCTTGCACTGCTATATGACGATGATAATTCGGCTGCCAAGAATCATACATATGCAGAGAAGAAGCACGTGTATGAGCATGGGTCAAATAACAGTGAAATAGGGAGTCCGGTAAAGACCTTTGTAATGATGGACCATCTATTGGGTCGCTACCCCAACCAATTTCAGCATGATCAGGTTAAAGATAGAGCTGACGTAATGGCGACGCTGGCTGCTGAAATATGGTAGGGGCATGTGAATGGCACGGTATGGCCTTAAGGCATAGCTAGTTAGTTCCGACGAGGAGCTTGTGGTCGGTGAGGTCAAAGCCTCGCGTTCTTCTCGCCTGGTCCTTATGCACCGCCGAAGACAAAGAAGAGCACCACGCCGAGCGCCACAAGGCCCAGCCCCATATAGAGGACGATGAGGCCATTGACGGAGGGCTTCGTCGACTTCGTCTCCACGTATGAGACCGATGGGTCGGCCGGGTCGTAATGGACGCCCATCCTCGTGCCGAGGGCCCAGAGCGCCTTTGACACGTTCTCGTTGGTCATGACGTAGCTGGGACCATGGTCCAGGTGGCAGCAGTCGTTGTCATCTGCCCATATCTCGAAGTCGAGGTCATAGGGGCCGTCGCCGTGGGTCGTCCATTCCTTGATGACTGACGACCTCCAGGGCCGCAGCCTGGTGTAGCTCGCACCGGCCACCTCGTACTCGAAGACGGGCGCCGGCGGTTCGTGGAGGAAGTCGTATTTGCAGAGTGACCCCTCGGCGGTCGCCGTGCAGCGACGACGGCGGGAGCGCTCCCGCCCGAAGATGGCTAGGGCGATGAGCACCAGCACGAGGCCGGGCCCACCTAGCGCGAGAAGCTCGAGCGTGCCGGTCGAGAGAGCTGGCATAGCTCGCGCTCCGCGTCCTAGCCACGCGTCGTGCCGCGGTAATGGCGCTTGTCCTCGTACATATGGCCGTCGGCCTCGTTGCAGACGTCATCCAGCGAGTCGCCGGGGGAGTAGGGGGCACACCCGAACGAGGCCATGATGCCCTCGTCCGTGAGTGTCGCGCGAATCTGGTCGACGAGGGCGTCAGCCTCCTCGACGGTCTTGCCCCTACCTATGGTCATGAACTCGTCGCCGCCGGTGCGGTAGGTGGTGTAGGCCTTGCCCTGTTGGGACGTGATCGACCGGGCGAGGGCCTTGAGCGCCTCGTCACCGGCCTGGTGGCCCTTCGTGTCGTTGATGAGCTTGAGGCCGTTCAGGTCAGACGAGATGATGACCTTGCGCTCGCCTGCGGTCTTACCCGCGTCGATGTAGAAGCTCCGGCGGTTGGGCAGGCCCGTCAGGATGTCGCGCTGGTAGATCTGCACATAGAGGAAGAGGTAGTACAGGGCGCACGAGACGATGATCGCGCCGTCCAGGAGGAAGCGCGCACTGGTCTGCCGCTCGAGGATGGTCGCCAGGAAGCAGATGAAGGTGACGTAGACCACGATGAAGACCTCGGCGGAGCCGACCGCTGAGTGGAGCCTCACGCTCAGGTATATGAGCAGGGCCATATATGCGGAACTCACGACGTAGGGCAGGGCCCACAGGTAGCCTTGCTCGAAGGCGTTGTGGTCGTCGAACCAGTACATGAGGTGCGTGGAGTAGCTGGAGAAGGCTATGATGCCGACCATGATGACCGGGATCCAGAGTGCGAGCCCGAGGCGCCTCCTGCGCAGGAAGATGCTGATGACGATGGCCACGCTGGCCGGGCGCAGCGTGTAGCCGATGGCGGAGGTGAGGTAGCGCCATCCCGTGGGGGCGGGGAGGTAGGAGAGGGCGCAGTCGGCCATGTCGGACACGTCCAGCACCAGGACGATGACGATGAACCAGATGAAGTGCCTGGTGGTGCTCTTGTCGAACGTCCGGTTCGAGATGGTGATGGCGCCGAGACCCACGATGAGCGACAAGGTGACGAAGTTGCTGGTCAGGATCTCTTGAATGCTCATCGCTCACCTCGCGTCTGGGACGTCGGCCGTGCCGTATGACTGTTGATTGCAACATACCCACGGGCGGACGCCTGGAAACACCAGGCGCGGGACGGGTCGGCGAGTCGCGCGAGGCGGTTGTCGGCATGCGAGAACCGTGCAACCCTGATAGTCGACTATCGGTATTGCACGCTTTTGGGCTCCGCCCGCCTTGGCGGTGCCCCGGGATGGGGGAGCGCGGATTCGATGACCAGCGAGGCCACGCGCCATGTGATGCAGGCGAACAAGGGCACAGACACCAAGCCCGAGCTCCTGGTGCGCAGACGTCTGCGTGCGGCAGGCCTCGGCGGCTACCGGCTCCACTGGGGGAAGGCCGCCGGGCGCCCCGACGTGTGCTATCCCGGCCGGCATGTGGCCATCTTCGTCAACGGCTGCTTCTGGCATCGCTGCCCTCACTGTGACCTGCCGCTCCCCAAGACCAACACGGAGTTCTGGGAGGCCAAGTTCGCGCGCAACCAGGCGCGTGACCACCGTGACCAGGAGGCGCTCGTCCTCGGCGGCTGGACGGTCGTGGTGGTGTGGGAGTGCATGCTCAAGCCTGCCCACGTCGACGCCACCATGCGGCAGGTGGTCGACGTGGTCGTCTCGGCAGGCAACCCTGGCGAGAGGAACCACCCGCTCCCAGGGCATGTGGTCGAGGTCGGCTCCATGCCCGCCTGGCGTCGCTGGCGGCTGCGGCGGCGTGCACGACGGCGTCGCGGGTAGCGGCGCGGTCCTTCTCGCCCGCGACCGCCGGCCATGTAGATTCTCTGCTTGCCGACGCCGCAGCATAGGTGGCGACGGCTCGGGCATGAGATATGCGACAACGCGTGTGCCGCATGCGTGGCCGCGCACCCACAGGGAGGGAGTCGCAATGAGACAGGTTCTGCTCGGAAGCTCCGGCATCGAGGTCCCGGCGGTCGTCATCGGCTGCATGAACCTCGAGGAGGCCACCAACGAGGAGCTCGACCTCCTCATCCATCAGGCGCTGGAGTACGGTTGCACGTTCTTCGACCACGCCGACATCTACGGCAAGGGGGAGTGCGAGCGCAAGTTCGGCCGCGTGCTCGGCGCGGACTCGTCCATCCATCGCGAGGACCTCTTCATACAGTCCAAGTGCTGCATCCGCCCCGGCTTCTATGACATGAGCCATGACTGGATCGTGAGCTCGGTCGACAACAGCCTCAAGCGGCTGCGTACCGACTACCTCGACATGCTCCTCATCCACAGGTCCGACGCCCTGGTGGAGCCCGAGGAGGTCGCGGCCGCCTTCGACGAGCTCGAGGCAGCCGGCAAGGTGCGCCACTTCGGCGTCTCCAACCACAAGCCGTCGCAGATCGAGCTGCTCCGCACCTGCGTGAAGCAGCCGTTGCTGGCCGACCAGATGCAGTTCTCGCTCGCGGTGGCCGAGATGGTCGCCAACGGCATCGAGGTCAACACCGAGGGGCCGGGCGCGACGGACCGCGACGAGTCCACGCTCGACTGGTGCCGCATCAACGACGTGACCATCCAGGCGTGGTCCCCCTTCCAGCGCCCCAGCTGGCGTGGGCCCTTCGTGGGCGACACCGAGGAGTTCGGGCCCCTGAACGAGCAGCTGGTGACCCTGGGCGAGAAGTATGGCTGCACGCCGACCACCCTGGCCGCCGCCTGGGTGCTGAGGCATCCCGCGCACATGCAGCTCATCAGCGGCACCACCAAGCGCGACCGCTTGGCCGAGGTCGTGGCCGGCGTGGACGTGGCCGAGAGGCTCACGCGCGAGGACTGGTACGCGCTCTACCGTGCGGCAGGGCATCCGCTGCCGTAGGGGCGGGCCCGCTGCTTGTACCGCGACTGGCTTGACGAGAAGGACCGCAGGCGCTGGCTGCCCTGCGGTCCTTCTCGGTCGAGATGCGCAGGCAACGTGGGCCGGCGCCTGTGTTGCCTGCCCTAGGTGACCCGCGAGGGCCGCGCTGCTGGGGCCCAGGGTCACTCTCGCCATGCAACGTGGGTTCTTGCTACCATTGCCTGCCCGGGGTGACCGGCGAGGTGCGCTGAGGTTGCCTGCCCGGGGTGACCCGCGGGGCCCTCGCGTCCCTCTCGACCGCCTGACCTTGTCGACGTCGTTGCCACATCCATGCGGTATCGTGTGACCAACGAACGTACTCGTCGGGCGGTCCTGCCGACCGACCAGACAGGGGAGGTGGCCGTGTCAACCTACGTGCTCTCGGACGTCCACGGCCATGTCGCCGCGCTCGACGCGGCCCTCTCGAAGGTCTCGATGGCTCAGACGGACGAGCTCTACGTCCTGGGTGACATGGTGGACCGTGGCCCTGACCCCCTGGGCGTCATCCGCCTCATCCGCTCGCTTCCCAACTGCCATGTCCTCAAGGGCAACCACGAGGACCTCATGCTCACCGCCCTCGCCGACTCCAAGGACGAGGTCGCCTGGCTCAACTGGTCCATGAACGGGGCCGCGACCACCGCCGAGGGCCTCGAGTCGCTCCCGCCCGAGACCTTCGAGTCCATCGTCGGCTGGGTCCGCGGCCTTCCCCTCTATGAGGTCGTCACCGCCGGCGAGAGGGACTATGTCCTCTGCCACGCTGGCATCCGAGCCCCGCGCCCGCGCCTGGCCGCCGATGGCGGCAACGCGGCCTGGGACCCCCACGCGCTCGAGGACATGATGGGCAAGCAGGACCCCGAGGACCTCCTCTGGATCCGCGAGGAGTTCTGGGGCCGTCCCACTGGCATGGTCAATGCCAACGGAAGCGGCCCCGTGGTGGTGGCCGGCCATACGCCCACCCCCTACGTGGTGCCCCTGGCCGATCGCGTGGAGAAGCCCTATGTGGATGACGAGGGCCATGCCCTCATGCTCAACGTCGGTGCCTGCGACGACACGGGATATGAGCCCGACCGCATCGCCACGGACTGTGCGGCGGCGGCAGGAGCCGGCCTCGGCCAGATCGGCATCATCTGCCTCGAGACGCGCAAGATCACCTACGCGCCGATAGCCGAGGGGGAATAGTACTAGGTCAACTGCGAGGAAGGGCGTCTGATGACAAAGCTGTTGTTCGCGTCTGATTCGTTCAAGGGGACCCTCTCGTCCCAGGAGACGGCCCGGATCCTCACGGAGGAGCTCGCCGAGGTCTCCCCGCGCTCGACCTGCACGGCCCTCGCCGTGGGTGACGGCGGCGAGGGAACGGCGGCAGCGCTGGTCGACGGCGTCGGCGGCGACTTCATGGGCGTCGACGTCCATGACCCCCTCGGGCGTCCCCTCAAGACCTCGTACGCCCGCCTGGCAGACGGTCGGGCCGTGATCGAGATGGCCGCTGCCTCGGGGCTCTCGCTGCTCAAGCGCTCGGAGCTCGACCCATACGCCGCCACCAGCTATGGCACGGGCGAGCTCATCCGCGCGGCGCTCGAGGCCGGAGCGGACGACGTGCTCATCTGCGTGGGCGGCACGGCGACCAACGACGGGGGCATGGGCGCGATGCGCGCGCTGGGCGTGCGGTTCCTGGACGAGAATGACGTCGAGCTCGAAGGCTGCGGGGCTGACCTCGTGCGCGTGCACTCCATCGATGCCTCCGGCCTCGATCCCAAGGCGAAGGCCGCGACCTTCCATGTGCTTTGCGACGTGGCAAGCCCGCTCATCGGACCCAAGGGTGCCACCACCATCTTCGGTCCCCAGAAGGGAGCCGACGAGAAGGCCGTCGAGGAGCTCGAGGCGGGCATGCGCTCGTATGCCCAGGTGCTCTCGCAGGTGGCTGGCCGCGACATCACGCACCTTCCCGGGGGCGGTGCCGCCGGCGGCATGGGCGTGGCCTGCCAGGTGCTGCTTGACGCCGTCTATGAGCGGGGCGGTGACTACGTGCTCGACCTTCTCGGCTTCGACAAGCTCCTGCGCGACGTCGACCTCGTGGTCACCGGCGAGGGTCACCTCGACGCGCAGACGGCCGAGGGCAAGGTGGTCTCGAGCGTGGCCAGGCGTGCCTTCGAGCACGGCGTCTCGTGCGTGGCCGTCGTGGGTGCCGCCGATGACGTATCGCTCGACGTGCTCGATGCGCTCCATCTCCAGGTGGTCGTGTCCTGCTCGCCCTCCCCGCAGACCGAGACCGAGATGAAGGAGGGCGCGGCCACGGCGTACCGTCAGACCGTGCGCTCGTTCTTCCAGGTCTTCATGCTGGGCTACAACGCCGGGCGCATGGCAGCCGCCATCGAGGGCGACTTCTAGGCCCATGCCCGATTCTGTGGACCCCCGACGGGTGACCCATACCATCGCGCCTGTCATGGACGCGCGCTGCCGCGTGCTCGTGCTGGGCACCATGCCGAGCCCCCGCTCGCGCGAGGTCGGGTTCTACTACGGAAACCCGCAGAACCGCTTCTGGCCCGTGCTCGCCGGGCTCTGGGGCGAACCCGTGCCTGGCGAGGACGTGGCCCGGGCCCATGGGGTCGCACTCTCCCGCGCCGCGATGGATCCCAACCTGGTGGGCGAGGTCAACGGCGAGCGCAGGGACCTGTGCCTGGCCCATCACGTGGCGCTCTGGGACGTGCTCCGGAGCTGCACCATCACCGGGGCGTCCGACGCCTCGATCGCCGATGCCGTCCCCAACGACCTGGCAGGGCTTCTCGCACGCGCACCCATCACGAGCGTCTTCTGCACGGGGGCGACCGCCACGCGGCTGTACCGTCGGCTGGTGGAGCCCGGGCTTGGCATGCCCTGCGTGGGACTTCCCTCCACGAGCCCGGCAAACGCGCGGATGCGGCTCTGCGACCTGGTGTGTGCCTACGGGCCGGTGCGCGACGCAGCCGATGCCTAGGCACGCTCCTGGAGCAGCCAATCGACCACGTCGACCTGCTCGATGCCTCGTCCCAGGTCGATGTCGTGCGGGGCATCGAAGGTGATGACCGTGCGGCGCGTGGTCTTGCTGTCCATGGCCAGGAGCGGCGAGAGGACCTTGCGGTCGGGGACCCCCACCGAGACCTGGCAGCAGACGGGGGTGCCCTCGGGGTCCTTCGTCACGAAGCTGACCTCGCTGTCGTAGCGGCGTCCACGGCTCACCCACCGGTTCCGGCGGAGGAGCTCGAGACAGACCGCGTTGTCTATCAGGCGGTCGATGTCATCGGGGCGGAATCCCAGCCATGCCGTGCGCATGCCGGGGGCACCCACATAGAAGCGCTCGTGGGTGGGGAGGTACTGTCGGCGGACCATGTCATAGCGGCGGATGTAATGGAAGGCGAAGGCGCCGCAGAGGTCGGCGGCCATGGACGAGACCCGCTCTGCCGGGGCCGCGAGGCCACGGCCCTGCAGCAGGTGACGGGTGCGGTTGAGCGACATGGGGCGGTCCACCTCCTCCATGAGGACGCTGACCATGCCTCCAATGAGGGGGTCGTCGCCGACGACGTCGAGCAGGAGGACCTTCTCGTAGGCCTTCCTCAGCTCAGCGAGCATGACTTCCTCGTCCGAGAGGACGGCGAGGCCGGGGTAGCCCCCGTAGCGCAGGTAGCGCAGCAGCGCGTCGTTCTTCTCGGCCTGGGTGGAGGGGGTGCCAGCCGCCTCGGCATAGGCCGCGAACGAGAGGGGCATGACCTCGATGATCTCGCTTCCCGGGTCTGCGCGTACGGACGAGCCGCCACGGAAGAGCTCCATGGAGGAGGACGCCACGAACACGTCGCATCGCGGCGATGAGCGCAGGTACTGGACGGCCAGGCGCACGTCGGGCATGTGCTGGATCTCGTCGAGGAAGACGTAGGCGCGGCCCTCTGGCGGCATGGTCTTGGCGATGTGGCGCACCAAGGCTTGCGGGGCCCTGAGCCAGTCCTGGCCAGGTGCCTCGAAGTCGAGGTAGATGATGTTGTCTGAGGAGACGCCGTCAGCCTTGAGGCTCGCGATGACGTCACGGAGGAGGGTGGTCTTGCCGCAACCACGCATGCCGACGAGCACCTTGACGAGGTCGAGGTCTCGCACGCGCAGGAGCTCATCGAGGTAATGATGCCGAGCGACGTGCACGAGATCCCACGTCCTCTCATGCGACAAGGTTGTATGAACTTGTTCATAGAAAACTCTAGCATTGCCGGCAGGGCCGAATATTGTGAATGTCGTAACGGTTTTGTTACGCCTGGGCGGCGTCGGGCGTGCTAGACGGCATCGGGGAGGGGGCTACGACTCGGCCTTGGCCTGTGTCTCGCGACGAGCCAGCTCGCGCAGCAGCGAGGCGGCCATGGGGATCGAGATCCCCAACGTGATCAGGTCGGAGACGGACTGGGCGAGCTCGACGCCCAGGAGGCCCAGCAAGGCAGACATGACCATGACCGTCGGCGCCAGGATGATGCCGAGGCGTGCCATGCCCAGGAAGCTCGCACGCCAGGTCTTGCCCGTGGTCTGGAGCATGAAGTTGGTGATCATGGCGAGCCCCGTGAGCGGCAGGCTCACGCACTGGAAGCGCAGGGTGGCCGTGCCGATGGCAATCACCTCGGGGTCGTTGCGCAGGATGCCCACGATCTGCGGTGCCACCACGAAGACGACCGCGCAGAATGCCGCGAGTATCACGAGCGATGCCTTCACCGAGAAGAAGTACCCGGCACGGACCCGCTTGTAGAGACGTGCCCCGTAGTTGTAGCCGCAGACGGGCTGGAACCCCTGGCCGATGCCGATCTGCACGCAGTTGCCGATGCCCGTGACGCGGTTCACCACGGCGATGGCCGCGATGGCGGCGTCGCCGAAGGGACGTGCGGCGGTGTTCATGCAGATGGTGGCGACGCCCAGGACCACCTGACGGGCGAGGCTCGGGATGCCCGAGCTCGCGATGGTGCGGTAGAGGCCGACGGAGGGGCGCGCGTCATGGAACGACAGGCGTATGGCTCCGCCCCGGCTGAGGCCTGCGGCCAGGATCACGAACGAGACCAGCTGGCAGATGATGGTGGCAAGTCCCGCCCCGGCGATGCCCAGGCCCGCCCAGAAGATGAGGGCCGGCGCGAGGGCGAAGTTGAGGACGGCCCCCGAGACGAGCCCGACCATGGCGAAGGTCGCGCTGCCCTCGAAGCGCAGCAGGTTGTTGAGGACGAGGCTCGTGCACATCCAGGGGGCGCCGATCAGGATGATGCCGATGTAGGTCGTGGCGTAGGGCATGATGGTCTCGGTGGCCCCGCAGACGGTGCAGATCGGCTCGAGCAGGAGAAGCCCCAGCACGGCGATCACGATGCCGCCCAGGAACGAGCTCGCCACGGCCACCGAGGCGATCTGTCCGGTCTTGGCGACCTCCTGGCGGCCGAGCTCGCGCGAGATGGCGTTGCCCGCGCCCTGGCCGAAGAAGAACCCCACGGCCTGGATGGCCGTCATGGTGGCATAGGCCACGCCGATGGCCCCGGAGGCCGAGGTCGAGATCTGGCCGATGAAGAAGGCGTCGGCGAGGTTGTAGATGGTGGAGACCAGGTTCGAGACGATGGTCGGAATGGCCAGGCTCACGATGAGGGGTGCCACGGGGGCGCAAGTCATCTGCTGGTACTTCTCGTCTGCCGTGGCCGGGGCGATGCGGTGTGGCACGTGGTCCTCTCTGGTCGTCTTGGGACCCCATCGTGACACGTGCCGCCGACAGGTGTCACGAAGGCCGCGCTTCGGCACGAGAATGGCACGGCGCGATGGGGGCGCGGGGAGCGGGGTCGTGCAAGAATGGAGGGGAACCCGGTGCGCCGCGCGCACCTCTCGACGGACGGGGAGCGATGGCACTCGACAACAGCGACGCGCACAAGGTCCCGGACGGCATGCCTGTCCGGAGCTCGTCGCGCGACCTCCTCCATGGTGCCCTGGTCGTGGACGAGCTGGCGGACGGTTGGATGCGCCCGTGGCGGCTCCTTCCCAGCCAGAGGCGTGCGCTCTCGAGCTGCATGGCCTGGCATCCGGGACTCTTCTCGCAGATGGCGCAGTGCACCTCGGGTGTGACCCTCTCGTTCGAGACCGATGCCACGCAGGTCGCCCTCGAGGTCCGGGTCGACCCCGAGCCGCAGGGCACCACGGCCCAGCTCGCCTTCGTCGATGCGATGGTCGACGGCACCCATGTGGCCTCGGTCGAGCGGGCCCGTGCGGCCGAGCGCGACGTCGCCGTCCCGCATGATGGGCTGAGCTGCGACGTCGACGGCACGCACCTCGCCTGCCGCATGCCCTCCCAGGGAGAGGGGCTCGTGCGCTTCGAGCTCGCCTGCGCCGGCGAGGGCGACGGCATGCCTACACCTGCGGCAACGCCACGGCACGGCTCGGCGCTGCCTGGCCTCGTGCCCGGCCGTTCCGTCCGTGTCTGGCTCCCCGCGCTGCGCGGGTGCGAGGTGCGCGACGTGGCCTGCAACGGGAGCTTCATCAGGCCCGTGGCGTCCGCGCAGGGCCTGGCGGGCTCGCTGCTCGTGCTGGGCGACTCCATCGCGCAGGGGTTCGTGACCGATGACCCGGCGCGGTCATGGCCTGCGCTCGTGGCGAGCGGGCTCGGTTGTGACCTCGTGAACCAGGGGATCGGCGGCCAGGTCTTCCAGGAGACCTCCCTGGCCGGGCTCGCCTCGGTGGGCACCCCCTCGTATGTCGTCGTGGCCCTGGGCGCCAACTACCGCTTCGAGCGCTGCGGTGCCAGCCTGGTCGTCGGTGACGTCGCGGCCTATCTGCGCCATGTGGCCCGGGCCTGGCCCGAGGTGCCCTGCCTGGTGGTCACGCCGCTCTGGCATGCCGAGCGTGCCTGGCCGAGCCACCCCGGCAGCTGCTGGGAGGACGTCCCCGGCATCATCACGCACGAGGTCGCGCGCCACGCCAACCTGTACCTGCTGGACGGGCGCGGCGTCATGGACGCGAACCGGCTCCTTCTGGCAGACGGCTTCGACCATCCCGACGCGCGCGGTGCCGAGCAGGTCGCCGACCGCGTGCTTGCCGCGCTGGGGCACAGGGCGCGCGTTCGTGACGCGGGTGCGGCCGTGGCCGGCAGGCGTGGGAAGGGGCATGGGACGGGCATGAGCGGAAAGGCCGACGTGACCCCATGTGCCGCCACGGCCCGTGCTTCTCGCCAAGATGACGTCCCAGGTGCGTCGGGGGCCGCGACCGCCCAGAGGGGTCGCTCGCCTCGGCCTGCGGGCGGCCGTCATGAGCCCGGCGGGCCCGACGCCATGACCGGCCAGCCCGGCGAGCAGCTCCGGCTGGTGTGATGCGGCCCCTGTTGTGCGAGCCCCACTTGTAGTAGGGTCTACCAGCAGCTCATCAGTGCGCAGACCACTGCGCCGTCCTTGGAGGAACCTCATGTCAGATGTCACGCACGGCCCTGTCGCGGCCGACCGGTCCGAGCTCGACAGGCAGGGCCTCGCGACCCTCGAGGCGGGCCCTCGCTGGTGCCTTCCCATGGCCGAGGTGCTGCGGCGTGGGATCGGCCATGTGCTTGCGGCGACGCCTGCCAGCGTGTGCCTCGCGCTCGACAACGGGGACATCCAGATCTGGGCCGACTCGTCATCCGAGGTCAGGCGTGTGCTCGAGGAACATCCCGCTTGGGAGTTCGTGATGCTGGCGGGTCCCGGCCTGGGGCAGGAGGTCTGCAAGGTCTGGGGACTTCCCGAGGGCCGTATCGAGTTCTTCTCGGTGGCCGCGTACACGGCCGGGACGCCCCTGCCGGTCTCGTCCGCCCTCGAGATACGCACGCTGGGCGTGGAGTGGGCCGAGACGGTCCGCGACCACTACACCCATCCGGAGTTCTTCCCCATAGAGGAGATCCGGCGTCGCTGCGCTGCGGGCACGATCACGGGCGGGTTCGAGGACGGCGAGCTCGTGGGCTACATCGGGAGCCACGCCGAGGGGTCCATGGGGATGCTCGAGGTCTTCGAGGGACACCGCCATCAGGGCTACGCCACCGCGCTGGAGTCGGCCAAGATCGACGAGCACCTCTCCCATGGGTGGACCCCGTGGGCCCAGATCTTCGCGGACAACGTCGCCTCGATCAACCTGCAGCACAAGCTGGGCCTCTCGCTCACCCCTGCCGACGAGCAGTGCTTCCTCTCGATCAACTGACGCCTGCCGTCCCGCTCCTGCATCCGCTTCCGCCCCTGCACCCGCCCCTGCATCGAGATAGCGCATCCGGCACCTTTCTGGGGGTCAGAAGGTGCCGGATGCGCTACGTCAACGTGACTGCCGAGAAGGACGGGTGGGTCGCGCCGCCTAGATCAGGCCGTACTCTCGCAGGAGCTTGCCGATGTCGGTGCCGTCGACCTTCTTGACCACGCCGTCGAGCACCGTACGCTCCACCATGTTGAGCTTGAGGTCGCCGAGCTTCTTGCCGTCCTGCAGCTTGGTGGTGGCGTCGAGCAGGCAGCGGACGTCATAGACGCTGCCCCACACCTCGGGCACGCCACGGTCGACGTCGAGCAGGGTGTAGACCGCCTCCATGCCGGTGCGGATGGAGTACTCGGTGGTGAAGATCGTGTCGCGCGGGGTCTCGGCGAACTGGCCCAGGAAGGCGAAGTTCACGGCGCCCTCGGGCACCACGTCGGGGCGGTCGCCGGCGGCGCGCGGCATGAAGAACGCGGTGATGTAGGGCATCATGCAGGTCGTCGTGTTGGCATGCCTCTCGGCCAGCTCCACGATCCTGTCCTCGGGCACGCCGATGTGGTAGAGCCACTCCTCGCAGACCTCGGCGCCGGTGCAATCGCGCATGGGCTTCTTCACGAAGTCACCCGGCTTGTCCGTGAACAGGCTGTAGACCCATACGAGGCAGTGGTCCTTGGGCTGGTCGGCGAACTGCGGCTGGCGGTTGATGGTCCACGAGAGGAGCCAGCTCGAGTCGCGGGCGGTCACGATGCCGCCCGTCACCACGCGCCCCGACAGCGGGTCGCGGTGGCAGATCCGCTGGATGTAGGGGAGGATCTCCTCGTCCAAGGTCTCCACGGTGGCACTCATCCAGTTGGACCGCTCGGGGGCCGAGCAGAACTTCTCGGGGTGACCGAACGAGGGGTCCTGTGCGGCGATCCTCTTCCAGAGGTCCCAGCCGCCGCCCTCCTGGAGCTCGGGCCTCATCGGGGCCGCCGTGTGCTGGCCGCCGAAGGTGGAGTTCTCGACGCAGCCGCCGTTGGTGATGAAGACGAGGTCGTCCTCGGTGAGGTCGATGTGGGTCGTCGTGGCGGCAGACGGGTCGGCGGGACGACCCGAGTCGTCCATCTCGCAGCCCTCGGGTACCTCGAGTGCGGTGATGCGGCGCGCGACCTTCTTGGCCGGGGCGTGCTCGGTGGCCGGCACGATGTCGAAGTCCACGTTGGTCACGCGCACGCCGTAGCGGATGTCGACGCCGAAGCCCTCGAGGTACTTGATGAGCGGCAGGACCATCGACTCATACTGGTTGTACTTGGTGAAGCGTAGGGCCGTGAAGTCGGGAAGGCCCCCGATGTGGTGGACGTAGCGCTGGATGTAGAGCTTCATCTCGAGGGCGGAGTGCCAGTTCTCGAAGGCGAACATCGTACGCCAGTAGAGCCAGAAGTTGCTGTCGAAGACCTCGTCGTCGAAGATCTGGTCGATCCGCTTGTCATAGAGCTGCTCGTTGGGCGTGAGGAAGAGCTGTGCGATCTCCTTGGCGCCCTTCTCGGACAGGCCGAACCTCTTGTCGGTGTGCGCGTCGGCACCCTCGTGCTCGGTGGCGCGGCAGAGGGAGTAGTTGGGGTCGTCCTTGTTGAGCCAGTAGTACTCGTCGAGGACGGTCTGACCCTCGTGCTCGAGCGACGGGACCGTCTTGAAGAGGTCCCACATGCACTCGAAGTGGTTGTCCATCTCGCGGCCGCCACGCATGGTGAAGCCGCGGTCGTCGTAGTGCCAGCCGTCGCAGGCGCCACCAGCCAGCGGGCGGGCCTCGAGCATGTGGACGTGGTCGCCAGGCATCTGGGCGTCGCGCACCAGGTATGCCGCGGCCGAGAGGGCGGCAAGGCCGGTGCCGACGATGTAGGCATGCTTGCCGTCGACGCCCTCGGGCTTGCGCGGACGTGCGAAGGCCTCGTAGTTGCCAGAGCTGTAATACATGGCATCCTCCTTGACGGATTGTCTCTTCCGAGGTTGATGCCCCATTCTGGACACTTCAAGCCTGTCAATGACGCGAAGGTGTAAAAGAGGTGGAGGCAGACGAGGGGAACGTCCGGCCCGTACGTCCGCCGCCTACCGCGCGGCCAGGCGGCGGACGGCCCCGTCGATGGTGCCCTGGGTCACCTGGGCCACGCGCTGGACCAGGTGCTCGGGCTCCTCGCGCATGCCACCCTCGATCCACTCGACCACGCATCCGATGAAGCCGTACGAGTAGAAGCTCGCGATGAAGGCTGCGTCGGCGGCAGACAGGGGCAGACCTGCCGCCTCCTCCCTGACCACTCCCGCCAGCAGCAGGTTGGTCTGCTCACGGAGGTAGCGCTGCGTGAACGCCGGGTCGACGGCATGGAAGGTCGCCTGGACGAAGGCGCGGTTGCGCCGCAGGTACTCGAGGATGGCAAGGAGCCCCTGCTGCCAGGTGTCGTGGGTCCGCTCGGACCCCAGGGCGGCGTCGGCCTCGCTCGAGTAGATCCAGCACACCAGGTCGAGCATGTCGTCGAAGTGGTAGTAGAAGGTCTGGCGTGTGATGGAGCAGGCGGCCGAGAGCTCGCTCACCGTGATGTCGTCGAGCGAGCGGTGGGCGAGAAGGTCCTTCAACTCCCGAGCGATGAGCAGCTTGGTGGGGCATGCCTCGTCCGCACCTTCCGTGTCGGGCGAGCGCCCACTGCGCATACGGCTCTTCTCCATGGTTGCCTCCCTCGCCTCCGTGCGTCCCGATGTCATGTCTGCGTACGTATGAATTGTTCCCAACATCGCATCATCCCTCCTCGCGCGCGGCGTCACCGCATCGATCCTCGATGCGCCTCCTGCCAGACCTGGTGGCGGTCTGTGAATGCCTGATGTCATGGGGGTATCCAGGTTATGCAGGCTTCGCGAGCACCCTATGCGGAATCGCTCCCGCCTGATACTATGTCTCGTTGTGCAATTGGATATATCTGGCTCACCCCACCGGTCCTTGTCCTAAGGAGTACGTCCATGTCAGATGCCCAGGTAGCCGTATCCGCCTCGGATCGGCCTGTGCTTTCCGGCCGTGCGCTCGAGGATGAGTTCTGCTCCATCGCCCGTGAGCTCGGCGGTGACGTCCACGGCCGTGAGTCTGGTTCGACCTATCTGGCCAGCACGCATGCGCGCTCCCACGGCGAGGCCGTCGCCTGGGCCATGAGCCCCAAGATCTTCGACCAGGCCGCCGTCTCGATCCTGCGTGACGCTGCCGAGACCATGGGCCGCATCATGGACAAGGTCACGGCCCGCTACCTCGAGGACACCCCGGAAGGAGCCACCCTCCGCGCGACCTTCGCGCTCCCGGACCCCCTCGAGCGCTATGCCCTCGTCCCCACGGGCTACGACCGCCTCATCCCCCTGGCCCGCGTGGACGTCTTCTTCGACGAGGACACGGGGGACTACCAGTTCTGCGAGCTCAACACCGACGGTTCGGCTGGCATGACGGTCTCTGACGAGGTCAGCCATGCCGTCCAGCTCTCCCAGACCTACCGCGAGTTCGAGTCCCGTCACCCAGACCTGCCCGTCTCGCTGTTCGACGTCACCGGCGCCTGTGTCGACGAGCTCCTCGACGTCTATGCCACCTGGGCCAACATCTCCTGCACCGGCAGGAAGCCCGACCATCCGTCGCTCGCCATCGTCGACTACGCGGAGTCCGTCTCGGCAGACGAGGTCGCCGACTTCGTGGACCAGTTCCGCGACCGTGGCGTCTCAGCCCGCTTCACTGACATCCATGACCTGCGCATGGTGGAGTTCCAGCGTCCCGGGGCCAACGGTCCGAGGACCTGCCGCGTGCTCCGTGACGACGAGGGCCCCATCGACCTCGTGTGGCGCAGGGCCGTCCCGAGCGAGGTCGCCGAGAAGCCCTGCGACGGCGCCGAGGCGCTCGTCGAGGCGCAGGAGGCGGGCCTCGTCTGCGTGGTCGGCGGCTTCCGCACCTGGCCCGTGGCGACCAAGACGGTCTTCTCGGTGCTCTGGTCGGACCTCGCCGCAGACATCCTCTCTGGCGACGAGCTCGAGTTCGTCCATGCCCACGTGCCATACACGGTGAGCCTTGCCCCTGGAGCGGACCTTGCCCCCTACGCCGAGAAGGACCGTTGGATCGCAAAGCCTGCCGGTGGCTACAACGGCTCCGGCGTGGTGGCCGGGCTCGATGTCGATGCCGACGAGTGGTCTCGCGTGCTCGCTGCCACGGCCGCCGACGGTGGCGTCGTCCAGGCCTATGCGCACCAGTACGCCACGCCCACGATCGCAGGTGGCGGCGTGCCCGACTGGGCCGACCCCACCAACTTCGCCCCCGCCAACAACATGGAGGGCCTCTACCTGTTCGGCGGCAGGTTCGCGGGCGTCTTCACACGTTGCGGCTACACCAACACCATCGGCGAGTTCACGAGCCGCTTCAACGTCGGTTGCCTCGTGGTCGGCGCCGAGTAGGGCCCGACGGGGAGCGGCGCGGCACTTCTGTGAGGGTTCCCCTCACAGGTCCTGCGCTTGGGCTACAGTGGAGGGAGTCGAAAGGATTCCCCCATGTCACGCTGCATCAACAGAAAGGCCCCGGGCCTCGCGCTCGAGCTCTCGCCGTCCGTCGCATCCCAGGTCTCCCGCACGCGTGCGCGGGACCTCCTGAGCACGGCCGCCACACCCGACACCGCGGCCATCCGTCGCGACGATGCGCGGCGTGACGAGGACTCGCCTCTGCGCCCACCCTTCGTCCGTGATGCCGAGAAGATCATGCACACCCCTGCGTACAACCGGCTCTCCGGCAAGACCCAGGTCTTCTCGTTCCGTGTGAACGACGACATCACCCGCCGTGGCCTGCACGTGCAGCTCGTGAGCCGCGTGGCGCGGGACATCGGTCGGGCCCTCGGCCTCAACCTCGACCTCATCGATTCCATCGCGCTCGCCCATGACATCGGCCACACGCCCTTCGGCCACGCCGGCGAGCACTTCCTGAACGACGCCTACCATGGGCGCACCGGCCGCTGGTTCTTCCATAACGTGCAGAGCGTCCGTGTGCTCGACGTGCTGTACGGTCGCAACCTCACGCTCCAGACCCTCGATGGCGCCATCTGCCATAACGGGGAGTTCGAGCAGCAGGTCCTTTCCACCTCCGACCTTGCGGGCTTCGACGGCGCCGACGGCTTCGACGCGGTCGTGGAGCGTTGCTGGGCCACCGGCGCCGAGGCCATCTCGCACCTCCGGCCCATGACCCTCGAGGGGTGCGTCGTCCGTCTCGCCGACATCATCGCCTATGTGGGCAAGGACCGTCAGGACGCGATCCATGCCGGGCTGGTGGGCGAGGACGACTTCGCCGACGGCCTCGGCGGTGGCTACAACGCCTGGGCGCTCTCGGCCTTCGTCTGCGACATCGTGGAGCACAGCCTGGGGACGGGCCGCATCCAGATGAGCGAGGAGGGCTTTGGCGAGCTTCGACGTGCCAAGCGCGAGAACTACGAGAGGATCTACAACGCGAGCGAGGTCAACGACGCCTGCTCCGGCGAGCTCCGGGACCTGTTCGCACGCATGTACGAGCGTGTGCTCGCCGACCTCGAGGCGGGCGACGAGTCGGCGCCGGTCTTCCGGCACCACATCGCGCGGCTCGACGCGTACCTCTCGCATTACGGGCAGACCTACGACTGGCAGTCCGACCATGACCTCGCGGCGGTCGACTTCATCTCGTCGATGACGGACGACTACTTCGTGGCCTATGCCGAGGATGCCTTCCCGGACGTGGCTGGCAGCTTCCCGAGGAGCGGCTACTTCGTGCAGTAGGGACGCGACCTGCGAGCGGGTGAGCGTTCGGCGGCTTCGGGTCGAGGACGTCGGACGATGTGCCATGCGGGTGACGTTGCATGTCGGATTCGACCCGTGAGCCCCCTGCGTCAGGCCCGCCTCGTGACGCCTTGCCGCCTGCATTGGATAGACAGGTGTATATCCACCCTGAAATATCTGCCAGTTCGTGCTAGACTGCACGCGTTTGTGCCGCCTACGCGAGACTTGACGCCTCGCCTTCCGAGAGGAACCCATGCCGTCACAGAAGAGCCCTGCCACCTCCCAGTCCATCCCAGGCGAGGGCGCAGGCGAGAGGCCCCGCCGCGCGGCGACCCCGCGTGCCCTCATCATCGGGGCCATAGGCTCGGCCGTCCTCACGGCCAGCTCCCTCTACATCGCACTCAAGATGGGCGCGCTTCCCTGGCCCATCGTCTTCGCTGCGCTCGTCTCCGTCCTGGCCCTCAGGCTCTTCGGCTCGAGCGACCTGCACGAGGCCAACGTGTGCCATGCGGCCATGAGCGCGGGCTCCATGGTGGCCGGCGGCCTGGCCTTCACCATCCCGGGCCTCTGGATCCTGGGCACGGGCGCGCAGGTCAGCCTTCCCGAGCTGCTGGTGGCGACGCTCTCCGGCACGGCCCTGGGCCTCGTCGCCTGCGCGTGCCTGCAGCCCTACTTCATCCGTCAGCGCAAGCTCGCCTATCCCATCGGCGCCAGCGCGGCCGAGACCCTGAAGGCGACGGCCGACGCCAAGAGCACCAACGGTCGTGCCCTGTTCGGAGGCATGGGCGTCTCGGCGCTCTATGCGTTCCTGCGCGACAACCTGGGCCTGCTTCCCTCGCGCCTGTTCGCGAGCACTGCGCTGCCGGGTGTGTCGCTGGGCATCTACAACTCGCCGATGATGATGGCCATGGGCTTCATCGTGGGCGTGGTCCCCGCGGGCGTGTGGTTCCTGGGTGCCCTCATCGGCAACTTCGGCGTGGGCGTGGCGTTCCCTGCCCTCGGCATCTGTGACGTCGCGAGTGCCGGCGACATCCGCACCAGCCTCGGCCTCGGCCTCATGCTCGGCGTGGGCGGTGGCGTCATCCTGCGCAACGTCATCCCCGCCGCCCGTCGGGCCATCTCCGCCCGTCGCGCGGAGTCCGCGGGCGCCGCACTCGGCGATGCCGCGACCACCGTCGTCGGCGGCGTGGGCGAGGGCGAGCTCACGGCTGCCGAGCGTGCCCGCCGTCTCGTGACGCCGCGCTCCGTCGTGGCCATCGTGGTCGCCATCGTGGCCTGCGTTGCCGCCTTCGCGCTCGGCCTGGGGCTCCTTCCCAGCATCGTCATGGTCGTCGGTGCCTGGTTCTGCGTGTACCTCTCCGGCTGGCTCACGGGCACCACGGGCGTGAACCCCATGGAGATCTTCGGCGTGCTGGTGCTTCTCCTGCTCCAGGTGCTCTTCCATGACCTCTCGATAGAGAGCCTGTTCCTGGCCAGTGCCGTCGTGGCTGTGGCCTGCGGCATCTGCGGCGACGTCATGAACGACCTCAAGGCCGGCGACGAGCTCGCCACGCCTCCCGCCGAGCAGTTCTCGGGCATGGTCGTGGGCGGCCTCGTGGGTGCCGTCGTGGCTGCGCTCCTGCTCTATGCGATGGGCATGGTCTATGGGCCTGACGCCTTCGGTGCCGACAAGACCTTCGTCGCCGCCCAGGCAAGTGTCGTCGCCTCCATGGCGGGCGGCATCCCCAACGTGCCGGCCTTCGTGGTCGGCATCGTGGCCGGCTGCGTGATGGCCGCCGTGGGCCTTCCCGTCATGACGCTCGGCCTCGGGGTCTACCTCCCGTTCTATCTCTCCGCGGGTGCCGCGGTGGGCGCGCTCGTGCGCTTCGTCTTCGACCGCATGCACAAGGGCAAGGATGCCGAGAAGACCACCGCGGACGAGTCCAAGGGGCAGGCCATCGCCGCCGGCCTCCTCGGCGGCGAGAGCCTCGTCGGCGTGATCTCCGCCTTCGTGGCACTGGCTGGCCTCCTGGCGGGGTAGGGCTTCGTCTGGTCGACCAAGGGGCCCCGCCGGGATGTGCTTCTCGGCGGGGCCCCTCTTTACGATTCCACCGTGCTGCGTGCTGAGTGCTGCGTGCGTCCGCTAGTACTTGTTGTGGATGTGCTCGGCCGAGCCACGGAGGCCCACGATGTCGAGCGTGCTCCCGTCGTCAAGCACCACCTGGCCGTCGAGCGTGCCAAAGACCTGGTGCTGGTCGCTCACGATGGCGTTGGCCACGTCGATGAGGTCGGTCCGGTCTATGGCCGGCGAGAAGGTCAGGTCGAGCCGTCCCTCGTCGTCGGTCATGTGCCAGGGGGCGAGGTAGTCATAGGTCCCGTCCGCCTGACGGGGGATGCCGAGGTCGACCCGGCCCAGCTTGTGGGCGATGCCATCGACGAAGGCCATGTTCTCGCTGGCCGCCGAGGTGTCACCGAACCCGTAGCCGAGGTTGAGGCCCACCACGTGACCGGCCTGCAGACCCTGTGCGGCAGCCCAGTACCAGGTGTTGTCATAGGTCCACACCCCACGGCCCCAGTCGAGCAGCCCGAACGAGCCGGGGTCCGCGAACTCGTGGAAGAGGGCCCCGCGCCTGAAGCCGCCGCGCGCCCGCATGCCGATGACCTTGCGGTTGTAATAGAAGGCGGCCGCGTCGTCATCCCAGGGGGTGCAGATCACCATGGAGTCGCGAGGCTCCTGGTCGAGAAGCACCTCTACCTCGAGGTCCTCGCCATCGTCGAAGTCCGCCATGAAGAACGAGAGGCGCCGTCCTGCCGGGGTGTGCCGCCAGCTCACGCGGCTGCGCCTGCTGGACCATTCGATGTCGCCCTCGTCCGAGCTCGCGGGTACGCCCATGCGCCCCATGGGCAGGGGCACCATGTCGCTCGTCGTACGAGAGGTGCCGGCGGCGAAGTCGATGACCGAGGCCGAGACGAGTCCCACGTAGCCCATGTCCGAGAAGGTCAGGGCGACGGCATAGTCATCGTCGTTCACGAGGTAGTAGTCCCAGTCCTTGATGCGCCATGGTGCGGCGGTGATGCGGGCGTGGCTGTAGGTGAAGGGCGGTCGCAGGGCATAGCCTGCCTCGCGGAGGTGGCCCAGCGAGTCGAGCAGGGGACCTGACTTCCTCAGGAGATGCTGCTTCGAGCCATGTGGCGCGTCGGTAACCATGGGACCTCCTCGGTCGTGGCGCCCTGGCGTGGGTGCCTGCCATGCTCATTCCCCCAAGAGGCCCGTGCGGGACGTTCTTCTCGGTGGGGAGCAGGGAATCGTGGTCGGACGGCAGGGGAGGGCAGCCGGGACCCAGACCCGTGCCTGCCGCCTCGGGCCGATAGGCGCTGGCAACGCGGCGCGGCGCACGCGTCGCACGACGGATCCGACTGCGGCCGCTGCGCCGTCCGTGGCATCGCGCCTCGCGTTACAATCGGGCACATGGACACACTCTTCTCTGACATCGAGCGCTACAAGCGCAACGCCAACGCCCCGCTCGCGGTGCGCATGCGTCCCCAGACCCTCGAGGGCTTCGTGGGGCAGGAGGCGGCGGTGGGCGAGGGCTCGTGGCTGCGCAACGCCATCGAGCACGACGTGCTCTCGTCGGTCATCCTCTACGGGCCGGCCGGCACCGGCAAGACCACCCTGGCGCGCATCATCGCCAACACCACCCATGCCGAGTTCGTGGAGGTCTCGGCCGTCACCGGCACCGTCAAGGACCTCCGCCGCGAGGTCGATGCTGCCGAGCAGCGCCTCCTCGTGGGAGGGCGGCGCACCATCCTGTTCGTCGACGAGATCCACCGCTTCAACCGCAGCCAGCAGGACGCGCTGCCTCCATGCCGTAGAGGACCGTATCGTGGTCCTGGTGGGTGCCACCACCGAGAACCCCTACTTCGAGGTCAACTCCGCCCTGCTCTCGCGCTCCCGCGTGGTCGAGCTCACGGCCCTGGGCGATGACGACCTCGCCACCCTCGTGACCAACGCGCTCACGAGCGAGCACGGGCTGGCTGGCACCTACACCCTGGACGACGACGCCCTGTCAGAGATCGTCACCCTGGCCGGTGGCGACGGCCGTGCGGCCCTCACCACCCTCGAGCTCGCGAGCCAGCTCGCGGACGACAGGCACATCACGTCCGCACTCGTCACCGAGGCGAACCCCCGCCACGGGCTGGCGTACGACAAGTCCGGCGACATGCACTACGACATCATCTCGGCCTTCATCAAGTCCATGCGGGGCAGCGACCCGGATGCCGCCCTCTATTGGTTGGCGCGCATGATCGACGCCGGCGAGGATCCCAAGTTCATCGCGAGGCGCATCTTCATCTGTGCCTCGGAGGACATCGGCAACGCCGACCCCCAGGCCCTCCTCGTGGCAGAGGCCGCCTTCAAGGCGACCGAGGTCATCGGCTATCCCGAGTGCCGCATCAACCTGGCCCAGGCCGTGGTCTACCTGGCGCTCGCGCCCAAGTCGAACGCCGCGGAGTCCGGTATCGACGCCGCGCTCGCCGAGGTGCGGAGCGGTCCGCGCCGCGAGGTACCCAACCACCTGCGTGACCGTCACCGTCCCGGCTCCGACGACTATGGTCCGTACCTCTACCCGCACAACTACCCGTCTGGCTGGGTGCCGCAGCAGTACCTTCCCGACGGCCTCGAGCGGGGTGCGTTCTACCAGCCTGGGCCTCGAGGCTGGGAGGCCTGGCGCGTCGAGGCCACGGCGCGTGACCGTGCCGAGGCCATGGGTGCCGATGGCACGCCGGCTCCCACATCCGAGCAGGATGGTTCTCCTGCGAACGGGTAGAATGACGCAGACAAGGTATGCGCTCCCGCCTCGGCGTGGGCTGCGGGACACCATAAGGAGACACCATGGAACTGGGACCGCTCGACATCGCACTCATCGTGCTCGTCATCGCGGGCGTCTGGGCAGTCGTTGAGATCGCACTCACCCTGCGTAAGACCAGGAAGGCCGTCGACGACCTCTCCAAGCAGGCCACCGAGGCCATGGACAACCTCCAGCCCTCCATCACCAAGCTCGACGGCGTCATGGACGAGCTCGGCCCCGCGTCCAAGGAGCTCGAGCCCCTGCTCAAGAAGGCCCAGACCACGATCGATGCCGCCTCGCTCGACCTCATGCAGGTCGACGAGATCCTGGCCGACGTCTCGACGGTCACCGGCACGGGCGCCAACGTGGCCGATGCCGTGAGCAACGTCGCCGGGCACGTGGCCACCGCCGCGAACGGCGTGGTCTCCAAGCTCTCGGGTCAGGAGCCCAAGCAGCAGGCCAAGCTCGAGGGTGCCGAGGAGCCCGTCGACGAGTCCCTGCCGGCCAGCCAGGTCGAGGGAGACGAGGGCTACTTCACCTATCCGGCAGGTGCCCCCAAGGCGCCTGCTTCCGACGAGCAGGGCCAGGCCGTCCCCGCCACCGACCCCTCGACCGACGACGCATCTGCCCAAGACAAGCACTAGCAAGGAGCACATCGAATGCAATCCCAGACTGTCCGGCTCAGCGTCCCCGCCGAGCCCGCCTATGCACGCTCGGTCCGCATGATGGCCTCGAACCTCGCCGTCGTGGCGGGGATGACCGTCGATGACGTCGAGGACGTGCGCATGGCCGCGGAGGAGGGCTTCGTCTACGCCTGTGCGACCGAGCCCCCCTCCTGCGACGTCGAGTTCACGGTGGGTGAGGGCATGATGGGCATGGACTTCTCGCTGGGCGCCCGCTCGGCGGAGGCTGCCGCCGACGAGGACGTCGACGCCTTCGAGTACGCGACGCTCATCCTCTCGGCCGTCTGCGACGACTTCCATCTCACCGATGACGGCTCACAGCTCGCCCTCGTCAAGAGCGCGGGGGTTGCCGCTGATGCCTAGTCGTACCTCCCAGAAGAAGGGAAAGCTGGCCTGGGACAAGGAGCGTACCCGCGAGCAGTTCCGCCGGTACAAGGAGGAGGGCGACGAGGACGCCCGCGAGGAGCTCATCGTGAGCCACCTCAACCTCGTGCGCTTCCTCGCCAGCAAGTTCAAGAACCGCGGGGAGTCGCTCGACGACCTCATACAGGTCGGCACGATCGGCCTCATCAAGGCCATCGACCGCTTCGACCCCTCTCGCGGGCTCGAGTTCACCACCTATGCCACGCCCACCATCCTCGGTGAGATCAAGCGCCACTTCCGCGACAAGGGCTGGTCGGTGCGTGTGCCGCGGCGCCTCCAGGAGCTCTCGGCCAAGGTCAACCAGACCACCGACTCGCTCACCAAGGAGCTGCAGCGCAGCCCCTCCGTCGAGGAGATCGCCGAGGCTCTCGACGTCTCGGTCGACGACGTGCTCGAGGCCATGGAGTCGTCGAGCGCCTATACGTCGGTACCCCTCGAGGGCGGCGGCTCGGGAGACGACGAGGCCTCCTCGGTCATCGACCGCTATGCCACCGAGGACGAGGCGCTCGCCACCTCCGACGACCGCATGATCATCGAGCAGGCCGTGAAGGAGTTCTCCCCGCGCGAGCAGGAGGTCATCCGCATGCGCTTCGCCGAGGGCCTCACCCAGGTCGAGATCGCGAGCCGTCTGGGGATCTCGCAGGTGCAGGTCTCCCGCCTGCTGCGGCGTACCCTCAAGAAGGTCCAGGAGAAGATCGACCCCGAGGGGATCATCGACTAGGCATGCATCTCGGGCCGTCGTTCCGCGGTCGACGAGGTGACATGCCGCCATCGGGCCCGCCGGCGTGCCTCTCCTGCCCAAGCTGGTACAATCACAGGGCTAATCGCATGTCGGTGATGCCGTGGGCCAGGCGGCCAACGGCTGGAGGTCTGATGATCCAGAAAGAGTCTGACACCTGCGTGGGGGAGGAGCGCCGCTATCGCGACTCGAAGGCGACGGCGGTCCGTATCTGGTCCTTCATCGGTGGTGTCCTCGTGTTCGTCCTCGTCCTCGGGGCGCTGGGGATGGTGGGGGCTGCGGTGGAATGCCTGCTGGTGGGCATCATCGTGGGCTTCATGTGCAGTCCCATCACCAACTGGCTGGAAGACCATCACGTCGGTCGGGCAGGTGGGGCCCTCATAGCCCTTCTCGTCGTGGTGGGCATCGCCGTCGGCGTGCTCGTGGTGCTCGTGCCCGCCTTCACCGAGCAGCTCCTCAACCTCATCGAGCACATACCCGGGTACTTCACGCAGATCCAGCAGGCCCTGTCGGACCTCTGGGCGAACTATGGTGACGCCTCTACCGCGGGGCTCCAGTCCAACGTGGCCGACGTAGTCTCGACGCTCTCCTCGGCCACCACCAAGGTGGCGCAGGACTTCGCCTCGCAGATCACGAGCGGTCTCATCCCCAACGTGATGAACGCCGTGAACACCCTCGTCATGGGCTTCCTCGGCCTCGTGGTGGCCTACTGGCTCGCCAAGGACTATCCCACGATCATCCGTGAGTTCGCCGTCATAGCCGGCCCCGACAAGGAGCACGACCTCACCTTGCTCTTCGCGGTCATGAGCAGGTCCATGGGCGGCTACATGCGCTCCATCCTCATCACGTCGCTCATCAACGGGCTGCTTTCCTTCGTCGGGTTCGCCCTCATCGGCCATCCCTATGCCGGCCTCATGGGCGTCCTCACGGGGATCATGCACTTCATCCCCGTCATCGGTCCGTGGGTCTCCGCGGCGCTTGCGGTGGTCATCGCCCTGTTCGTCAACCCGGCGCTCGCCTTCTGGACGCTCGTCGTCGCCGTCGTGGCCCAGAACGTGACCGACAACGTCATCTCGCCGCTGGTCATGCAGTCGGCCGTGAAGGTCCATCCCGTCATGACGCTCGTGGCGATCACCATCGGCGCGAGCCTGGGAGGGGCCCTGGGCATGGCCGTGGCGGTACCCCTCTCGGCTGCCATCAAGGGCGTGTTCGTGTACTACTTCGAGCGCAGCACGGGTCGTCAGCTCGTGAGCTACGACGGCGCCCTCTTCAAGTCCACGCCCTACCACCATCCTGACGGTGCGCCGTCGCCCACGCTCGACGCCTTGGACGACCCGCACTTCTTCGAGTCCTCGCGCCTGGCGCAGCAGACCGAGCGTCCCACGATCGCGCGTACCGAGCGGCCTAAGGGTGTGAAGCCCACGCTTGCCGAGCTCCTGCACGACCGTGTGGAGGAGCATGCGGCTGACGAGGAGCGCACGGCCAGGACCAGGCGTGGTGACACCATGGCGGCCTCGGTGGGCGCGGCGACCCCGCCTCCATCTGACATCCCCAAGCCTGCGGATGCCCATAAGGACGTCAAGCCGGGGCCCGCGACGGGGCCTGCCACGGATGCCGATGGCAAGACCGCCCCCTCCGACGAGGGGCACGACCAGACCTGACGCCATCACACTGCCTCGCCAGGCGCGGGCCGGGTCACGTCCCTTCCCACGCGCCTGATGCGAACGACCGCATGCGCACGATGCTATGACCATCAAACCCAGCAAGGAGAACCATGAGCGAGACCGACTACCCCACCATGACCACTGCCCAGATTCGCGACTCTTTCCTCTCGTTCTTCGAGGACAAGGGCTGCAAGCTCTTCCCGTCCTCCTCGCTCGTGCCTGACGACCCGTCGCTGCTCCTGGCCAACGCCGGCATGAACCAGTTCAAGCAGTACTTCCTCGGCACGAAGACCATGGACCAGATCGGTGCCTGCTCGTGCCAGAAGTGCCTGCGCACCAATGACATCGATGCCATCGGCCTCGACGGCAGGCACCTCTCGTTCTTCGAGATGCTCGGCAACTTCTCGTTCGGAGGCTACTCCAAGCGTCAGGCCTGCGAGTGGGCCTACGACTTCATCACGAGGAACCTCGGCCTTCCCAAGGACCGCCTCTACTTCACCATCTTCACCGATGACGATGACTGCCACGACATCTGGCGCTCGCTCGGCGTCGACGAGGACCACATCTCCCGCCTGGGCGAGGAGGACAACTTCTGGGCCGCCGGCCCCACCGGTCCCTGCGGCCCCTGCTCCGAGATCTACTTCGACCAGGGCGCCGACGTCGGCTGCGGGAGCCCGGACTGCGCCCCGGGCTGCGAGTGCGACCGCTTCCTCGAGTTCTGGAACCTGGTCTTCACGCAGTTCGACCGTCAGGAGGACGGGACCCTCTGCGACCTGCCGCACAGCAACGTCGACACGGGCATGGGCCTCGAGCGCATCAGTGCCATCATGCAGCACAAGTCGACCAACTATGACGGCGACATCCTCCAGAGCCTCATCGGCGTGGGGGAGCGCCTCACCCATACGACGTATGGCACCTCCGATGCCACCGACACGAGCCTGCGCATCATGGCCGACCACTCCCGTGCCGTGACCTTCATGATCGCCGACGGCATCCTGCCCTCGAACGAGGGGCGTGGCTACGTGCTCCGCCGCCTCCTCCGCAGGGCCATCTACCATGGACGCATCCTCGGGGTCCACGAGGCCTTCCTGGCCACCTACGCCCATGAGGTCGAGCGCCTCCTGGGCGGGGTCTACCCCGAGATCACGGCCAACAAGGCTCTGATCGACGGCATCATCGCGGCCGAGGAGGAGCGCTTCTCGACCACGCTCGAGACGGGCCGCACCTACCTTGACGATGCCATGGCATCGCTCGAGGCCGGAGCGGTGCTGCCTGGCGACATCGCCTTCGCCCTCCACGACACCTATGGCTTCCCCGTTGACCTCACGCGTGAGATCTGCGAGCGTGCCGGGCACGCCGTCGACATGGATGGCTTCGGCCGGCTCATGGAGCAGCAGCGCTCTCGTGCCCGCGCGCAGGTGACCGACGAGGTCTGGGGGACCTTCTCGGACGTATGGGTCTCGCTCTCAGACACCATCGCCCCCACCACCTACATCGGCTACGACTACGACCGCATCGGGGGCTGCGAGGTCCTGGCCCTCGTCAAGGACGGCGCAAGCGTCCAACAGGTCGTGAAGGGCGACGACGTCGAGGTCGTCCTCTCGAGGACTCCCTTCTACGCCGAGATGGGCGGGGAGGTCGGTGACTCCGGCGAGCTCGAGGGCATCGGGTTCGGCGTCGCCGTGCATGACACGCAGACCCGTGCCGGTGGCCTCGTGAGCCACGTGTGCCATGTCACGGGAGGTACCCTCTCGGTGGGCGACATCGCCTCCGGCTCGGTCGACGTGGCCCGACGTGCCCTCATCCGTCGCAACCACACGGCCACCCACCTGCTCGACGCGGCCCTGAAGCGCGTGCTGGGCGACCACGTGAACCAGGCGGGGTCGCATGTGGACGAGCACGGCCTGCGCTTCGACTTCACGCACTTCGAGGCGGTCACGGCCGACGAGCTCGCATCCGTCGAGCGCATCGTGAACGAGCAGATCATCGCCGCCAAGCCGGTGGTCACCCGCGAGATGCCGATCGACGAGGCCAAGGCCTCGGGCGCCGTGGCGCTGTTCGGCGAGAAGTACGGCGACGTCGTGCGCGTGGTCTCCGTCGGCGCGGAGGAGCTGCCCTTCTCGCGCGAGCTCTGCGGTGGCATGCATGCCACCAACACCGCGCAGCTCGGCCTGTTCAAGATCGTCTCCGAGTCGAGCGTCGGCTCCAACGCCCGACGCATCGAGGCCGTGACCTCCCAGGGTGCCCTCGACTTCGTCGGACGTCGTCTCGCTGCCCTCGACGAGGCCGCCGCAGAGCTCAAGTGCCGTGCCGATGAGGTGCCTGCGCGCATCACGTCACTGCAAGGCCAGCTCAAGGAAGGCGAGCATCGCCTCCGAGACGCCCTCACGGGCTCTGGTGCCAACAAGGTCGCCGATGCCATGGCCGCTGCCATCGACGTCGATGGCTATCGCTGCGTCATCGCACGCCTCGATGGCATGGAGGCCAAGCAGCTTCGTGACGTCTGGGACACCATCCGCGACCGCAACGGTGGGAAGGCCTGCGCCTGCGTGCTCGCCACCACGACGCCTGACGGCAAGGTGGCCCTGCTCGCTGCGGGTACCGACGACGCGGTCGCGCATGGCTTCGGCGCGGGCGACCTCGTGCGTCAGCTGGCCGAGAAGGTCGGCGGGCGTGGTGGCGGAAGGCCCAACATGGCACAGGCCGGCGGCAAGGACCCCTCGGGCATCGACGACGTGCTCGCCGCTGCCCGCGCCTCGGTCGCCTCGGGCAGCGTCACTGAGCTGTGAGGGCGCTCGCGCTCGACATCGGACAGACGAGGATCGGCATCGCCGCAAGCGACGTCTCCGGAAGGGTCGCGAGTCCCGTGAAGGTCCTCCCGGCGGCCGAGGTCCTGTCATGCGCAAGCTCCTTCAGACGGATCATCCAGGACTATGAGCCTGACGTCCTCGTCGCCGGCCGCCCTCTCACCATGGCAGGCGACCAGGGGCCCCAGGCCGAGCTCATCATGGGCCAGGCCAAGGCCGTGGCTCGTGCATGCGCTCTTCCCCTGGAGTTTGTCGACGAGAGGTTATCTTCAGCTGAGGCCAAGCGCATACTTCGTGAGGAAGGTCTGAGCGAGCGCGAGATGCGTGGCAAGGTGGATATGGTCGCGGCCTCGCTCTTCCTCCAGGTCTGGCTCGACGCACAGCGATAGACGAAGGGTTCTCATGGATCAGAACAGCAAGCGGCAGGCTGGTTCCCACTTCGGTGGCACCACCTCGACTGGTTCCCACGAGCGTGTCTCGGGGGCCTCGCGTCATGGTGCCCCCCAGGGTGCCTCCGCCGTACCTAGGCCCTCGAGGTCCCAGGCGGGGCGTGCCGGCGCGGCCCGACCTGCGGGCCGTCCATCCGCACAGGGAACCCCATCCGCCACGCGCATGCGTCCGTCGCAGCCCACCCGCCGCGCCTCCCAGCACAACGCCCTTGGTTCGACGGGCGTCTCCGCGCGGACGGCCCGTACCACGCAGGCTGCCACTCCCCGTACGCGGGCACAGCGTGAGCGCTATGCCCGAGGTGCCGACTCGCACGCGAGCAAGCTTCCCTTCATCGTGGGCGGTGCCGTGGCGGCCGTCGTCATCCTCGTGCTCGTCCTCGTGGTCATGCCACGGCTGACCTCGTCCTCCACGACCGAGACCGCCTCGACGGTGGCCGCGGGCCAGATGGTCCAGGTGGCCATCCCTGACGGCTCGGGGGCATCCTCCGTCGCCAAGATCCTCAAGGACGCCGGCGTGATCTCGACCACCGACGAGTTCATGAAGGAGGTCTCCAACCAGAAGGCCGACCAGAGCCTCCAACCCGGAACGTACTCCTTGATGACCGGCGCCACCGTCTCCGAGGTCGTCCAGCAGCTCGTTGCCGGCCCCGCGTCGAGCTCGACCAAGCTCACCCTCCCCGAGGGCTACACCGTCACCAAGACGGCAGCCCTGGTCGAGAGCACCCTCGGCATCTCGGCCGATGACTTCACGGCGCAGGCGAAGGCCTCCAACTACCAGGCCGACTATCCCTTCCTCGCGGATGCGCAGAACGACTCCCTCGAGGGGTACCTCTGTCCCAAGACCTATGAGTTCGCCGGCAAGGAGATCACCGCCGACTCGGTCATCAGGGCCATGCTCGACCAGTACTCCACCGAGACCTCCGGCATCGACTTCGCCAGTGGCGAGGCCGCCATCAAGAGCACCTATGGTGTCACGATGAGTGACTACGACGTCGTGACGCTCGCCTCGATCATCGAGAAGGAGGCCGTGACCGATGACGACCGACCGCTCGTCTCGTCTGTCTTCTACAACCGCCTCAAGCAGGGGATGGCCCTCCAGAGCGACGCCACCATGGGCTATGTGACCGGCGGCGACGTGACGGCCGACGACCTCAAGACGGCGAGTCCCTACAACACCTACCTCAACAAGGGCTTGCCCCCGACTCCCATCTGCACGCCCTCGGTGGCCTCCATCAACGCGGCCCTCAACCCGTCGAGCACCAACTACCTCTACTTCCTCATTATCGAGAACGGGACCTACTCCAACCACACGTTCTCCGAGACCTACGAGGAGCATCAGGCCGCCATCGCGGCTGCCCAGACCGCCCAGGCCCAGTCGTGACGCGCTCCCTCGTCGAGGCATCGCGCTACGTGTCCTCGGTCGACCTCATCGACCTCGACGCGCTTGCCGCCAAGGGCGTGCGTGCCCTCCTGCTCGACCGGGACAACACCTGCATCCCGCGCGACACGCACGTCGCACCCCCTGAGGTCCGTGCCTGGCTCGCGCATGCCCGAGGGCTGGGCATGGCCTGCTGCCTGCTCTCGAACAACTTCCATGGCGAGGCGGTCGCCGCGGACGCGTGCGACCTCGGGTGCCAGGTCGTCGACCACGCGATGAAGCCGGCTCCCTTCGCCGTGTGGGTGGCGCTCGCCAAGGTGGGCGTCCCTGCCGAGCAGGCCGTCCTGATCGGCGACCAGGTGTTCACCGACGTGCTCGCCGGCAACCTCGCCGGCCTTGCCACGATCCTCGTACGGCCCCAGTCGACCTGTGACCTGTGGTACACGCAGGCCTTTCGCGTAGGCGAGCGTCTCGCGCTCTCGGGGGTGCGCTTCGAGGGGGAGTGACGCGTGCGCTCCTGCTCTATACTCTTCGAAGGCAGACACCAGGGCAGGGGAGGTCGGAAGGTGCAGGACGGCACACAGGGCTATGTGAGTCACGAGGGATGCGACCACGTCTTCTTCATCGGCTTCTTGGGCGCCGGGAAGTCGACGCTCGCGCGCAACCTCGGTCGCCTCTTTCATCGTCCCTACGTGGACACCGACACCCTCGTCGAGAGGGACCTGCACTCGACGGTCGCCCGCATCTTCGCCGAGCAGGGCGAGCCGGCCTTCCGCGACGCCGAGACGCAGGCCCTGAGGCGCCTCGAGTCCGAGTCCTCCCTGCTTGTGAGCTGCGGCGGCGGCATCGTCGAGCGCCCAGAGAACGCGGTGCTCATGCACCGGATGGGCACCATCGTCTATCTCAAGGGCGACCTGGATGACTCGCTCAGGCAGATCCGTCATCCCGAGAAGCGCCCGGACCTTGGGGACCGCTCCCATGCGGCGCTCGTCTTCTCGCGGCGTCAGCCTCTCTATGTCGGGTGCTGTGACCTCACGGTCAGCATCACGGGACGCACGTTCTCGGAGGTCGCCGACGCCACCGCGTCCCTGCTCTGGGAGAAGGGCCTGCTATGAGCAACCAATCCATCGACGTGATGCGGCAGTCGCTGAGCCTGCCCGACGGGTCCTGCAACCTCAGGGTGGGCCCTGGGGCCCTCGACCTCGTGGGCCGCGAGCTCCGTGGCATCGTCGGCCGTCCACGCATCGCAGCACTCGCCAGCTCGCCTGATGTCGATGCGGCCCTCGTCGAGGACGTCCGGAGGTCGCTCACCGATGCGGGGTTCAGGGTCGAGCCGGTCAAGGTGCCTCCCTCAAGGGTGTCGTCCGACGTGTCATGCCTGCCCGACCTCTGCTCCGAGCTGGACCGCATCGGCATCACCGCTGATGACGCCCTTGTCGCCGTGGGCGGCATGGACCTGTTCCCGGCCTGCTCCCTCGTGGCCGATGTCTGGTGCGGGGGTACCACGCTCGTGGAGGTCGCCTCTGACCTCGGATGTGCCTCGCTGTGCGCGACCACGCCGGGGGACCTCTCCGTCGGCGGTGGCCACAAGATGGTGGGGGCCTCCCGCCATCCGCGCCTCGTGATCTGCGACCTCGACCGCATGGAGCTCGTGGAGGGCGAGGCCCCGGCATTGGCGCGGGCCACCTTCGCGGCGGCGGCCATGTGCGACTCCGAGAGCTCGTTCTCCCTGCTCGGCCTTGCGGCCACCGACATAGTCTCGGGCGACGTCAACGCCCTGCGCAAGCAGGTCACCCTCTGCGAGCGGTCGCGTGCCTTCATGCTCAACTCGACCTCCGTCGCGGTCCGGCAGGGGATCTCGTATGGGACGGAGCTCGCGTGCGCCCTGCACGACCTCCCACAGCTTGCGGGTGTGCCCTGGTCGAGGCTTCTCGGGGAGGGTATGAGGTTCTCGGCCCGCATCTCCTGTGGCCAGGGAATCGCCCCGGTGGAGCTCGTGTCCGATCAGGACGACCTGCTCGCATCCCTTGGGGTGCCCGAGGTCGTCTGCCAGGTGGACCCCGACCTGCTCCTGTCGACGCTCAGGTCCTCGGTCCTGAGGAGGTCCAACCGGTTCCTGCTCGCCTGCCCTCAGGCTACCGGGAGGGTGAGGCTCCTGGATCCCGACGAGGGCCTGCTCGGCCGCCATCTTTCGGCTTGGTGCTCCTCACGCGCCCGTAAGGTGGCACCCCATCCTGAAGCCGACCCGTCCTAGGGCCATCGTCACCATCCGCCCCGCGGGCGGAGATATGTCCACATCGTGCTTTGGAGGATCCATCCATATGGCTCAGACCACCGAGGCGTGCGACGCACGCATCGCCCACGTCCGCTCGCTCATGGCAGAGCGAGGCTATGATGCCCTCGTCATCCGCAACAACCCGGACCTTCGCTGGCTCACCGGAGCTGACGCGACGTTCGACGCCGAGACGGCGCACACGGCCCTCATCACGCGGGAGGGGCTCTGGCTCCATACCGACTCGCGCTACTACGGCACGCTCCTCGATCGCCTCGGCACCGGCACCGCCTGGAACGTCGACATGGAGCAGGTCGGCCATGCACAGTGGCTGGCGGGCGTCGTGTCAGCCCAGAGGGTCCGCACGCTTGCGATCGAGGGGTCGCTCACGCTCGCCTTCTACGAGGAGGTCGTGCGAGCCCTCGAGGATGCCGGCTGTGCCTGCCTCATGCCTCGGACCCACGACGAGCTCCTGGACCTCCGTGCCGTCAAGGAGCCTGACGAGCTCGACCTCATGCGCCGTGCCCAAGCCATCACCGACGCCGCCTTCACGCACATCTGCACATATATAGAGCCGGGTCTCACCGAGCAGCAGATCAGGGCCGAGCTTGAGCATTACATGCTGGCAAACGGCGCTGCTGCGCTGTCCTTCTCATCCATCATCGCCTCCGGACCCAACGGCGCGAACCCCCATGCGCAGCCGTCCGACCGCAAGGTCGAGCGAGGGGACATGATCGTGATGGACTACGGGGCCTGCTACCACGACTACCACTCGGACATGACGCGTACCGTGTGCGTGGGTGCGCCCTCGGAGGAGGAGACCCACGTCTACGACGTCGTCAGGCAGGTGCACGAGACCTGTGCCGCGGCCATCCATGCCGGCGTGATAGGGAGCGAGATCCAGGAGCTCTCCTGCCGTCTCATCGCGGAGGCGGGCTATGGCGACTACTACAAGCATGGCCTGGGCCATGGCGTGGGACTCGAGATCCATGAGCGCCCCAACCTCGGACGGACCTATGACAAGGTGATTCCCGAGGGTGCTGTGGTGACGGTCGAGCCCGGTATCTACCTGCCAGGACGCTTCGGGGTGCGCCTCGAGGACTTCGGCGTCGTGACGTCTGACGGCTTCGAGCCGTTCACGGCCTCCCCTCATGCCCTGACGGTCGTGGCCAAGTAACGTCGGCCGTGTATGTGCCGTCTGCCTTCAATGGGCGTCACTAACGGTCAAAACGTATCGGTAAACGGTTTAGAGAAAGCCCTCAGGCTGGCCCATGGCACGGGCAGTCAGTATGCAACTGGTATCGATATGACGATACAACCAAACATTGAAGTGTCTGATAAGAATGACGCTAAAACGATAAACCATTCTGCGGTTAATGCACTTTCGTGCTAAGAATATACATTTAAGAATAGGCACTATGCATCCAGGAATTGCAAGCGAGAATCGTTCGCAAAACGCTCGCGGAAATTTGGGAGATTTCTGGGTGGTTTGTTTGAATGAGTGTCTAAACTGACGAATGTGTTCGGTCCGTGAATTTCGAGGAGAAAAACAAGGAGGTTATGTGATGGTAGGCATTGTCCTAGCAAGTCATGGTGACTTTGCAGACGGCATCAAGATGAGCGGTTCGATGGTCTTCGGAGATCAGGAGAACGTCGCGTCGGTCACCCTGCAGCCCAGCATGGGTCCCGATGACTTCAAGAAGAAGCTGCTTGATGCAATTGCAACGTTCGATGACCAGGATGAGGTGCTGTTCCTCGTTGACCTGTGGGGAGGCACCCCGTTCAACCAGGTGAGTGCCCAGCTCAGCTCCCACGAGAAGTGGGCAGTCGTGACTGGCATGAACCTGCCGATGCTCATCGAGGCCTATACGGCCCGTCTCTCGATGAACACTGCAGCCGAGATCGCCACCCACATCTTCGTCGAGGGTCGCAAGGGAGTCCGGGTCCAGCCCGAGTCCCTTGCCCCCAAGAGGAAGGGCGGTGCGTCGGCTGCTGCGGCAGCCATCCCCGAGGGGACGGTCGTGGGCGACGGCAAGATCAACATCGTCCACACGCGCATCGACTCCCGTCTGCTCCATGGCCAGGTGGCCACGACGTGGGCGAAGCAGCTCAAGATCAACCGCATCATCGTCGTCTCCGACAACGTCGCCCACGACGACCTGCGCAAGACCCTGATCACCCAGGCCGCCCCTCCAGGAGTCAAGGCCAACGTGATTCCCGTCGCCAAGCTTGCGGACATCTACAAGGACCCTCGCTTCGGCAACTGCTCCGCGATGCTCCTCTTCGAGAACCCCGAGGACGTCGTGCGTGCACAGGAGCTCGGTGTCGCCTTCCCGCAGATCAACATCGGCTCGATGGCGCACTCCGAGGGCAAGACCATGTTGAACGGTGCCGTCTCTGCCAACCAGACCGACATCGACGCCTTCAAGAAGCTTCGTGACACGGGCACCACGTTCACGATCCAGAAGGTCCCCTCCGACAAGTCGGAGGATCTGTGGGGTCTTATCGCCAAGGCTGGTATGGACAAGTAACTGAAGGAGGAGAGATATGAACGTTCTACAGATCGTCCTGATTATCCTGATCGCGTTCCTGGCCGGCATGGAGTCGGTCCTCGATGAGTTCCAGTTCCACCAGCCGATCATCGCGTGCACGCTCATCGGCCTCGTCGCCGGTCAGCCTGCCCTCGGTCTCGCCCTGGGTGGCACGCTCCAGCTCGTCGCCCTCGGCTGGATGAACATCGGCGCAGCAATGGCCCCCGATGCGGCACTGTGCTCCACCGCATCCGCCATCCTGGTCTGCTGCAAGGGCGTCGACCTCGGCACCGGCACGGCTTCGGCCATGGCCCTCGCCGTCGCAGGCCTCGCGCTCACCATCTTCGTCCGTACGCTGACCGTGGGCCTCGTCCACGGCGCTGACGCCGCTGCCTCCGCAGGCAACGTCCGTGGCGTCGAGATGTACCACGTCGCGTCCATCTGCCTCCAGGGCCTGCGCTGCGCCATCCCGGCCGCGCTCGTCCTGGCCGTCCCCACCGAGGCCGTCTCCGGCGCCCTCGCAGCCATTCCTAGCTGGCTCACGGGTGGCCTGTCGGCTGCTGGCGGATTCATCGTCGTCGTCGGCTACGCCATGGTCATCAACATGATGGCGACCCCGAAGCTCTGGCCGTTCTTCGTCATCGGCTTCGCACTGGCTGCCGTCTCCGAGCTGAACCTCATCGCCATGGGCATGATCGGCGTGGGCATCGCCCTCGTCTATCTCCAGCTCGCACCTGAGTTCAATGGTGGCGGAGCAGGGGCCATATCGTCTGGCTCCGCAGGCGATCCGCTGGACGACATCCTTAACGACTACGAGTAAGCAGGGGAGTGATACACATGGCAAAGACTGACACTGAAGTTATTCCTGACGACGGGAAGCTACACCTCACCAAGCAGGACCGCATCCACGTCTGGTGGAGGACCCAGTTCCTCCAGGGCAACTGGAACTACGAGCGTATGCAGAACCTCGGCTGGTGCTACGCGATGATCCCGGCCATGAAGAAGCTCTACAGCGACCCTGAGGACCAGAAGGCATTCCTCAAGCGTCACCTCGAGTTCTTCAACACGCACCCGTACGTCGCCGCCCCCGTCTTCGGCGTGGAGCTCGCGCTCGAGGAGGAGAAGGCCAACGGCGCCGACATCGACGACGCGGCCATCCAGGGCGTCAAGATCGGCATGATGGGCCCGCTCGCCGGCGTCGGCGACCCCGTCTTCTGGGGCACGCTCCGTCCTGTGCTCGGTGCCTTCGCGGCATCGCTCGCACTGGCCGGCAACTACCTCGGCCCCATCCTGTTCTTCGTGATCTGGAACGTCATCCGTATGGCCTTCCTGTGGTACACGCAGGAGCTGGGCTATCAGCAGGGCTCCAACATCACCAAGGACCTCTCCGGTGGCCTCATGCAGAAGATCACCACGGGTGCTTCCATCCTTGGTATGTTCATCATGGGCGTCCTGATTCCTCGCTGGACGAGCATCGACCTCTCGAAGATCGTCTTCTCCAGCGCCGACATGGGTGCCGTCTCGGACAAGTGGCCTGCGGTTGACCAGCTCGTCGAGCTCCTCAACGGCGGCAACGTCTCCGCTGACACGCTCCAGTCCGGGCTCTCGGCCTACACCACGATCGCTGGCAAGGGTTACAGCATCCAGATGGTCGACGGCGTCTCGCACTTCTTCAACACCGTCACCCTCCAGAGCATGTTCGACCAGCTCCTTCCTGGCCTCATGCCCCTCGTGCTCACCCTTCTCTGCATCTGGCTGCTCCGCAAGAAGGTCAACCCCATCACCATCATCTTCGGCCTCTTCGCCGTCGGCATCCTTGGCGCCCTCGCGGGTCTGTTCTAGGATTCCGGTCTCGGACCGCACCTGATTCTGGGGTACAACAGACGGGGACGCGACTTGGTTCGCGTCCCCGTCTCGTTCTTCGCGTCTGACAGACAAGGAGCTCATCCATGTTCAACCACGAACCACCCCCGGACTTCCTCAACGAGACGATCGACATCGTCGTCAAGGCCAACTCCTTCGCGAGCGCCATCACGGCCAAGCCGGGCACCCTCATCTCGGGCGAGAAAGGCCTCGAGTTCCGTACCGAGAGCGGTGCCGGCTACATCCAGATGCCATGGAGCAACATCAACCTCGTCCGTGCGGACGTCTATGGCAAGCACGTCCGCGGCATCGAGGTCCATACCGACACGTCGGTGCCCCTCTCGTTCACGGTGACCGACGGCCCCGCCTTGCTCCGTTCCATCCGTGACCATATCGGTCGGGACAAGATGCAGGGCGTCGACCACAACCTCCCCAAGCTCTTCCACAAGAAGGGCAAGGCTGCCGAGAAGGACGAGGCCTCGGTCGCGGGCGCCTCGTCAGACGACGGGGGCCCGAAGCACGCTCGCTAGCGTGGTTGTGTCGCGACCGTGCCCGTCGTTTCCAGGAGCTGCCATCTCGGCTATACTGACTCAATGCATGACCAACGAGGGTACGGGCGTGTCCACGTCCGTACCCTTATCTACGTAACAGGACGGAGCTTCACGTGGCAAGCATCAGCACCGCAGACTTCAAGAACGGCATGGGTCTCCAGATCAAGGACAAGTACTACACCATCGTCGAGTTTCAGCATGTGAAGCCCGGCAAGGGTGGCGCGTTCGTGCGCTACAAGATCCGTGACCTCAAGAGCGGTCGCGTCATCGACCAGACCTGCAACGCAGGCTCCAAGTTCGAGAGCGTCCAGCTCATCACCAAGGAGATGCAGTACCTCTACAACGACGGTGCCAGCTACTACTTCATGGACAATGACACCTACGAGCAGATCCCCGTGCCCGTCGACTTCATCGGCGACAACTCGCAGTGGCTCAAGGAGAACGACACCTGTACGCTCCTCTATGCGGATACCGAGCTCCTCGGCATCAACCCGCCCATGTTCATCGAGGTCGAGGTCACCAAGACCGACCCGGGCTTCAAGGGCGACACCGTCCAGGGCGGTACCAAGCCTGCCACCATCGAGACCGGTGCCACCGTCCAGGTGCCCATGTACCTCAACGAGGGCGACGTCATCAAGATCGACACGCGTGACGGCAAGTTCGTGGGCCGCGTCTAGACGCGCCTCCCAGATGCCTCATGGTCGCGCCGCATCCTCGGGTGTGGCGCGACCATCCATGTGAGGCCTTGGATGCCGGTGCGTGCATCCGGAGTTTGTGAGCGCCAACGTCTATACTGGCCTCAATGAAGTTTTTCCTCCCCGTGCCGGCATCCCGGGATGCCGGTCGGACCTCGAAAGGACCGTCCCATGGACAACGAGCTTCATATTGCCGGCATTGCCATCTCTAAGGATGTCGTCGCGGCCATCGTGAGCCAGGCCGCGCAGCGGGTCGAGGGCGTGGCCTCGGTCGACGGGCAGAGCCTCGCGTCGGGCCTCATCTCGATCTTCACGACGAAGCCGCAGACGAGCCCTGCCTCGGTCGACTCCGAGGTCATCGATGACAAGCTCCATGTGACGGTGCGCGTGGCCGTCTTCTTCGGTTACCCGTTCATGAAGCTCGCAGAGGACGTGCGCACGGCCGTCGCCGCGGCTGTCCACGAGCAGATCGGCGTCGAGGTCTCGTCCGTCGACGTGACCATCGACTCCATCGTGTTCCCCAAGGAGTAGCAACCGTGTCGAAAGAGCATATCGCCGGGCGTACGCTCGCCCGAAGCCAGGCCCTGCAGCTCCTGTTCCAGGCTGAGGCGAGTGGGCGCACGGTCGATGACATCCTGTCGGGTGACTATGCCCTCTCCGAGGGGCCGCTCGACCCCTTCGGCGAGGAGCTCGCGCGCGGGTGCTCCGGCATGCTCGATGCCCTTGACCCCGTCATCGAGTCGGTCTCGAAGAACTGGTCGCTCTCGCGCATGCCTGCGGTCGACCGGAACCTCCTGCGGCTTGCCACCTACGAGCTCGTCGCCATGGACGACGTCGCCGTGGCCGTCACCTGCAACGAGTACGTGCGTCTCGCCCGGGCCTATGGCACCGACGAGTCCTCGCGCTTCGTGAACGGCATCCTCGGTCGCATCTCTCGTGACATGGATGCGGGCATCGACGTCATCGCCGTCGCCCGCGAGCAACAGGGGCAGACCTCCGCTGTCGTGGATGCGCCGCACGATCAGGAGGCCGGAGACCCTGAGCCCTCCAGGCCCGTCGAGTCCCCCGATGCCGGGACCGATTCCACCGAGACGGTCGAGCCTGAGCCTGAGTCCGCACCAACCCCGGAGGGTGAGTAGTATGTCGGGCGAGCAGAAGGTCACCGCCTACCAGAGCTTCGAGGAGGTCACGGGTCGTCTCGACCAGATCGTGACGACCGTCCGCGACAAGGACACCTCGCTCGAGCGCTCGCTTGACCTGTTCGATGAGGCCATCAAGCTCGGCTCGCGTGCCGTCGACCTCGTCGACAAGGTCGACTTCTCGCCTGAGGAGCTCGCGCGCATGAGCGATGCGAAGGGGGAGACCCCGGATTCGGATGCCGGCGCCGACGATGCCGAAGGTCCGGTGACTGCCTCGGAGCCTGCCGCTCCCGATGCGGAGGCTACCCCTGAGGCCGCGCCTGACGACGCGTCTGGCAAGACCCCCACAGAGGGCTAGATGTCCCATCCCCGCAGGCGTCTCGATGCCGAGCTCGTGGAGCAGGGGTTCTTCTCCACGTCGGCGGACGCGCTCCGTTCCGTCCTGGCTGGTGACGTCTCGACCAGCGATCGCAGGCTTGATGCCCCGGGTGAGCAGGTGGTCCCAGGGATCGAGCTCCATGTGCGTGGTTCCATCCCCTATGTGAGCCGTGGCGGCCTCAAGCTCGAACGCGGCCTCACGGCCTTCGGGATCGACCCGCGCGGGCTTGCCTGCCTCGACGTGGGCTGCTCCACGGGCGGCTTCACCGACTGCCTTCTCAAGCATGGCGCGTCGAGCGTCGTGTCCGTCGACGTGGGCTACGCCCAGTTCGACTGGTCGCTCAGGAACGACTCGCGGGTGACCCTCCTCGAGCGCACCAACATCTGCGACCTGCCCGGCACCGGCCGTGACGGCTCGGTGGACCTCGCCGTCTGCGACGTCTCCTTCACCTCGGTCACGACCGTGCTCCCTGCGGTCCTCGCCCTGCTGGGGCCGGACGGGTCCTTCCTCACCCTCGTGAAGCCGCAGTTCGAGGCGGCGCGCGGAGAGGTGGGGGAGGGCGGTGTGGTCCGTGACGAGAAGGTCCGTCTCGCCTGCGTCAGGCGGGTTGTGGAGGCCTTCGAGGCGGCGGGGCTCGCCTGTCCCGAACCAGTCGAGAGCCCCATCACCGGGCACAAGGGCAACCATGAGTACCTGTTGCTCGGCCGACGCATGCCCGCCGGGCGTTAGTGCCTCAGGCTCCCCCCGCCGGTACCTGGAGCGTCTTCCGAAGGCAGTGGGAGGTCGGGTTTTCCCGATAGCCCCCACATGCGTCGCAGCGCGTGTGCCCGCGTCGTCGTCGGCCTGCCGTGCAGGCTGGTTGCCGTCCGCTGACATGGTCCGGGCGTGGCCCATGTCGGGTGTTACACTTCTTCCTTGGACACAGGTGTTCGAGTCGAGGGGGAGTCATCCATGGAGGTCCTGCTCGTCCCCAACTACTCCCGCCCTGACGCGGTCGAGGCCGCGTCGACCATCGAGGGCTGGCTGAGCCGCGAGGGCGTCGACGTCATGTGGGCGCACGACAAGAAGCGCGAGCCCGACCGGGTCTGCGACCCCTCCGGCGCCGCGCTCGTCATCTCGTTCGGCGGCGACGGCACGCTCCTGCGGGCGGCCCAGATCGTGGGCTACCGCGAGATCCCGATCCTCGGCCTCTCCTTCGGGCACCTCGGCTTCCTCACGGGTGCCGGCTCCGATGACATCGTGGCCACGGTGGCCTCCGCCCTCGCGGGCGAGATGCACGCCTCCCGCCGGGCCACGCTCGAGGTCGACGTCGACTTCGACCGCATGGACGGCACGCCCTTCCACGAGCGTCGCTTCGCCCTGAACGAGCTGGCCCTCACGCGTGGCGCCCTCGGTGACATGGTGGAGTTCGAGGTGTCCGTCTCGGGCAACCACATCGACAAGCTCAGGGGGGACGGCTTCGTGGTCTCCACGGCAACGGGGTCGACCGGCTATGCCCTCTCGAGCGGCGGCCCCATCGTGACCCCCGAGTTCGACGGGATGGTCTGCGTGCCGATCGCGCCCCACACCATCCTTGCCCGTGCCTTCCTCACGAGCCCGTCCGACGTGGTCGAGCTCGACCTCTCGCCCGAGCGGCCGGTGGAGCGCTCGGTCTTCGTCGACGGTCAGATCTTCGGTGCTGACTGTGTGGCGCGGCATTGTGCGGTGCGCCGTGGCCCTGGCGACGTGATCCTGCTGGATGCGGGCCCCCAGAGCTTCTACTCGTCCGTCTCGCGCGTCTTCTACGGGAGCGTCCGTCGATGATCGACGAGCTGCATGTCACTGATGTCGCCCTCATCCGCGACGCGACCATAGAGCCTGCCGACGGCCTCACGGTGCTCACCGGCGAGACCGGCGCGGGAAAGACCGCGCTGCTCCAGGCCTGCAAGCTCCTCGCTGGCGAGCGTGCCGATGCCGGCGCCGTCCGTGAGGGCGCCTCCGCCCTGGTGGTCGAGGGCCGCGTCTTCACGAGGGACGACCCCGACGGCCATGTGGTGCGTCGCAGCGTCGAGGCGAGCGGCCGCGGGCGTGTGGAGCTCGATGGCCACATGGCCTCCGTGCGCGAGCTCGCCGAGCAGGTCGGCACGAGTATCGACCTCTGCGGGCAGCACGAGCACCAGCGGCTCCTCTCCTCATCCACACACGCGTCCCTCCTTGATGCCTTCGCGGGCGAGAGGGACGCGGAGGCCCTGACCCGCTACCGTGAGGCCCTCGCTGCCGCCATCGCTGCCGCGGCCGAGCTCGCGCGCGTCCGTGAGGCGGGTGCCGCCTCGGCCGACCGGCTCGATGAGGCGAGCTTCGTCCTCTCGCGCATCGATGAGGTCGCACCCCAGGAAGGGGAGCTCGAGCACCTCGAGGAGACCCTTCCGGTGGCCGAGCACTCCGAGGCCCTCATCCGTGCGGCCGAGACTGCCCACGAGGCCGTCTCGGGCGACGAAGGGGCTGCCGACCGGCTCTCGTCGGCCGTCTCGGCCCTGCGCGCCGCGGCCCCCTATGACCACACGCTTGCCGAGCGTGCCGATGCCCTCGAGAGCGCCCTCATCGACGCGCAGGACGTGGCCGAGGGGCTGCGTTCCTATCGCGATGCCATCGAGCTGGATCCGGCCGAGCTCGAGGCCATGCAGACGCGCCAGGCCCGTCTCCAGGGGCTCATGAGGACCTATGGCCCCAGCATGGACGATGTGTTCGCACGGCGAGCGGCTGCGGCCGACCTCATCGACGCGGCAGGGGACTCCGGTGAGCGCGAGCGTGCAGCGGCCAAGGCGGTCGAGCGCAGCGAGGCCGAGCTCGCGCATGCGGCGGAGGCCGTCGATGCCTGTCGGCACGAGGCCGCGCCGCGCCTTGCCGAGGCGGTCGGTGTGCAGATGGCCCGTCTCGAGATGGGAACCGCCGCACTCGAGGTCTCCGTCGAACGGCTGCCGCGCTCGCAGTGGGGGCCTGCCGGTCCCTCCCATGTGGAGCTTCTCTACCAGCCGGGTTCCGGTCTCACGCCGCGCCCACTCAAGAAGATCGCCTCGGGAGGCGAGGTGAGCCGCGTGATGCTGGCATGCAAGGTCGTGGCGGGCGAGGCCGATGCGGCCGAGACGCTCGTCTTCGACGAGGTCGACGCTGGTGTGGGCGGGGCCACGGCCGTTGCCTTGGCCGACGTCCTGGCAGACCTTGCCCGGACCCACCAGGTCATCGTGGTGACCCATCTGGCACAGGTCGCCGTTCGGGCCGACCGCCATTACGTGGTGGCGAAGTCTGCCGGTGACGTCCCCGAGACCACCATCTCGGAGGTCACCGGGGACGAGCGGGTCGCGGAGGTGGCGCGCATGCTCTCAGGCGATGCCTCCGAGGCGGCGCTCGCGCATGCGGCTGAGATGCTCGAGGCATCGGCCTCCTGAGGCGTGCTGTCGCTTGCGAGTGGCAAGCTCTCAGGTCTGCCGTCCTTCTAGAGTTGCTTTCGCCATGCAACGTGCGGTCAATCCTGCATTGCTTGGCGAGAGTGACCGAGAAGCCCCTGCCGCGTCACGCCCGGGGTCACTTTGGGCAAGCAACGTGCGGCCAGACCTACGTTGCCTGCCCATGGTGACCGCAGGCCGCTCCTGCTCACGTTGCCGCCTCGTCGTGCAGGCGCGAGGTTCTTCTCGACAGACTCTGAGAAGTAACCGTGGCGCGGCGCTTCGTGCGGTAGAATGTAGACCCGTAGGAAAGCAACCACACGCATCCCACGGGAAGGTTTCAACACATGACCAAGCACATCTTCGTAACCGGCGGCGTCGTCTCATCCCTTGGCAAGGGCATCACCGCGGCCAGCCTCGGACGGCTGCTCAAGTCCCGTGGCTACAAGGTCATGATGCAGAAGGCAGACCCGTACCTCAACGTCGACCCTGGCACGATGAGCCCGTTCCAGCACGGTGAGGTCTTCGTGACCGAGGACGGCAAGGAGACCGACCTCGACCTCGGTCACTACGAGCGCTTCATCGATGAGAACCTCACCCGCAACTCGAACTTCACCACGGGCTCCATCTACCAGTCGCTCATCGCGCGCGAGCGTGCCGGGGACTTCCTCGGCGGTACCGTGCAGGTCATCCCGCACGTCACCAATGCCATCAAGGACCGCTTCCGCCGCATCGAGGAGCAGACCCAGGCCGACGTCGTCATCACCGAGCTCGGCGGCACCATCGGTGACATCGAGGGCCAGCCCTTCGTCGAGGCCATGCGCCAGTTCTGCAAGGAGAAGGGCCCCAAGAACGCCTGCGTGATCCACGTCTCCCTGGTCCCCTACATCGCCGCCGCCCACGAGGTCAAGACCAAGCCGACGCAGCACTCCGTCAAGGAGCTGCGTTCCATGGGCATCCAGCCCGCCTTCATCGTCTGCCGCAGCGACCATGAGGTCGACGAGTCCATCCGTGCCAAGATCGCCATGTTCTGCGATGTCGACCCCGATTGCGTCTTCGAGAACTCCGACTGCCCCTCCATCTATGACGTCCCCGAGCACCTGGCCGAGCAGGGCTTCGACGAGAAGGTCTGCGAGCGCCTCGAGCTCGACCCCCGCACCAGCGACATGAGCAGCTGGACGGCCTTCACCGATGCCATGCACACGGCCAATGCCAAGTCCGACGAGGTCACCATCGCCGTGGTCGGCAAGTACACGCAGCTCCCCGACGCCTACCTCTCGATCATCGAGGCCCTGCACCACTCGGCCATCTTCTTCGGCCGCCACGTCAAGATCAACCTCATCGACGGCGAGAACCTCACCGAGGACGACGTCGAGGAGGTCCTCGGCAACGCGGACGGCATCCTCGTCCCTGGAGGATTCGGCGTGCGCGGCGTCGAGGGCAAGATCCTCGCGGCGCATCGCGCCCGCACCGAGAAGGTCCCGTACCTCGGCATCTGCCTCGGCCTCCAGGTCGCGACGAGCGAGTTCGCCCGCAACGTCGCCGGCATGCCTGGTGCCAACTCGACCGAGTTCGCCCCCGAGTGCGCCTATCCCGTGATCGACCTCATGCCCGACCAGGAGGACGTCACCGAGAAGGGCGGCACCATGCGACTGGGTGCCTATCCCTGCAAGGTCAAGCCTGACACGCTTGCCGCCGAGGCCTATGGCGAGGAGCTCGTCTATGAGCGCCATCGTCATCGCTTCGAGGTCAACAACGCCTATCGCGACCGTCTGGCCGAGGCCGGCCTCATCTTCTCGGGCATCAGCCCCGACGAGCGTCTCGTCGAGATGATCGAGCTGCCCGAGGACGTCCATCCGTGGTTCGTGGCCAGCCAGTTCCACCCCGAGTTCAAGAGCCGTCCCACCAAGCCCCAGCCCCTCTTCCGTGAGTTCATGCGTGCGTCGATCGCCAACCATGAGGGTTGCGACCGTCACGCCGTGGAGCAGGGCGCGCCTGCGGCCGAGTAGGCGCATCCCCGTGGACCTCTCCCACGCACTCGAGGAGTACCTGGCCTACCTGGCCGTGGAACGGGGGAGTTCCCCCAACACGGTCGAGGCCTATGGACGCGACCTCGAGCGCTATGTGGGATGGCTCGCGCACCGTGGCATCACGGACCCCGAGGCCGTCGAGCGCTCGGACATCGAGTCCCATATATCCGCATTGGTCGAGATCGGCCTGGCGCCCGCTTCCGTGCGCCGGGCCGTCTCGGCCATCAAGGGCTTCCATCGCTTCATGGTGGTCGAGCAGATCTGTGTCGCTCACCCCTCGGCGAACATCCTCATCCCCAAGCGGGCCGAGCGCCTGCCTGACGTCCTCTCGATCGAGCAGGTGGGGGCGCTCCTCGACCAATCCTGGCCTGATACTGCGGCTGGCCTGCGCGACCATTGCATGCTCGAGGCCCTCTACGGCTGCGGTCTGCGCGTATCCGAGCTCTGCGGCCTCGATGTGGGTGACATCGTCCCCGACGAGGAACCGGCCGTCGACCCTGCCGGCACGGTCCATTCCGAGGACGCCGAGTTCCCGACGTACGTCTCGGGTCGCCCTCGCTCATGCGAGGGCCTGCTTCGCGTGGTGGGGAAGGGTTCCAAGGAGCGTGTCGTGCCCATCATGGGGTCTGCGGCCTCGGTGCTCGCCAGGTATCTGGATGAGGCCCGTCCCCAGCTCGTGCGTCCGTCCACGCCGACCGGGGCCGTGTTCCTGAACCAGCGTGGCGGGCGCCTCTCGAGGCAGACCGTCTTCAAGGTCTGCGAGCGCGCGGGCCGCATGGTTGGCATCGAGGGACTCCATCCCCACACCCTGCGCCACTCGTTCGCCACCCACATGCTCGAGGGCGGCGCCGACCTGCGCATCGTGCAGGAGCTGCTGGGACACGCTGACATCTCGACGACCCAGCTCTATACCCACGTCGACCGGACACATGTGCGCATGGCCTACCTCGGGGCGCATCCCCGCGCCCATCGCTCGTAGCCCCGCTGCCGGCCTCGTGTGCCGCCCCCGTCCCGGGGTCACCTTGGGCAGGCAACACGGATGGCCTCCGACGTTGCCTGTCGAGAGCGACCGGCGACCGCGCGTGGCGATCGACGCCTCGAGCCATGCCGCCCCTCTCGGCGGCGTCCGGATCATGCCCTCCCAATAGTGGCGGGGTCGTCCGTCGTTGTGTATCGAACACCCGTTCCCGCTAGATATGGGGGCGCTCTTTTCCCTGGTAGGGTGCCGAGTGGCGGGTTTTTATCTCCAGGTGGGAAAAAGTGGGGCGAAGTGTTGAATGGTGTCGATTTTGGCCTATAGTATGTTCACGCATCGAGGGGAGCAGGCCCTCGACAGATGACGAAGGGAGCTGAGATGTACCTCACCGGCGCGAAGCAATTCAACCTCGACGCCAAGGGCCGTCTCACCCTTCCTGCCGACTATCGCCGTGAGATGGGCGAGCAGGTCTGCCTCGTCCCCGTGAACGATGCGCTCTACGGATTCACCCCAGATGCCCACAAGGCCTGGGTGAGCAGCTTCTTTCCCAATGGCTTCAACCCGCGCAAGAAGGACGACGTGAAGCTGCGTCGTGCTCTCACGAGCAGCACAGTCACGGTCGAGATCGACTCGGCCGGCCGTGTCTGTGTCGGCAAGGTGAGGCCTGAGGTGCGCGAGCGCCTCGGGCTCGAGCGCTCCGTCATGGTCGTCGGCAACGATGACCACTTCGAGGTCTGGGACTCCGCACGGTGGGAGAGCGTCGAGAAGGACTTCTCCGAGGAGCTCGACTCACTCATGTTCGAGGACGAGTAGGTGAATCGTTTGACAGACGAATATCGGCACGTACCCGTGATGCTGGATGAGGTCCTGCGAGAGCTGGACCCCAGGCCCGGAGACGTCGTCTGCGACTGCACGCTCGGAGGGGCCGGCCACACGGTCGAGCTCGCGAAGAGGGTCGCACCTGACGGCCTCTCGTTGGGCATCGACCAGGACGACATGGCCCTCGCCGCCGCGACCGAGCGCTTCGAGCGCGAGGTACCCGACGGACGCCATCGCTTCCTCAAGGGGAACTTCGGAGACCTCGACGACCTTCTCGTCGGGGCGGAGGTCCCTGGCGTGGACTGCTTCCTGTTCGACCTCGGCGTCTCGTCACCACAGCTTGACATACCGATGAGGGGATTCTCGTACCACGAGGACGCTCCCCTCGACATGAGAATGGATCCGGGGACAAACACCCTAACCGCAGCAGAGGTCATACAGAACTACACCGCAGCCGACCTCACCCGGATCCTTCGTCTCTACGGCGACGAGAAGTACGCCTCGCGCATCGCCGCAGAGATCTGCCGCAGGCGCGAGAAGGCGCCCATCGAGACGACCTTCCAGCTCGTGGACGCCGTGAAGGCGGGCATCCCGGCCGCCGCCAGGCGCCATGGGGGACACCCCGCACGCAAGACCTTCCAGGCCCTGCGCATCGAGGTCAACCACGAGCTCGACGTCCTCGAGAGGGGACTCGAGGCAGCCGTCCGGTGGACCAACACCGGTGGACGCATCTGCGTCATCAGCTACCAGTCGCTCGAGGACCGCATCACGAAGCACATCTTCTCGGAGATGAGCCAAGGTTGCATCTGTCCACCGGACCTTCCGGTGTGCGTATGTGGGCATGTGCCGATAGTCGAGGTCAGGACTCGCAAGCCGCTCGTGGCTGGCGAGGAGGAACTCGCCCGGAACCCACGGGCGAGGAGCGCGAAGATGCGCGTGGCGGTCAAGCTTGACGTCACGCAGGCATCCTAGGAACCTGGTACCTCCGTCCCGAGAGGGGCGTGTACATAGAGCACCTCAAACGCAGCAGCACCAATGCACCCACGCACCAGAGACGCAGATCAAACGCAGCACCATCGCAGAACACACGCAGCACGGTGTGGCTTCGGCCGCACCACATACCTTGGGGGAGCCTTATGGAGTACTGGGGATCAGCGGCCGTGGACCTTGACGCGCTCGAGAGGAGGGCGCCTGAGGCACAGCCTGAGCGTCGTCCTTCCTTCGAGGTCGTCGAAGGTGCCGGTCTCGACGCCCGGGTGCGCCAGGGGGTCTCACCTCGCTTCATGAGCCGCATCAAGCTCGCCGTCGCCCTCGTGAGCCTCGTCGTATGTCTCGGGGTATGCCGGGTCGCCCTCTCGTCGGCGACCGTCTCGGTCCTCCAGGACAACCGTGCCCTCCAGTCGACGATCGAGACCAGCCAGGCGACCGAGAGCGAGCTCAAGATCAACCGTTCGGTCCTGTCCGCGAGCTCGCGCATCGTGCGGATCGCCACGCAGAACTACGGGATGACGCTTGCCGCCTCGACGGACGAGATCTCCCTCGGTGACACGTCGCAGGCGACGGCCAGCGCAAGCGATGGGGATGTGGCGCAGGCCTCCGCCGTCGCCGATTCCTCGTCTGACGAGTCGTAGACTGTACAGACGTGAGCACACAAGGCAGACAATCGCGGCGATCGCATACAACGGGTCGCGGCTCCTCCTATGACGAGGCACCTCGCACCACGCGACGGGGTGCATCTCGTGATGGGTCGGGTGCCGCCCCGAGCAACGGCCCCCGTACGGTCCTCATCATCTTCTGTGCGGTCTTCGCGGTCGCGGTCGTGCGCCTCATATGGCTCCAGGTGGTCCAGGCCCCCGAGCTCGCGGCCGCCGCAAAGAGCAACTCCACAAACACCATCACCCTCTCGTCCAAGCGAGGCACCATCTACGACCGCAACGGCAACGTCCTCGCGACGAGCGTCGACTGCGAGACCATCTACTGCAACCCGCATGAGGTCACCGACGTCTCGGTCACGGCCCAGCTGCTCGCGGCCGACCTCGGGGGCGACGCCTCCGACTACGAGAAGCTCCTCTCGAAGGACACCACCTTCGTCTACCTCAAGAAGAAGGTCGACACCTCGGTGGCCACGCAGCTCACGAGCGACCTCTCGGATGCCGGCATCAATGGCGTCTATGAGCTCGCGGACACCAAGCGCATCTATCCGTATGGCAAGTGCGCCGGTCAGGTGCTCGGGCTCGTGGGCTCGGACGGTCATGGCCTGACGGGCCTCGAGCTCGAGTACGACGATGTCCTCTCGGGGACGGATGGCGAGATGGTGCTCGAGACCGGTGCGGACGGCACACCCATCGCAGGCGGGAACTCCGAGGTCACCGCAGCCAAGAACGGCACGGACATCGTCATCTCCATCGACGTGAACATCCAGCAGACCGCCGAGGACGAGATCGAGAAGGCTGTCAAGACCTACTCGGCCTCCTCGGGGACCGTCATGGCGACCGACCCTTCGACGGGGGAGGTCCTCGCCTGCTGCTCGACGCCTCTGCTCGACCCCTCGGACACCTCGAGCGTCACGGACGAGCAGCTCCAGCTCAAGCCTGTGTCCGACTCGTATGAGCCTGGCTCGATGTTCAAGTGCCTCACGATGGCCATCGGCATCGAGAACGGCCTCATAAGCGCCGACACGACCTTCAGCGTCCCGTCGAGCGTCCAGGTCGGCACCGACAACGTCACCGACGATGACGGCCGTGACTACACCATGAGCATGAGCTGTCGCGAGATCATGCGCCGGTCCTCCAACACGGGCGCCGTCATCGTGGGCACCTCCATCGGGGCCGACGTCTTCTCGCAGGGCATCTCGGCGTTCGGCATCGGTCAGGCCACCGGCATCGACTATCCCGGGGAGGTCTCGGGCATCGTCACGCAGCGCTCCGACTATACGGGTGCCACGCTCGGGTCCATGTCGTTCGGCCAGGGCCTCGCGATCCCCATGGACCAGATCGTGCGTGCCATAGGCGCCCTTGCCAACAAGGGCGTGCTCACTACGCCCCACTTCCTGCTTGCCAAGGGGGAGGAGCGCGTCGAGTGGCCCAGTGGCTCGCAGGCCTGCTCCGCCTCGACCGCAAGCCAGGTCGTCGACATGATGAAGACGGTCGTCTCGGAAGGCACAGGCACCAATGCGCAGGTCAATGGTCTCGAGATCGCTGGCAAGACGGGTACGGGCGAGCAGGCCGACGAGAACGGTGGCTACAAGTCGGGGAGCTTCCTCGCCTCGTTCGTGGGCTTCGCGCCTGCCGATGACGCCTCCGTGCTCATCTATGTCGGCCTCAATGACACCCCCTACCTTGCAAGCGAGTCGGCAGCGCCGACCTTCTCGGCTATCATGAGTGAGGCCTCGCAAGACCTGAGCCTGAGCACGCAATGATGGGAACCAACGCAGGAGGACGTGCATGATCGAGACGGAAATGACAGGCATCGTCCTCGAGAAGGGCCTACGCCCGTCCCAGATGGGTACCTCTGCGGGGAAGGGGGCCGGGCAGCGATGCTAGGCGATCCCGTATACCCGAGCTACACCGTCCTTCTGGCCCTGCTCACGGCGGCGCTGTTCGTCATCGTGGCCATGCCGCCCTTCACCCGGTTCCTCCGTAAGGATGGCATCGGGCAGCAGGTCCGTGCCGACGGTCCCCAGACGCACCTCGTCAAGCAGGGGACGCCCACCATGGGCGGCGTCATCCTCCTGGCCGGCGTGCTCCTCTCGTGCATCCTGTTCGGCGTGTGGCGCCCCGACCTCGTCTGCGTGATCGTGGTCACCTTTGCCTGTGCCCTGCTCGGCCTGCTCGACGACATCGAGAGCGTGAGCCATGGCCGTTCCCTGGGGCTCACCGCAAGCCAGAAGATGATCGGGCTCGGCATCATCTCGTTCGTCTTCTGCATCGCGGCGGTCAACTGGGGCGGCGCCGACACCGCGCTCGTCTTCCCCGGCGGCTTCACGATCTCGCTCGACTGGCCCACCACGGTCATTGACGTCGCCGGCACGAGCGTCTCGATTCCCTGGCTCTATGCCCTCTTCGTCTTCCTGCTGTTGGCCGGCATGTCGAACGCGGTCAACCTCACCGACGGGCTTGATGGCCTGGCCGCAGGCACCGTGCTCGTGGTCATGCTCTTCCTCACGCTTGCGTCCTACATCTTCGGCTCGCTGGGGCTCTCGGTCTTCGCGGCGGCGATCGCGGGCGCCTGCATCGGCTTCCTCTGGTACAACACCTATCCTGCCTCCATCTTCATGGGCGACACCGGGTCGCTGGCCTTGGGTGCCGCCTTCGCGGGGCTCTGCATACTCACGAACAACGAGGTGACCTCCCTCATCATGGGTGGCCTCTTCATCGTGGAGGCGCTCTCGGTCATCATCCAGGTCGTGAGCTTCAAGCTCACCGGCAAGCGGGTGTTCCTCATGGCACCGCTCCACCACCACTTCGAGAAGAAGGGCTGGAGCGAGACGAAGGTCGTCATCCGCTTCTGGATCGTCTCCGCTGCCTTCGCAGCGCTCGGTTTCGCGCTCTACTTCCAACTCGGCTAGGGGGCCGGTCTCACATGTCAGAACACCCATCGACGCGCCTTGGTGACGTCCTCGTGCTCGGCCTCGGCAAGACGGGCGAGGCGGTGGCCCGCTACCTGCTGCCATTGGTGAGCGCCGGGCGCGTCTCGTCGGTCACGGTGTGGGGTGGGAAGGATTCCAAGGAAGGTGAGGTCAGCCGTGGCCTCGCCAGCGCGGGCTGTGATGTCCATCTCGGATCCGACGAGGTCGCTGGTCGTTACGACCTGGCGGTCGCGAGTCCCGGCATCCCCGTGGGCTCGGCCTTCTTCGCCTCGGCGGTCGCCCACGCCACCGAGGTCATCGGCGAGCCGGAGCTCGCCTGGCGCGAGAGCCCCCACGACTGGATCGGCATCACGGGCACCAACGGGAAGACCACCACGACCACCCTCGTGCGGGACCTCCTGCGAGCAGGCGGCCGCTACGCCGAGGCGGTAGGGAACATAGGCGTGAACTGCATCTCGAAGGTGGCTGGACGCCCGGAGGACGGGTGGTTCTCGGCTGAGCTCTCGAGCTTCCAGCTTGCCACGACGCGGCTGCTCCATCCCCGCGTGGCGGTGCTCCTCAACGTCACGCCCGACCACGTTGCCTGGCATGGCACCCTCGAGGCCTATGCCGCCGCAAAGGACCGGCTCTTCGCCAACCTCACGTCGGGTGACCTCGCGGTCCTGTCTGACGACGACGCGCACTGCCGTGACCTTGCGCGCCGTCTCGAGGCCCGGGGCCTTCGCGTCTGCCATCTCTCGTGCGAGGGCGTGCCGTCGCAGCCCTGCGCCGCCTACCTTCGTGACGGACGCCTCTGCGTCCGCCTTGACGGGGACGAGCACGTGCTGCTGCCCCAGGCCGACCTCAGGGTCAAGGGCACCCACAACCTCGAGAACGCCCTTGCGGCCGCCGCAAGCGTCATCGAGGTCGGCGTCAGCGATGCCGACGTGTCGGTGGGACTTGCCGCCTTCGAACCGCTCGAGCATCGCATCGAGCCGGTCGGCGAGCTCGACGGAGTGCGTCTCGTGAACGACTCGAAGGCCACCAACACCGACGCGGTCGAGAAGGCCCTCACGGCCTTCGAACCGGGTCGCGTCGTCCTTCTCGTGGGGGGCCATGACAAGGGGACGGACCTTGCGGGCTTCTCGAGGAGCGTCGTGGCCTCGGCACGGTGCGTCGTGTGCTTCGGCGAGGCCGCCGACCGCTTCGCCGCGGCGCTCGCTGCGGCTGCTCGCGAGGTCGCGAGTCCCTGCGAGGTCGTCCGTGCCGCCCATCTGGCCGAGGCGCTCGACGAAGGCCTCGTGCTCGCTCGTCCGGGCGACGTGGTCCTGCTGTCCCCGGCGTGCTCGTCGTTCGACGAGTTCTCCGGGTTCGAGGAGCGCGGCCGCGCCTTCAAGGAGCTTTGCGCCGCGAGGATCGCTTCCCGCAAGGACGACGTCCGATGACGTATTCCGCCTCGGGGACCATGCCGAGGGGGCCTCGGGCCACCCGGGCCACCCGGGCCTCCGAGCCGGGTGGCCGTGCACGGCAGGGGACCTCGCACGAGGCAGGCCAGGGCTGGCTCGACCGGCGCCTGCTCGGCGTTCCTGCGAGGTTCATGGCGCCACGCCTCATCCTCCTCACGGTCACCTTCGCGCTGATCGCGTTCGGCCTGCTCATGATTTACTCGGCCTCGTCCGTGACGGCGCTCAACGCGACCGGGGACGCTGCCTACTATGTGAAGCGCCAGCTCGTGTCCCTTGCGGCGGCGCTGGCCCTGGGCGTGCTGGTGGCGTGCATCGACTATCACAAGCTCGCAGGGGGCTGGCTCGTGCCCATCTGGGTCGCGACGACGCTCATGCTGCTTGCCACGGCGGCCATGGGCATGGCCTCGCATGGTGCCACGCGTTGGATCGACATCGGCCCCGTGAGCATCCAGCCCTCGGAGCTTGCCAAGTTCACCGTGGTCCTCACGGCCGCGAACATATGCTCTCGCTTCTTCGAGAGGCGTGACATCAGCTTCAAGAGGTTCCTGGGTCTGCTCGCCGTCGGTGTCGGGGCACCTCTCGTGCTCATCCTCGCCCAACCTGACAAGGGCACGACCATGGTGGTCGCGCTCACCATCTTCGTGATGCTGTACCTCTCGGGCTTTCCACCGCGCATCCTGCTCGCGGTCATCGCCATCGCTGCCGTCGGCTTCCTTGCCTACTCGCTCAAGGACGACTACTCCCGCGCCCGCTTCCTCACCATGTTCGACCCCTGGGCGGACCCATATGGCGATGGGTACCAGCTGCTCCAAGGCTTCTATGCGTTCGGGAGCGGTGGGCTTTTGGGGGTCGGCATCGGCATGAGCAGGCAGAAGTACTCCTATCTGCCCGAGGCGCACAATGACTTCATCTTCGCCATCATCGGCGAGGAGTGCGGCCTGGTGGGGACCTTGGGCGTCATCGCGGGGTTCATCGTCTTCATCTGGGCGGGTGTCAGCATCTGCCGCCGTGCCCCTGACCTCACGGGGCGGCTCATCGCTGCCGGCTGCACCTCGCTCATCGCCATCCAGGCGCTCCTCAACATCCTGGGCGTCCTCGGGATGTTCCCCCTCTCTGGCAAGACCCTGCCGTTCCTCTCGTATGGCGGCTCGTCGCTCATGGCCTGCGTCATGCTTGTGGGACTCATGGTGTCGGTCTCGAAGGGCAGCTCCCTGCCCGAGACCGTCCACGACAGGAGGCGGGGGTCCCTCGGCGTGGCCGATGACGGGCGTACTGGTGAGCGTGCCCGTGGCTCCCGTGATGTCCGCCCATGGCGAGAGGAACCATCCTCAGGCAACGTCGGCCCCGTCATGACCCGCTCCGAGGCCATGAGGACCCCTGAGCCATCGGCGCCCTCGCCTCTGGGGCACGCGGCCCGTCCGATGCCGCCGCGGCCGAGCACGACGTCCCATGCACGTCTCACGCTCGTGGAGGGCGGTGCCTCACGGGAACCGGCCACGAGGCGCCCCGCCTCGCCTCGTCCCTCCTCCGGCGTCCAGGGCCCACCGGAGCGTTCGGGCCCCTCGGGAAGCCGGGAGCGGATCAACCTCGGGGACTCTGCCGCAGACCGTCTGCGGCCGGCCTCCACGCCAAGGAAGCGCGACCGCGGCCAGGACGGTCGCACGCGCAAGGATTGGAGAGACTGACATGCCAGAGGCACTTGACGTCGCCATAGCGGCCGGAGGGACGGCGGGTCACATCAATCCCGCCCTCGCCCTTGCCGACGAGCTCTCCGCCCGCGGGCATCATGTCACCTTCTATGGCGAGCCCGACCGGCTCGAGGCGACGCTCGTGCCCCAGGCCGGCTTCGACTTCGTGGCGCTCGACGTCTCGGGATTCGACCGGTCGCGCCCCTGGACGCTCGTCTCGGCGCTCGTGCGCATGCGCTCTGCCGAGGGCGAGCTGGGCAGGAGGTTCTCCGGCGGTCCCATGCCCGACGTCGCCATCGGCTTCGGTGCCTATGTCGAGCTTCCCCTGCTCCGGTGGTGCCATGCCAAGGGGGTGCCGACCCTCATCCACGAGCAGAACTCCGTCCCGGGTCTCGCCAACAAGACGCTCGGCCGAGAGGTCGACCGTGTCTGCGTGGCGTTCCCTGCCGCCGCTGCCGTGTTCGACCAGGTCAAGCGACCCGAGGCCGAGGTCGTCGTCACGGGCAACCCAGTCCGGCGCAGCGTCATCGAGGGGAGCCGTGGGCGCGGGCGCGAGGCCCTCGGGGTCTCTGACGATGCCACGGTGCTGCTGGTGTTCGGCGGCAGCCTCGGTGCCCGCCATCTCAACCAGGCGGTATGCTCCCTGAGCCATGAGCTGCTGAGCCGCCCCGGTGTCGTCGTGGTCCATTCCACGGGCAAGGGGGAGTACGACTCCGTGGTCGCCGACCTCGACCTGAATGATGACGAGACATCCCGCTACCATGTCATGCCTTACATCGATGACATGGGGGACATGCTGGCAGCTGCCGACCTCGTCCTCTCGCGCGCCGGTGCGAGCTCGGTCGCCGAGATCGCGGCCTCCACCGTGCCGAGCGTCCTCGTACCCTATCCTGCCGCAACCGCCGACCACCAGACGACGAACGCGCATCTGCTCGTCGACGCCGGTGCCGCCGAGCTCGTGCCCGACAAGGACCTCGATTCCAAGGCCTTCTCGGAGCAGCTCCTCTCCCTCCTGGACGACCCGGACCGTCGCGCCCGCATGCGCCTCGATGCCCATGGCCTCGCCCAGGACAAGGCCGCCTCGTCCCTTGCAGACCAGACGGAGGCGGTCGCGCGCGCACGCGCGTGCCACGGACCTGAGGTAAAGTAGTACCGACCATGAGCGTGCATGACACGCATACCTTGAGGAGCCTTCCTATGCCTGACCGTACGAACGACCTGCCCTTCTCGCGTGCCCACTTCATCGGCATCGGGGGAGCCGGGATGAGCGGGATCGCGCTCGTGCTCCATGAGCGCGGCTGCACGGTGACCGGGAGCGACCTCAAGACCTCCCGCTATGTCAGGGAGCTCGAGGACGCCGGCATCGAGGTGCACGTGGGCCAGGAGCCTTCCACGATCGATGAGGTCTCGCCTGACGTGGTGGTGACGTCCACGGCCATCCCCGACACCAACCCCGAGCTGATCCGCGCTCGTGATCTGGGCATCGACGTCTGGCCTCGGGCCAAGATGCTCTCGGCGCTCTCGGTCGGGCGCACCACGGTGGCGGTCGCCGGCACGCATGGCAAGACGACGACCTCGTCCATGGTCGCCACGATGCTCGACTCGTTGGGGCTCGACCCGTCGTTCCTCATCGGTGGCATCGTGGAGGGCTATGGCACCAATGGCAGGAACGGCTCGGGTGACCTGTTCGTGGCCGAGGCCGACGAGTCCGACGGGTCCTTCCTGTTCCTCGACCCCGACATCGTCGTCGTGACCAACATCGAGGCCGACCATCTAGACCACTACGGTACGCTCGAGAACCTCGAGAAGACCTTCTGCGAGTTCATGGCATCGGTCGGGGAGGATGGCACGGTCGTCGTATGTGCCCAGAACCCGCACGTGGCAGAGCTTGCCCGCTCCTGTGGCCGTCATGTCGTGACATATGGGATCGACGAGGGCTGCGACTACGTCTGCAGGCCTGCGGACACCCATCACGCCCTCGAGAGCCATCTCGCCGTGCGCCTGCCGAGCGGCGTCGAGGAGCAGGTCACGATCCATGCGAACCCTGGCATCCACAACATGCTCAATGCCACGGCGGCGCTTGCCGTGGCCGACGTCCTCGGCCTCGACACGTCCAAGGCAGCCACGGCCCTCTCGTCGTTCTCCGGTGTCCGCCGCCGCTTCACGCACGTGGGCGACATAGACGGCATCACGGTCGTGGATGACTATGGACATCATCCCACCGAGGTGGCCGCCACCTTGGCGGCGGCACACTCGCTCGAGTTCGATCGTATCGTCGTGGTCTTCCAGCCGCATCGCTACAGCCGCACGCAGTCGCTGGCACCGCTCTTCGCGCATGCCTTCGATGACGCTGACGTGCTCTATGTCATGGACGTGTTCTCGGCGGGGGAGATGCCCATCCCCGGCATCTCGGGCAAGACGGTCGCGAACGAGGTGGAGACCTCTGACCAGGGGCCGCAGGTGAGCTATGCCCCCAACAGGCATAAGCTCATCCAGAGGCTCGTCTCAGACCTCCGTCCCGGTGACCTTCTCGTCACCATGGGCGCTGGTGACGTGACGGTCATGGGCCCCGATTTCATCGAGGCCAGGCACGAGGCAGACGAGGCCGCTGGCTCGGACAGCGCGGAGTAGGCGTCCTTGAGCGTCTATAACGCATACCTCGCGCTGTCGGGGACCATCGATGCCGACCTCTCGCTCGACGAGGCCCTCTCGAGGCGCACATCGCTGCGTATAGGTGGTCCGGCCGCCCTCACCTGCGTGTGTCATACGTATGGGGCGCTCTCCCGTTGTGTGGACGTGCTCGCGAGCGAGGACGTCGACTGGGTCGTCCTCGGCAAGGGGACCGACATCCTCGCCTCGGATCGTGGCTACCCTGGGTGCGTCATCGTGCTTGGCAGGGAGTTCAGGCGCATGGGCGTCTCGGATGACGTCTTCCTGACGGTCGGTACCGCCGCGATGGTCTCGAAGACCCTGACCTTCTCGTTGTCGCACGAGCTCTCCGGGCTCGAGATCCTGGCAGGCATACCCGGCACGCTTGGCGGGGCCGTCAGCACCGATGCGGGCACGCGGCACCATTGGATCGGAGCGCTGGTGCATGATGCGGTCGTGCTGAGACCGGGGGAGGGCATGCACCGATACAAGGGGAGCGACATCGAATGGGGCTATCGTCAGACCTCGCTCCCCTCGAGCGAGGTCCTGCTCGAGGTCACCTTGTCCCTCCGCCATGGGGACAAGGAGGGAATAGCCGCCGAGGCCAACCGCATGCTCCACAGGAGGGGCCGTACCCAGCCCATGGGCAGGCCCTGTGCGGGCGAGACCTTCCGTGACCCGGGGGATGGCTCGGCTTCGAAGATGCTCGAGGAATGTGGTGTTGCGGGGTATTCTGTGGGGGCGGCACAGGTCTCCCCTGCGTACCCCAACTTCATCGTCAACAATGGTGGAGCGACCGCAGACGATGTCCGTTCGCTCATGAAGGCCATGCACGACAAGGTAAGGGACGCATATGATGTCGACCTCCAACCAGAGGTCAAGACCCTCGGACTCTCGTAGACCCACGTCTCGGGAGCCCTCATCCTCGCGGGGACGTACCCGGACGGATGGCAGGTCGTCTCAGACAAGGCAGTCGAGCCATCAGGCCGGGACCTGGCGTCCCAAGTCTGCTGGTGACGGTGTGCCCCAGCTCGGCGAGAGCTCCCGTCCGGGCGCGCGCACGGCCCCACGACGCACGCTGGTCGTGTTGGGGGCCGTCGGTGCCGCAGCACTCGTTGCCCTCGTCGTCGTGTTCGTCCTCTCGCTCACCCCGGCATTCACGATCAGCCATATCGACACGGACTCCACGGAGCACCTGAGTGCCGAGGCGATCGCCAAGCTGGCCAACGTCGGCGAGGGGACCACCCTGCTCGGGGTGGACACCGATGCCATAGAGTCCAACGTAAAGAAGAATCCCTGGGTCAAGTCGGTGAGCGTGACCAGGGAGTTTCCCGATTCCTTAAAGCTCGAGGTCAACGAGCATGACGTCGAGGCCATCGTCGTCATGGCCTCGGGGGACGTCGCATGGTACCTCTCCGATGACGGCACCTGGATCGAGCCCCTCAGCATCAGCTCGACCGACTCGTCATCCAGTACCGATGTGGCGCTCGCCAAGGCGATGGAGCTGGGCTGCCTGCTCATCAAGGATGTGCCGGCGAGCGTGGCCCCCGCCGCAGGGTCGCAGGCCACCGACGATGAGATAGAGGCCGTCCTCTCGTACCAGAAGACCTTCTCCTCATCGTTCTCGAGCCAGGTCTGTTCCTATTCGGCGGCGAGCACCCAGGCGATTTCTTGCATCCTCGACTCGGGTGTCGAGATATCGCTTGGCGCCCCGACGAACATCTCGACCAAGGAGTCCGTCGCTTCCAAGATCCTCTCTGACTATGACGGGCAGGTCACCTACATCAACGTCCGCGTGCCTTCGCAGCCGAGCTATCGCAAGGTCTCGAGCGACTCGGTCCAGCAGGGTTCGGGAGTCGTGTCGTCTGCCACGACGGGTGAGGCCGCAACTACGGACCCCTCCACGACGGCGGCCACCACGAGTGCGGCCGTGGCAGCCACCACGACGGATGCCGACGGCACTGACTGACTGAGGCTTCCGGAAGCGAACTTGAGGGTCATTTCATATGGGTGAAAACCTTTAGTATCGTGTTGAGGTCGAGCCTTTTGTGATGTGGGTCATACGTCAAATTACCAGCAGAATCCACGGAGTCTACATAGCTATTGACGAAGGGTCCGTGTTTGTGCAATTATTACGCGCTTTGCCTCAGACATTAGGGTTTACCTGAGGGTTAGGGTTTTCAAGTATCGCAACATAAGATCGCAGCAGACGCACGTGCATCACAAACGCCCCCCGAGGGCCCTAAACGTCCACGCCCACGCGTGGAGCCGCACGCTAGGAGGAACCATGAAGGACATCGACATCCCGAGCAACTACCTCGCCGTCATCAAGGTCATCGGTGTGGGCGGTGGCGGTACCAATGCCGTCAACCGCATGATCGAGGAGGGCATCCGTGGTGTCGAGTTCGTGGCCATCAACACCGACGCGCAGGCTCTTGCCATCTCTGACGCAGACATCAAGGTTCATATCGGAACCGACATCACCAAGGGGCTCGGCGCGGGTGCCAACCCTGAGGTCGGTGCCGAGGCCGCGGAGGAGAGCCGCGACGAGATCAAGGCTGCCATCGCTGGTGCCGACATGGTCTTCATCACCGCAGGCGAGGGCGGTGGCACCGGTACGGGCGCTGCCCCCATCGTGGCCGACATCGCCAAGAACGACATCAAGGCCCTGACGGTCGCCGTCGTCACGAAGCCCTTTCACCTTCGAGGGCCGCAAGCGCTCCACGAGCGCCGCAGAGGGCGTCCAGAACCTCTCCGACAACGTCGACACGCTCATCGTCATCCCTAACGACCGCCTGCTCGACCTGTCCGAGAAGAAGACGACGATGCTCGAGGCCTTCCGCATGGCCGACGACGTGCTGTGCCAGGGCACCCAGGGCATCACCGACCTCATCACCGTCCCAGGTCTCATCAACCTCGACTTCGCGGACGTGTGCACCATCATGAAGGGCGCAGGTACGGCCATGATGGGCATTGGCGTCGCATCTGGGGACAACCGTGCGGCAGATGCCGCGCAGGAGGCCATCTCGAGCCGTCTGCTCGAGAGCTCCATCGATGGTGCCACGCGTGTGCTCCTCTCCATCGCCGGCAACAAGGACCTCGGCATCCAGGAGATCAACGATGCCGCAGACCTCGTGGCATCCAACGTCGACCCTGAGGCCAACATCATCTTCGGCACCGTCGTCGACGAGTCGCTGGGCGACCAGGTCCGCGTGACGGTCATCGCCACGGGCTTCGACGACGCGAACGTGCAGACGCCGCTCCCTTCGTTCGGCGCCCCTGCAGCGTCAGCACCCCATGCTCACGTGGCTGCCGAGCGCCCGCAGGCACCGTCGCGCTCGCAGCTTCCCGCCCGTCAGCAGGCCCCGTCGCAGGCCACCGCTCCCGCGCCGGCACCCCGTTCGGCCTCCAAGGACTTCGATATCCCCGACTTCCTCAAGAACAGCCGCATCTAATGGCGCGGCCGGCCCTTGTCCGGTATGTCTCTTCAGGCGTGACCCTGCTGGGCGACACGGGTCGTCCTGGCGGGGTCACGTTCGGCTTCACCGAGCGTACCGGTGGCGTCTCGCAGGGTCCCTTTGCGAGTCTCAACATAGGTGCCTCCTGCGGGGACGACCTCCCATGTGTCAGCGAGAACCGCAGGCGTGTGCTTGGTGCGATCGGCGCCCGGGACGACGCGGACGCTCTCGTGATGCCGCACCAGGTGCACGGGGACGTCATCGTGACGGTGGACGACCAGGCACCAGAGCAGGTCGCCCAGGCGTGTTCCGCCGCCTCGGCCGGTGCCGATGCCATCGTGTGCACCGTCCCGCATGTCCCGGTCATGCTGCAGTTCGCTGACTGCGTGCCCGTGGTCCTCGTGGCACCGTCCGCTTTCGCCGTCGTCCATTCGGGCTGGCGGGGCACGCTCGCACGCATCTGCGGCAAGGCGACCGCCGCGCTCGCCTCCGCTGCGGGGTGCGCTGCCCGGGACGTGACCGCCTACGTTGGGCCTCACATCACGGTCGGCGACTATGAGGTCTCGCCGGAGCTTGCGGCCACGTTCTCCAGCGAGTTTGGTAACATGGTTGTCCGGCGCTCGCGGATGCTCGACCTGTCGTATGCCATCCGCCGCACCTTGGAGGACGAGGGGGTCCCTGCCGGGTCGATCGTGGACCCGGAGCTGTCGACGGCCTCCAACACGGACCGCTTCTATTCGTACCGGGCTGAGGGAGGGACATGCGGTCGTCACGGCGCCATAGCATATCTGCCGTAGCGCTCGTCCTTCTCGCCGTCCTCGCCTTGCTGCCCCTCGCGGGATGCTCGTCGGGTTCGAGCTCGGGCGATACCTCCGGTCAACTCACCGTCGCCGGATCCACCACGGTCCTTCCCATCGCCGAGCAGGCGGCCGAGTCGTTCGAGACCAAGACCGGCTGCCATGTGCTGGTGAGTGGGCTCGGGTCCTCCGCCGGCATCGAGGCGGTCATCAACGGCACGGCCGACATCGCCAGCTCGAGCCGTGACCTCACCGACGACGAGCGCTCGCATGACCTCGTCTCGACGGTCATCGCCCATGACGGCATCGCCGTCATCGTGAACGAGTCCAATGGCGTTGCGGGTCTCACCATGGACCAGCTCCGTGCCATCTACTCGGGGCAGATCACCAACTGGAAGGAAGTCGGCGGGGAGGACCTGGCCATCCAGGTCGTCAACCGCGACGAGGCATCGGGGACGCGCGAGGCCTTCCGCTCCATCGTGATGGGGGACACGTCCTTCGACCGCTCCGCAGCGGTGCTTCCCGGCACGGGGCAGGTCCGTGACGTCGTGAGCCGCACGCCCGGGGCCATCGGCTACATCTCCATCGGGTTCGTCGAGTCGGCCAACGCCACCACCCAGGTGAGGTCCGTCCCCATCGACGGCGTGGACGCCACCGAGGCCAACGTCGAGAGCGGCGCCTACCCCATCTCTCGCGAACTCTACTTCTTCACCAACGGTGACCCCACCGGCGAGGCGTACGACTACATCCAGTACGTCCTCTCCGATGACATGGCCCAGACGATCCGTGATGCCGGCTACATCCCCGCCTATACGGACCTTGACCAGACCTCATCCCAGGGAGGTGACGCCTCGTGAGCGAGCAGGACCAGCCGGTCCATAACCTCAAGAAGCCACCCCATCTCGAGGACATCGAACCCAACAAGGGTAGTGCCCTCTCCGCGACGTCCCATGAGCTCAAGCTCGTCAGCCACGCGACCTACGTGAAGGAGCGCTCGCTCCAGTACCTGTTCCTCGCCTGTGCCTGCGTGGCCGTGGTCGGCGTGTGCCTGATCTTCGTCTTCACCACCTGGAAGAGCTGGCCTGTCTTCACGGACATCGGGCTCTCGAACTTCTTCGGCTTCGTGTGGGCCCCTTCCGAGGGCAGCTACGGCATCATGAGCCTGCTCGCCGGCTCGGGCCTCGTCACGGTGGGCGCCCTCGCGCTTGGCGTGCCCCTGGCCATAGGCTGTGCGGTCTACCTGACCGAGATCGCGAACAAGCGCGTCACGGGCATCGTGTCCACGGCCGTGGACCTGCTTGCCGGCATCCCGTCGGTCATCTATGGCTTCTTCGGCATGGTCATGCTGCGCCCGCTCATCGCCCAGCTCTCCGGAGGGTTGGGCTTCGGTGCGCTCACGGCCTGGCTCGTGCTCGCCATCATGATCGTGCCTACCATCACGACGCTCACCATGGATGCGCTGCGCTCGGTTCCCATGGGCATCCGCGAGGCGAGCTACTCGATGGGCGCCACCAAGTGGCAGACCATCTACAAGGTCGTCCTGCCCGCGGCGAAGAACGGCATCGTGAACGCCGTGGTGCTCGGCATGGGGCGTGCCATCGGTGAGACCATGGCCGTGCTCATGGTCGTGGGCAACGCCCCCGTCCTCCCTGATTCCATCACGAGCCCACTCTCGACCCTCACGAGCCAGATCGCGCTCGACATGGGCTATGCGAGCGGCCTGCATCGAAGCGCCCTGTTCGGCATGGGCGTCGTGCTCTTCGTCATCTCGGCCTGCCTCGTGGGCATCGTCCGCCTCATATCCCGAGACCGGTCCGCGAAGGACGGCAGGCCCAAGCGTTCCCGCAAGGTCCAGGTCGCCGCGCCGGCGGCCACCCCGGCAGGCGCCGTTCCCATGGCTCCGGCGCAAGCCGTCCCCATCGAGAAGGACGCCGAGCCGTCAGCGGTACGAATCAAGCGCCTGCTCGCGCATGGCGCCAACCCCAGGGTGTCCAAGGATGCGACCAACAAGACCATGCTCTGGGTCTTCCGTGTGGCGGCAGGGCTTGCAACGGCCGTCCTGGTCCTCATCATCGCCTTCGTCACGGTGAACGGCCTGCCGGTCATGTCGCTCGACTTCATCTTCGGGTGGCCCGAGGGCGTCAACGCCGAGGGCGGCATCTGGCCTACCATCGTCTCGACCCTCTACGTGACGGCGCTCGCCATGGTCATCTGCACGCCCATCGCCGTGCTTGCGGCGGTCTACCTCGCCGAATATGCCAAGCAGGGCCGTCTCGTCACGTTCATCAGGTATGCCGCCGACACGCTCTCGTCGGTGCCCTCGATCGTGCTGGGGCTCTTCGGCTATGCGATGTTCGTCGAGGCCATGGGCTTGGGACTCTCGATGATCTCGGCTGCGCTGGCGCTGGCCCTCATGATGCTCCCCATCGTCATGCGCACCACGGAGGAGGCCATCCGGGCGGTCCCGCGCTACATCCGCTGGGGCGCCTATGGCCTGGGTGCCACCAAGTGGCAGGTCGTGAGCAGGATCGTGCTGCCGTCGGCCTTCCCACGCATCGCCACGGGCATCGTCCTCGGCATCGGGCGCGCCATCGGCGAGACGGCCGTGGTGCTCTATACCATGGGCCAGGCCATCAACCTGCCCGTCTCGCCGCTCGACTCTGGCCGGCCCATGACCATCCACCTGTACCTGCTCGCCAACGACGGCATCAACATGAACGCCGCCTATGGCACGGCGCTCCTGCTCATGGTCATGATCCTGGCATTCAACCTCTTCGCCCGCTACCTCTCGCGCAAGAGTGCGTCCAAGTCTGGAAGGAAGTAGTCGCATGACCGAGTACCGACACGCTCCGCACGTCGAGGGAAGCGGCATCCATGTCGCCGACTTCGACTTCTGGTATGGCGACTTCCACGCGCTCGCGGGCGTCGGGATGGACATCGCCCCCTGTAAGGTCACCTCGTTCATAGGCCCCTCGGGCTGCGGGAAGTCCACCTTCCTGCGGTGTCTCAACCGGATGAACGACCTCATCGAGGGCACGCGCTGCACGGGCACCATGGAGCTTGACGGTGCCGACATCTATGCGGAGGGGGTCGACCCTGTCGACCTCAGGCGGCGCATCGGCATGATCTTCCAGCAACCCAACCCGTTCCCCAAGTCCATCTACGAGAACGTCGCGTTCGGGCCGCGCCTCCAGGGGGTGACCTCAAAGTCGGACCTCGACGGCATCGTGGAGGAGTCGCTCAAGCGGGCAAACCTCTGGCGTGAGGTCTCGAGCCAGCTCGACAAGAACGGCCTCGCGCTCTCGGGCGGACAGCAGCAGCGCCTCTGCATCGCGCGTGTCCTGGCCGTCCAGCCGGACGTGCTCCTCATGGACGAGCCTTGCAGCGCCATCGACCCCACGAGCGTCCAGAAGGTCGAGGACCTCATGGTCGAGCTCGCTCCCGAGATGACCATCATTATCGTGACGCACAACATGCAGCAGGCCGGCCGTGTCTCCGACTACATGGCATTCTTCCTGCAGGAGCAGGCGGGGGAGCCCGCCAGCCTCATCGAGTATGGTGCCACCAAGGAGATCTTCTCGTCCCCTCGTGACAAGCGCACGGAGGACTACATCACCGGCCGCTTCGGCTGATCGAACAGGAAGAAGGAGGCATCCATGCGTGAGCAGTTCAACCGTCAGCTCTCGGCGCTCCGTCAGGAGCTCGTGAGCATCCTCGCCGACGTCGACCTCGAGATCCACGGTTCCGTCGACGCCCTCATCCAGGACGACAAGGCCTTGGCCAAGCGCACGAAGAAGGCCACGAAGGGCATCGACGCGCGCTGTGCCGACCTCGAGGACCAGGCCTATAACCTGATCGTGCTCCAGCAGCCCGTCGCGAGCGACCTGAGGCTGCTGCAGTTCATCATCTATAGCGACTTCAACCTCGCCCGCATGTCGAAGCATGCCCGCGAGATCGCCAAGACCGTCAAGCGCTGCCATGGTCATGAGGTCCCAGGCCAGCTGCTCGACCTGCTGGCCAGCGAGGCGCACCTGGTGTACCGCGTCCTCGGGACCACCGCCGAGGCCATCGTCGAGTCCGACCTTGGCCTTGCCGCGTCCCTTCCTGCCCTTGCGGCGCCTGTCGAGACCATCTACAAGCAGTTCTTCCGCTCGTTCGTCCAGCTTCCCCAAGACACCGACAGGGACGCCGTCATGCGCATCATGGTTGTCGCGCGCCTCCTCGAGCGCATCTGTGACAACTCGCTCGAGATCGGGAGTCGTCTGGTCTTCCTTCTGACGGGTCGCAGGCAGGCGCTGGTCGACCTTGCGGCACTCTCCGAGGACCAGCTCAAGGCCCTGTACGTGGCGCGTGGCGAGGGCCTCTCCTTCGACATCGACACGGATGCGGACCTCGCTCGCCAGATTCCCGAGGTGAGCATCACGTCCCTTCATCCAGGGCGTCCTAGCAGGGTCCTCAGGGTCGAGGAGCCCCAGCCGCCGGCCGTGCCGGCCGAAGCCGGCGATGCCGCCGCGGCGGTACCGCCTCCGGACGAGGCGGCTACGAAAGGGACTGCGCACATAGTGGAGAGCAAGGATGAGGGGGCCGTGTCGGATGGCGGAGCAGAGTGAGTCTGCATACGAGGCATTCCTAGGGGAGAGGCGCGCGCGGATCATGGAGCGGGTCGCAGGAGCCGCGCGCCGTTCGGGACGTGCGACGGGCGACGTGCTCGTGGAGGCCGTCTCGAAGACGGTCGACGTACCTGCCGTGGTCGATGCGGTCCACGTCGGCTATGACACCTTCGGCGAGAACCGCCCGCAGGAGCTCACCCGGAAGCTTGCAGGGCTCGCCTCCGTTCCCGAGGCCCAGCCCGTGAGGTTCGACATGATCGGCAACCTCCAGACCAACAAGATCAACCAGGTGCTCGGTCACGTGGGCCTCATCCACTCAGTCTCGTCGCTCCATCTCGCGCAGGCGGTCTCGAAGCGTGCGGTCGCCCACGGCCTCGTCGAGCCCATCCTGCTCGAGATCAATGTGAGCGGGGAGGAGTCCAAGTCTGGGATGTCGTGTGACCAGGCGGTCGCATCACTCGATGAGGTCCTTGCGCTTCCGGGCCTCTCCCTTCAGGGACTCATGACCATGGCGCCGAGGGACGAGCCCGACGAGGCCCGTCGTACCTTCTCGGGCCTCCGTGGCCTCGTCGAGGACCTGAGAGGCCGCAGTGGGCTCGCGCTTCCCGTGCTCTCCTGCGGAATGAGTGATGATTTCCAGATTGCCATCGAGGAGGGTTCAACCCTCGTTAGGCTAGGTAGGGTAGTATTCTCCGAGGACTATACGTTCGATGCAGATCGCTAAGGCGTCCACAGCAAGGTGGCGCATCCATGAGAGGGCATGACATGGGTTTCCTCAACAACCTTCGTGACAAGCTCCGTTCCGGGTCAGACGATGACGGCTACTATGACGATGCCCAGGACGGCTATGACCAGTACTACGACGACCAAGACCCCTCGGGCGGTGCCTATGGCCAGGCCAGCAATGATGGCGTGCTCGGCAACACCTCACGCCCCGAGGCCGACAGCGTCTCGGTCTACACGAGGAGCGGCCGACCCGTCACAGGGGCACCTTCCTACTCGGCCCCTGCGGCGACCACGACCTCGTGGCAGACGCTCCCGTCGGAGCGCGACTATGACGATGCCCCCGACGCGCGCGGGTATGCCGACCCCTCGGTCGCCCCGCAGCAGCCGGTCCGCGTTCCCTCGGGCCAGCTCCCGCCCTATGTCCTCGCGCCGACGGCCTATGACGACGTGCAGACCGTGGTGCGGCGCGTCCGTACCAACCAACCCGTCGTGCTCTCGTTCAAGGGCCTCCAGATAGAGGTCGCCACGCGGGTGCTCGACTTCTGCCTCGGCTTCTCGTGCGGCATAGACGGGTCGGTCCAAGAGCTCGGAGACCGCGTCTTCGTGGTGCTCCCCGCAGGAATCACGCTCTCTCAGGCCGACCTCGACAAGCTTGCCCAAGACGGCACCCTCGGGAGGTAGACGGATGATCTCAGCCACTGTCGGTATCATGGGCGCCGGTTCGATGGGTGCCTCCATCGCCCGAGGGCTCGTCTCGTCAGGCACCTGCTCGGGTCCCTCCGTCTTCGTGTGCGACCATCACCACGACACGCTCCAGGCGCTTGCGGACGAGCACGGGGTCGTCGCATGTCCCGATGCGGCGGCATTGGTTGCGGCGGCGCCAGACGTCATTCTGCTTGCCGTTAAGCCTCAGGTGCTCAATGGTGCAATAGCCTCGCTTGCAAGCTGCTGCCACGACCGTCTCGTGGTCTCGATCGCGGCAGGCGTGAGCCTTGCCACGCTCGAGACCGCCCTTCCTGACTCGCGTGTGGTCCGTGTCATGCCGAACCTGCCGGTGTCCGTCCGCTCTGGCGCCTCGGCGATCACGGCTGGCTCACGTGCCACGTCAGCGGATGTCGAGCTTGTGACCACGCTCTTCTCGGCCCTAGGTTCCGCCCATGTGATGCGCGAGGACCAGCTCGATGCCGAGGGGGCCGTGGTGGGCTGCGCGCCAGCGTACTTCGCGCTCCTGGTGGACACCCTCACGCGGGCTGGCATCAGGGCCGGGCTCCCTGCGGCGGCTGCTCGCGAGATGCTCGAGGCCACGATGGCTGGCACGGCCGAGTCCCTGCTCGCCTCCGGGGACCATCCTCGCTGTTACCTGGAGGGGGTCACGAGCCCCGGTGGCACCACCGCGGCTGCCCTCACCAAGCTCGAGCCTGCCGTCATGCAAGCCTCCTACGATGCGATCGATGCGGCACTCGCCAGGACGAGGGAGCTCGCCGGCGACTGAGTGCACAGCCGTCCAAGTCCCTCACCTGCCCTTGTGAGACCTCTATCAGTCAACGCCTACCATCTGGAGAGACATGGCAAGCATCGCCACCGTCGTGAACGCCCTCATCCGCTTCTACGAGATACTCGTGGTGGTGTGGTGCGTCCTGTCCTGGTTCCCCATGGGGTCCGGGAGCCTCATCACGGACGTGCGACAGGTGATCGACCGGATCGTAGGCCCGTTCATGCACATCTTCCAACGGTTCATCCCGCCTCTGGGCGGCATCGACCTCTCTCCGGTTGTGGCGATATTCTTACTCGACTGTGCCAGGGGCCTTCTTGTGTCTATACTTCTATAAGCACGTATAACGTGGCAGGGTCCCCGGCACGCCGGTACGCCCACCGATGAAAGGGATACAGATGGCAATCACACCCGCAGACATCGAACAGCTCACCTTCTCTCCCTCCAAGCATGGCTATGACACCGAGGAGGTCGATTCCTTCCTCGAGCAGTGCGCCGGCGAGGTCGACGGGATGCTTCAGAAGATTGCCGACCTCAAGGGTCGCCTCACGACCTCGGAGTCACAGCTTGCTGCCGCGCAGGCGCAGGTCACCTCGCTCCAGCAGGAGCTTGCCAGCAACGCCTCATCCACCAGCGGTACCACCATCGCGCCGGTCGCCGAGCCGATGTCCGGTGTCTCCAGCGCGTCCGAGCACCAGATCTCCCAGGCTCTCATCGTGGCCCAGCAGAGCGCCGACCGCATCGTCGCCGAGGCCAAGGAGAGCTCCGACCACATCCGCGAGGAGGCTGACCAGAAGGCTCGCGAGGTCATCCGTCAGGCCCTGGCCGAGAAGCAGAACGAGCTCGACGAGATCGACCGTCTCAAGCAGTCCCGCGAGGACTTCCGCACCGAGTACAAGGGCCTGCTCCAGCACTTCATGGACGATGCCGAGGCGGCGTTCCCCAACCAGATCCTCTCGTCCACGCCCACGGGCTCGACGGGCACGCATCACGACATCGCCGGTACGTCCCAGACCATGGCCCAGGCCTACGCGGCTCCCGTGAGCCAGGCTCCCATCCAGGCTCCTGCCGGGGACGGGCTTGGCATCGACGACCTCGACTAGCGTCTGTCCTTAGGTGGCCATTTAACTGTGATGATCGTCGGGGCCTCACTTTTGTGGGGCCCCGACGTTTTCATATGCCTCCTCTGACAAGGCGCGTCATGTGTCAGGGGGCAAGGTCTCCGAAGGGTGGGAGGCCTCCTGACGGGCACCTCCCGCGTAGCGGGCTGGGACATAGGGACCTGGGCGGTCGTTCCTCGGGTCGAGCTCTGGCAGTAGCGTCCAGAGGCGCTGCGGCAGGTACTGCTGGCGCAGGTCATAGCCCCGGTGGGTCCGGTCTCGTCCAGGAAGTGCGAGGCCGTCGTAGAGCCGCTTCCACATGGCGCGCACGTAGTGCTCGTCCGAGGCGAGGTCATCGCGCGATGCGAGCTCCTCGGCATCTGACGGCCTCAGCGCCACGAGCGTGGTCATGCCGCCTGCCTCGTGGAGCGCGGCGACGCGATGGCCTGGGTCGATCACGCAGAACCGCTCGGTGCCGAGCCGTGCCGTGAAGTAGCTTGCGACGAAGGGTAGGACGTCTGCCGCGGGACGGATGGTCGCGAGGAAGAGGCCATCCGCCATGTGCGAGAAGCGCGCGAACTGCCTCATGCGCTCACATTCCGCCGAGACGGACCGTGCGAGATCGAGTGCCTGCGCCACATCGGGGTCCGCCGCATGGAGGCGGAGGGCTGCCCCCAGGTCGAAGCCGGCCCTGAGGTAGCGGTGGAGAATCTCCGGCATCGCCGGGTCGTCACTCGCCGCCATGAGCGCCGCATGACGGCCACACCCACCGGCACACCCTTCGGGACATGCCGCCTGCGAGGAGGGGCGTCGACACCCGCGCGACACATGTGCCTGGAACCCCCTCCAGACCCGCGAGGCGAGCTCGTAGTCGGTCTCGACGTCGACGAGCGCCTCGCCGAGGCGGGGCTGTGCTCCCTCGTGCGGTGCAAGGCGTAGCGTGGATGGGTCGGCATGCGCGAGGTATCCCATCCCGGTGGCGGTGAGGACCCCCTCGAGGGTGGCATCGCAAGCGAGGAGCACGCCGCCGTCTCCCATCCCGCGGGTGATCAGGGCGAGGAGCTGACGTTCGGAAGCCGAAGGCATGGGGGAGACGTCCCGAGGTGCCACTCGGGCCGATGTGGATGGTCCGAGCAGCTCAGAAGAGGGAGAGCTGCAGCCCCTCCTGACGTTGGGCCTTGTTGTACCTGCTGTTCCGCGCATCGCTTATCACCCTCTGACGAATGAGCTCGGCGTCCAGCGGGCTCGTGGGGTCACGTACGCCCGAGCACGTGAGGAAGTGCCTGGCCCGCTTGAGCGTGACGCGGAGGCGCCTGAGGTCCTCGAACCCGAGGGGTGACCCCCTGCGCGCCGAGACGATCCTGCGGGCGCCCTTCGGACCGATGCCCGGCACGCGAAGGAGCGACGCGAGCGGGGCATCGTTGACCTCTATGGGGAAGAGGTCCATGTGCGTGAGCGCCCAGGCAAGCTTCGGGTCGACGTCGAGGTCGAGCCAGGGGGTGTCTGGGCCCACGAGCTCGTCTGCCGAGAAGTCATAGAAGCGCATGAGCCAGTCAGCCTGGTAGAGACGGTGCTCCCGACGAAGGGGCACGGGCACGTCCTGGGCAGGGAGCGCCGGGTCGTCGATCACGGGCATGTAGGCGGAATAGAAGACGCGCTTGAGGCCATAGCGCGCATAGAGCGAGCTCGAGAGCTTGAGCACCTGGTTGTCGTTCTCGGGCGAGGCACCGATGATGAGCTGCGTGGCCTGCCCGGCCGGCGCGAAGCCGCCCGTGCGGCGGGGGCGCGCGAGTGTGGACGAGCCCCTTGGGGCAAGGCTGTCCGTGGTAGTGGGGGAGGGCGCCCTGCCATGTGTGCGAGCGAGGCCGGCGGTGGTCGTGATGCTGGTCGCAATCTGTGCCATGGGGGCGCCGATCGCCTTGGGCGACTTGTCGGGGCAGAGGCGTGAGAGGCTCGTCGCACTGGGGAGCTCGACATTGACGGAGAGGCGGTCTGCCAGATGCCCCAGCTGGTCTATGAGGTCGGGCGAGGTGCCCGGTATCGCCTTGGCATGGATGTATCCGTTGAAGTGGAGCTCCTGGCGCAGGACCCTGAGGCAGGCCACCATGCGCTCGGTGGTCGCGTCGGCGTCTCCCAGCACGCCCGACGAGAGGAACAGCCCCTCGATGTAGTTGCGCTTGTAGAAGTCCACCGTGAGCTCGGCGAGCTCACGAGGGGAGAAGGTGGCCCTGGGGACCGTGTTCGACCGGCGGTTGACGCAATAGGCACAGTCATAGCTGCAGGCGTTGCTCATGAGCACCTTGAGGAGGGTGACGCATCTGCCGTCTGCGGTGAACGTGTGGCAGCAGCCCGCATTCGACGCGATTCCAAGCGAGCCTGGCTTGGCCTCACGGGTGACGCCGGAGCTGGTGCAGGCGGCGTCGTACTTGGCTGCCTCTGCCAGGATGCCGAGCTTCGAGAGGGTGTCCATGGATGCCTCTTAGGTCGAACGGGTGTTCCCCCACAGCATAGCAGAGAGAGGAACAGATGTTCGTCTCGACGTCCTTGTCTTTGGACATGTGGTCATGCCGTCGTGTGGGGGGACACGCCTTCCCACGCGGTTACACTGGAACCACGCTACGTTCGACGAGGGGCCTCGGTCCCTCGTCTCACCCATATGGAGCACATGGACACCGTCTCGTACGCCACCACCAAAGCACGACGCTCACTCCGGGCCCTGGGGGGTCGTCCCTCGGTGCCTGTGGTCATCTTCACCGCCCTTGTCGCGGCCTATCTCTCGGGGTCGGTCGTCTTGGATGGTCACCTTGACTACACCGGCGACTATATGGATGCCTATCCGAGCAACTTCCTCACGGCCCTCCAACCCGCCGACCTCCTCCCGTGGCTGGGTCTTGCTGCCGTCATCTTCGTGGTGCTCTTCCTGCTTGGTCGCCTGGTCGCCTCCCGGGGGCAGGCGGCCCGCCAGAGGCGCGGGTCGAGCTCTTTCTCCCGGTCGCTCGCTGATGGCTATGAGGTCGAGCGGAACGCATCGGTCCCCGCCATGTCCGTGGATCCCTCCGAGCTCACGGGCGACCTCGCTGGGCACCATCTGATCGACTACTACCACCGGCATGCCGGGCTCTTCTGGGGCATAACGTGCCTGGTGTTCCTGGCCTGGTTCTCGGTCTGGGTCATGTACTACCCTGGCACCTCGATGAACGACCAGATCGGCATCATCAACGACCCGCTCTACTCCTCGACGGGTCATCCGTTGCTGTACTGCCTCCTCCTGTCGGGCTTCGTGAAGGGTTCGATCGCCCTGTTTGGTGACGGTGCGATCGGGTTTGCCGCCTATACGCTCATCCAGATGCTGGCATGCGCCGCCATCGTGGCCGCGATGTGCTGCTGGCTCAGGTGGCGTGCCGCCAAGATGCCCATGGTCATCATCGTGGCCCTGCTCTTCGCCTTCGTGCCCGTGGTGGCCGACAATGCGATCTGCTCGATCAAGGACACCCTCTTCAACTTCGTGATGCTGCTCTGGATACCCTTCTTCGACCAGTTCCTGCGACGGCGCGGCGCCATCTTCTACGACCCGGCAGAGCGCCATTACTACCTCGTGCTCTGCGTGATCACCGGCATCACGCGCAACAACGGCCTCGTCGTGGCACCGCTGCTCATGCTCGGCGTCGTGATTGCGAGCATCGGCCATACCGGCATGAGGCAGATCGTGACGACGTCCCTCCTGGCCCTCGTCCTCATGCTCGTGCCATCGGGTCTCACCAAGCTCATGGGCGCCGACTATCGCGCCTCGGAGGCCCTTGGCACACCCCTCCAGCAGATGTGTGCCGTCTACTCGAGCAGCGAGGGCCATACCACCGATGCCCAACGGGAGGTCATCAACGGCTGCATCGGCCTCGACTACCTCTCGACGGACTATTGGCCCGCCTTCACGGATGGTATCAAGTACCAGGGCCACATGAACAACGACTGGATCAACGAGCACCAGTCGGAGGTCATCCAGACCTGGATTGAAATCGGGACGGCGAGCCCGGCCAACTTCGACATCTACGTCAGGGCCTGGCTCTCGGGGTCGTACGGCAACTGGAGCCTCACGGCGCCCTGCAGCACGGGGCAGTCGTTCTTCTTCAGGCAGGTCAACAACTTCGAGGCGGGCACGGGGGCGTGGTACCAGCAGAAGGTCGATGAGTATGGCATCCGCACAAGGTCGCTGCTTCCGACAGAGGTCACGGCGTCGTTCAAGGCCTTCTGGGAGCCGCTCGTGACTTGTCCCTGCACGGGAACGCTCTTTGCCATCGTGCTCGTGCTCGCGACGCTCGCCTGCAACAAGGAGGGCACCCTGTCCCGGGGGCTGCTGCCCTACTGGCCCTCGATCCTGCTGTGGGCTTCCCTCATGGTCTCGTCGCCCTTCTCGTTCGCCCTGCGCTATGGCCTGAGCCTGCTGCTGGCGATTCCCTTCCTCGTGTGCCTCATCATCCTCCCCGTGAACCGTACGGGAGAGCAGGGCATCATGTCAGGTGCGGGGATGGATGCGAGCGTGGCACGCCTGAGGCGGTCTCGCTAAGGGACGCCCCGGGTCGCGTCGAGGGGTGCCCCTAAGGGCGCGAAGTGGGCCGATAAGCCGGGTTCTGTCGTTGGACGACCATTTATCTGCTGACAGCGTTGCCGCTGCCCTCTAGCGCGCAACCCGAGTGCAGGCCGGGCCAGCCCGTGGCACTCCTATTTGCGCTTGCTCCGGATGGGGCTTGCCAAGCCGCCACGTCGCCGTGACGCTGGTGGTCTCTTACACCACCGTTTCAGCTTTTCCCTTGGCCCCGAAGGGTCGGTGGGAGTCTTCTTTTCTGCGGCGCTATCCGTCGGGTCACCCCGCCCGGCCGTTGGCCGGCATCCTGCCCTATGGAGCCCGGACTTTCCTCACCACGGGCAAGCCCGTGGAGCGGTCGTCTGGCCCACTTCGCAGGGGTTAGTGTAGCACGCATGAGGCGTGCGACCCATCGCGGGGATTCCTGCCGCTCGTCGTCCTGGTGCATGTGCGTGGTCGACTTTCGCTAGTATCGTGTCAACAGACAGGTATCAGCTGAAGGGAACGCTCCATGGCAGCCAGCAGGGACGGTCATACCGAGAAGGACAAGGACGCCGCTTCGAAGGGTGAGCCCACCACCTCGGAACCCCCTGCGGGTAAGGGGGGCGCCACCTCCGATGGGACCGTAGCGGGGGAGGAGAAGCCGCTCCCTCGCTACGAGAAGGTCGCCCTCGACCCGAACGCCGCCGCGAAGGCCGGTCCCCGTGCGTTCATCGACGTCCATAAGTATGCGAAGAAGAAGAACGCCGAACGCCGCCGCGTGCGCGTGCGTGACTTCCGCAAGCTCGAGCCGTGGAAGCGCTACCTCACCATCAAGTGGGCGATCGTCTTCACGGTGGTGGGTGTCGCCTTCATGGCGCTGGCCTGCATGAGCATGCACATGTCGGCTGAGAACTCGCGCGCCCACTACTTCGATCCCGACTCTGCGTCGACCCAGTCCGAGATCTCGGCGGCCAACGACCTGGCAGCCTCGGGCAATGCCACGCACGTCCTCACGGGGACCTATCTCGAGAACGTCTCGACGATCGACCTCAAGAACTCTGAGTTCACCACCACGTTCCTCGTCTGGTTCAAGTGGAATGGCAGCCCTGACCTCGACATGGTTCATCACTTCAACATCTTCAAGGGGACCATCGACAGCATCGACGTGCTGAGCGAGGAGGTCAACGGCGACGAGACCTACCAGCTGGCACGCGTCAAGGTGGTCATCACCAAGAACTTCGACACGGCACGCTTCCCGCTCTCGTCGCAGCAGTGCAACATCTACCTCGAGAGCGAGTACAAGGCGCAGGACGTCATCCTCGACCCGGACCTCGAGGACTCTGCCGTGAACAGCTCCATCAGCGTGAGCGGCTTCACGGTCCGTGACGTCTCATGGGCCCAGAACGCCCACGTCTACAACTCGACGCAGGGCGACCCGGCCGTGACCGAGGCACCGGTCACCTCGGAGTTCGTGACGTCGTTCATGGTGACGCGAGATGGCTATGGGCTCTACTTCAAGTGCTTCCTGGCCATGTACGGGACTTCGGCCTGGGTGCTCATCATGATCTACATCTGCGGCAACCACCGCGTGGACACCGTTGGCATGATCCCCGGCGCCCTCTTCGGCACGGTGTCCAACATCATGGTCGGCGCGGCCCTCGTGCCTGACGCCCTGTCGCTGGGGCTCCTCGAGTACGTCAACGTCTGGGGCATCATGACCATCATCGCCGCGGCGTTGGCCATCATCCAGATCGAGAACATCCGTTCCGAGCACGGACGAAAGGACGAACCCTTCGCGCGTTTCTTCGGCAGGGTGATGTTCGTGGTGGTCATGGTGCTGGCCATCCTGGGCAACATCGTGCTGCCTCTGGGCGCGGTGTTCGCCTAGGCGCGCATGGGACGGTAGGACCTGGTCCCATGCAATGGGGAGGGGTGCGGGCTCAGCCCGTACCCCTCCCCATCTCTCTCCGCGCGCGACCTATCGAGACCCAACCGTACTATTCCAGCCAGTTGTCCTTGTTCTCTGCATAGAGGTCAGGCATGATCGTGCTGAGGTGGCGCATCTCCTTGCGGCTATGGACGAGCAGCATGGCGGCAGTCGGGGCCATCTTCTCACGGATGGGGTCGGGGATCTCCACGCACGTGTCCTCGCCGTTACCGTCTACGCCGCAGCCTATCCACCAGTGAGCGACCCAGACGACCCTTCCCTTCCCGTCCTTGCGCAGGCCCTCGGCCATGAAGACGGGCATGTCGTCGAAGGGTCCCATCTGCTGATGGTCGTTCGAGCAGACCATGGCCATACAGCTGTCCGTCCCGATGGCTGCCAGGTCGAAGCCAAGCTCGCCGGGGGCGCAGAAGTTGATCCCGATCTCGCTCGGCTCCTCACCGTTCATGGACTCGAGGACGAGGTCGCTGGTGCCCCAGCTCCGGCGATCGAGCGGGATGCTCTGATCGAGGATGCGCCTGCGGGTCTTGTCCGAGATGGTGATGTCATAGTGGTCCTCTGGGTTCCAGAGGGAATACCGCAGGGGATCCAGCTGATGCCAGCTGAACCACCAGTTGGCGCTGTCGGCGGTGATGCCAGGTGTCTCTACGACGCTTGTGATGAGGAGGCCGCCGGACGCGAGAAAGTAGCAACCGTCGGGCTCCGGGTCATATCCGGGGGTCTGTATGACCGCCCTGTCGGAGAACTCGACGGCTCGGTCCGGGTCGCCCACAAGATGGGTGAGGTCGTACTCCTCCTGTTTGCCGATCGGCTCGAGCGGAGCGTCGAAGTACTTGTAATAACTCTTCTCCTGTGCACCCTCATAGAGCTTGACGCGATGCATCGGTCTCCTTCTTTTGGTATGGAAATTACCATGTGCGATGGAAGTTATGAGAGCAATGTATGGTAATGGACCGATACAATACAATGGTCGCACAAAAGGTTGTACACAAAGGAGCCTAGATGTATCACATACCAAAGGACAAGCGGGCCCTGAGGTCTGCGGGGCTCATAGGCGACGGCCTCCTCACGTGCCTTGGCGAGAAGTCCCTCGATGCCGTGACGATCACTGACGTCCACCGTGCCTGTGGCGTGAGCCGCGCCACCTTCTATCGGTTGTTCGATACCGTGTCGGACGTTCTCGCATACCGTAGCGACATGATGTTCGCAAGGATGCTGTCGCGCAACGCTTCCCTCGAGGGCGCCTCCCAACACGACATGATCGTCGGCTTCTTCAGGAGCATCATGCAGGAGGACGACCTGGTCGAGGCCATGATACGCAACGGGCGGTACGACATCCTGCTGGCCACGCATCTCAGGTACAAGGATGAGCTGGCCTCCTTCATCCCGGCGGGGGAGGGCGTCCCTGATGACCAGCTCCCCTACACGGTCGGAATCCTCAGCGCGTCGATGTGCTCCTTCTGGCAGACATGGGTCGATGGCGGCAAGGTAGAGGGCCCTGAGGAACTCTATGAACGGGTCCGGACCGGGTTCGGGACCATCGCCAGGATGTATGCGCTGACGGGGGAGGAATAGGACATCCCCCTCTTCTGATTGCGCCGTTTGCGGGTAGCATCCCTCTAGATGACGAGATGGCTAGGTCGAGGGAGGTCGTATGGCGGACGGTGGTAGGAGGATGGGCGACTTCGAGCCAGGCGACCCCGTCGACGCCCGGATCACCGATGCCGTGTTCGAGCTCATGCGGACGGACGACATCCCGAGGATCAGGGTGGCCGACGTGCTTCGTCAGGCCAAGGTGTCGCGCTCCACGTTCTACCGGCACTTCGACAACGTCGACGACGTGGTGAAGACCTTCGAGGACGACCTCCTCGACAACATGCGCGCCATCAACGACGTCGCCCTGAAGGCGCGCTTCTCGGAGTCAGAGCTCGAGCCCACGGCCTCCATGGTCGCGCGCATGGACGTGCTCATGTCCCGCAGGGAGCAGGTCATCGCCCTGAACGGGCCCCATGGGGACCCCACGTTCCGGCACAAGGCGACGGCCTTCATGCGCGACTACTTCTCCGACCGCCTGGGCGAGGTGCTCGGGCCTGGCGACGAGCGGGACCTCTACCTGGCCTTCATGCTCGCCGGCCACCACAGCCTCATCCAGTTCTGGCTCGCCGAGAGGCCGGACATAGAGCCCCGCGTGGTGGCGGCGACGCTCAACCGCCTCTACTACGCGCCCTTCTTCCTGACGACCGATGACGGCGCTGCCCTTTCGGCCCGCCCCGACCATTGTGATTGAGCTGTCTCTTTCCGTGAGCGGCTCGTCCTGGCGGGCGAGCGGTTCCTGGTGATGTTCAGGTTCCTCCTTCTCGCTGCGCGAGCGTCCTTCTCGGCGATGCGTCTAACAGCGACGAGGAACAGATGCATCGTAAGAGTCTCATGCCATGAGACAGCAGCTGGTAGTTCGTCTACGGGGGCCATTGTGCCACGCGCCTAGCATTATTGGCGAAGCTTCGAACCATTGCAGCAAGTCACGAGTTCATACATGGGGTCCAAGTCCGTGGCGCTTCCTGTCCTCGGCTTGTGCCGTATGCCTCCGCTGGCGCTGGACTTGTCGGCGCGGGAGTCTACTCGGCGACGAAGACACTTCAAGAGCGCGAACAAGAGAGGAAGTGCATCGAGCATGGCAGATAAGGACACGGCGAGCACGGAAGACAATGTCAGGAATATCGTGTCCCTGGTCGGTGGGCCAGAGAACGTCAAGAGCGTCGGTCATTGCTTCACGCGGCTCAGGTTCATCCTCAAGGATGAGGGTGTGGTCGACAAGGACAAGCTGACCGCGGCAGATGGCGTCATGGGCGTCATGGAGGCCGGCGGCCAGATTCAGGTCGTGATCGGCAACAACGTGACGACGTATTACGACACGCTCGTCAAGATCTTCAACATCAGCGCCGACGGCGACGTCGAGGCCGAGGAGAGCGCAGACGGGACTCCCAAGCAGAAGATGAAGTTCATGGACAAGGTGACCGACCTCGCGTCGGCGATCTTCCTCCCGAGCATCAGCCTGCTTGCTGCTTGCGGCACCCTGCAGGGCTTCCTGTCCCTTCTGACGACGTTCAACCTCATGAGCACGACGAGCGGCACCTATCTGGTGCTGTCCACGATCGCTGACTCCGTCTTCTACTACTTCCCCGTGTTCCTCGCCTATGCGACTGCGAAGAAGTTCGGTGGTAGGCCCTTCTACTCGATGATCATCGCATTCGTTCTGATTCACCCGAACATCACCACGGCTGCGAGCTCTGGGGACACCTACTCGTTCCTAGGAATCCCGCTTGTGCTCATGAACTACTCGAAGTCGGTCTTCCCGGCCATCCTCTCGAGCTATCTTGCCTGCAAGATCGAGAAGGTCGCACGTAAGATCATCCCCGATGCCATCAAGATGATCTTCGTTCCTCTTATCGTGTTCCTGATCACGGTGCCTATCGCCCTTCTCGTCATCGGGCCCGTCACGACGTGGCTCATGAACCTGGTCACCACTGGCATCACGATGCTCTATGACTTCAGCCCGGTCGTCACGGGCGCCGTCGCAGGCGGAATCTGGCAGATCCTCGTCCTGTTCGGTATCAGCAAGGCCTTCATCCCGCTGTTCACCTCTGACCTTGCGACGAACGGCTACTCGGCCCTGATTGCCGTCGTCTTCTTCGCGTCGGTCCTGGCTCAGGTCGGCTCTGTGCTCGCTTACTGCGCGAGGAGCAAGAACGAGAAGATCAGGCAGGTCGGTGTCGCATCTGCAATATCGGGATGCTTCGGAATCACGGAGCCTGCCATGTTCGGTATCAACATCCCTGCGAGGAAGCCCTATGTGTTCGGTCTCATCGGTGGTGCTGCCGGTGGTCTGGTCGCCGCCCTCTTCGGAGCGAAGGGGTACTCCTTCGGCGCCGGGCTCATCGGAATCGGCTCGCTGCTTGGGCCTGAGGGGGTCGACATGAGCTTCTATGGCGGGCTGCTCGGGATGGTCGTCGCATTCGCGATAGCCTTCGCTGCGACCTGGTTCTTCGGCTGGTCCAAGGAGTCCGAGGACGCCTTGAAGATGTAGCGTCGTAAGGAGGGCAGATGGGCAACGAATGCTCATTTGCCCTCCTTTTACTGTGCTCTATGGCTTTCGGGATAATGCACGAATGGCGGAACGAATCTATGCGTATGGGAGGCTTTGAGTATGACAAGAACGATAACTCGGCGCGAGTGTGTCCATACGGTTGGCGCCCTTGCGGGCTTTGCTGGTGTGGCTGGTTTGCTGTCGCTTACTGGCTGTAACACCGCTTCCTCCTCGTCAGCTCAGTCGTCAACTGATGCGGATACGACGTCCGATTCTGCGAATGAGTCGATTACAACCCAGACCGTGAAGCTTGGTGCTGGCACGCTCCTTGGTTTTCGTGACGAAGGTGTGTACACATTTCGTGGCATTCCCTATGCTACGGCCGAGCGGTTCCAAGATCCTGTTCCCGTTACGTCCTATGATAATGCCTGGCACAATGCTCTCGTCTATGGTGAGGTTGCTCCGCAGGATCGTACTCTTAGCTCGACGGCTAGTGTCAATTCCTACGAGTTCTTCTCGCCGTCAAACGGGACTGCCGATATGGTCGGCAATGAGCAGTGCCAGTATCTCAACGTCTGGTCTGATGATTTGACGGCTGCAAAGCCTGTCATCGTCTTCTTCCATGGCGGGGAGTTGACCAATGGGGCTTCGACCGAGCTCTCCTTCTATGAAGGACAATATCTCGTTCATGCGCGGGACGTCGTTTTCGTGTCGGTGAACACGCGCTTGAATGTGCTCGGGTTCCTTGATATGTCGGCATACGGAACACAATACGAAAACTCTGGCATAGCGGGGATGCGAGATGCAGTGGTGGCCCTCCAGTGGGTGCAAGACAACATCGCCCAATTTGGAGGGGATCCACAGAATGTGACGCTTGTCGGACAATCGGGTGGAGGCTGTAAGGTTACAACGCTGGCTAGCATGTCAGATACGACCGGCTTGTTTGACAAGGTCGTCATGATGAGTGGCTACTACTCGGCCGCGCCCAAGGACGATGCCCTGGCAAACACGCAACTCCTTGTTGACTATCTGCATCTTTCGTCCGATAAGGTGGCAGACTCGCTTGTGGAGATGCCGTATGAGCAGCTTCTGTCTGCAGCGACTGCGGCGGGTTGCTCATGGGAGACCCATTATGGTACCGGGACCTTCGAATCTCCCCTCGTCGATGTCAAAACCGGTGCTGTCAATCAGTATGCCGCCCAACGTATCTGGCTCATCGGCAATACGTTCTCCGAGTTCAACGGTAACATGTCTGCCTATTGCCGCTCCTCACCCCAAACGGTCCCGAACTCATACCTTCCTGACGTATCCGATGATGATGCAAGGTCTGCACTGAACGAACTCTATGGTGACGATGCGGATGAGTTCGTCACCGAGTATCAGAAGGCGTATCCGGACCACCAGCTAGCTGAATCATTGTGGATATCGGGATGTGGCACCATAGTTTCACGCTATCAGGCCGTCAAGCCAGACTCTGGTTTCATTACGCTCATGAACAAGGCGGGCTTGTCCGTCTATAACTATGTGAATGCGTATCGTATGCCGGCTTTTGGCGGTATCACGATGGGGCACACAAGTGACGTGCCCTACATGTTCAATTCGGTTGATGCTGCCCAGTATTTAATCAGGGGCGACGAGGACAATGCTCGGACAATTGCTGCCACGGAGTCATCGGCTCTCGCCGCATTCGCTACTACTGGGAATCCGTCAATTGATGGGTTGGCGTGGGACCCGTACACATCCGACAACCATGTGACCATGGTGTTTGATACCAAGTCCGAAACACGGACGGGCCACGATGACCGTCTCTACGAGATTATGAACGCCCATTCCCAGAATGTAACTGCAGGCTGAGGTTGCCAGGGCACCTGCTGGCAAAACGCTTCCGTCGCGTCAGATGGGTCATCCTGAACTAGGTGCTACTCGAGCGGGGCCGGGGATCCGGCCCCGCTTCCGTTTGCAGGAGCGGGGAACGAGACGGGTATCATGATGAGCAACATGGTCGTCCGGTCGCTGGTCTTGTGCGGCCGGCCGAGAAGGGCATCAGGAGGTGGGCATGTCTCTCAGTTTGGGTAAGGACGGGTTCGTCCTGGAGGTCCTCGGCGATGGCAGGGAGGCGCTTCACTTCCACCGGGCCCTCGAGCTCATGTATGTCCTTGAGGGCACCGTCGAGGTCACCGTCAATGGGCAGGAGACCAAGCTGTGCCCGCAGGATGTCTTCCTCGTCAACGTCAACAAGCCCCACGAGCTGGTCGCGGCCGATGATGCGCTCTACGTGAGGCTGACCATTGGCTATGAGATCGTACGCGACGTCTTCAATGACTATGACCTCCTCTTCATCTGTGATTCCACCGAGGTGGACGACCCGTCATATGAGGGGCTTCGGTCCCTGCTCAAGTCCCTTCTGGCCCAATACCTCAGTGGGCATTGCCATGCCGAGAGCCTCATGTCCCTCTCGCTCTGCTACCACATCGCCGACTACCTCTGCGCGAACTACCTCTTCCGCTCCAAGGACCTCGACCATGACGCCTCGACCGGCAAGCGCGACGATCGCATCAAGGCGATCGACGGCTACATCATGTCGAACTTCGACCAACCCATCAGCCTCAAGGAGGCAGCTGGGACTTTGGGCCTCTCGGTAGGGTATCTCTCGCGCGTGTTCAAGCGGCACTATGGCATGACCTTCAACTCATATCTGACCAAGGTGCGGCTCCTCCATGCGGTCGACGACCTCCTCAGCACCTCAGAGCCCATCACGAGGGTCGCCCATGACAACGGCTTCTCGAGTACGACCTCCTTCAACAAGTCCTTCAAGGAGGAGTACCACGAGACCCCGTCCGAGATGCAGAGAAAGGCCTCGAGCAAGAGGGAGAGGGACGTCGCTGCGGACGAGAGCCGCATGGAAAGCCGTCTCGAACGATATGCCTACCACGACGTCCCTGGTGACGTCGCCTCCGCAGGAGCGTCCCTCGAGGAGGCCGCCGTGGACGTCACGACGACGGAACCGCTCCGGACGCCCTGGAGCGAGGTCATCAATGTGGGCTCCGCAGAGGACCTCCTGAGTTCCGAGGTGCAGCGTCATGTCGCGGTGCTCAAGGAGAAGGTCGGATTCAAGTACGTGCGCCTCTGGACGCCATTCTCACGTGAGATGCTGCTTGACCTCGGCCGCCCGGGAGAATCCTTCAACTTCTCGCGCCTCGACAACGTCCTCGACTTCCTGCTCAAGATCGGGGCCAAGCCCTTCATAGACCTCTCGTCGAAGCCCCGACGGATCTTGAGGGGCATCGACGACCCACTCGTCTTCGATGACTCGGGAATCTCCCAGGACCTCGAGACCTGGGAGCAGGTCATCGATGCCTTCATGCGCCACCTCTGCCATCGCTATCAGCCTGACGAGGTCGAGCAGTGGAAGTTCGAGCTCTGGTTCGATGACAACAGCTTCGATGACCCCGCCTGTCGTAGTGCCTATCGCAAGCTCTTCTCCTCGACGTACCGAATCATCAAGAAGCATGTCCCCGGTGTCATGCTGGGCGGGTGCGGCCTGCACACATCCTCGTCTGCTGCTGACCCGAGCTCGACGGTGGCGCTGACGTTCCTCCGGGAGTTCTCGGAGGAGAGGGGTTCGGGTGGGGTCTTCCCCGACTTCATCTCCGTCTACAGCTACGGTTATGACGCCGTCCTCGTCGATGGCCGTTGGCTGACGAGGAGGGACACGAGCCTCGACTTCCTCCGCCTCGGGCTTGCCAACATGAGACGTAGCCTCGAGGCCTTGGGCCTCGAGGATGTCCCGATCTATGTCACGGAATGGAACATCACGATCTCGGACAGGAACGTGCTCAACGACACCTGCTTCGATGGCGCGTACATTATCAAGAACTACATCGATACCTATGGCATGGCCGATGCGGTCGCCCACTTCTCGGCCACCGACCTCATCTCGGAGTCCTACGATGCCTCCGACATCCTCTTCGGCGGATGTGGGCTCCTCACGAAGGACGGGATACTGAAGCCCGCCGCCTACGCCTTCGTCTTCCTCCACAGACTCCTCTCCCGGTACGTCGGCAGGGGGGAGCACTGGCTGGCCACTACCGACGGGAAGGACCGTTTTGGCATCGTGTGCCAGAACTGCATGTCACTCGGCTACAACTACTTCTCCGTCGAGGAGGACGAGCTGGACCGAGGTTCCCTGGGGCGCTACTTCTCTGAGGAGACGCCCTGTCATGTCACGATTCGTCTCCAAGGCATGCGGAGCACATCCTACAAGGCCAAGGTCTATGGCATCAGCCAGCAGGACGGTTCGATCCTCGACATGTGGCAGGGCATGGAGTATGGCACTGCCATCTCGCGTGAGGACATCCAAAGCCTGAGCAATCGTTGCGAGCCAAGGCTGACGGTCAGAAGCATCGAGGCCACCCAAGGCGAGCTCGTCCTCGACGTGGAGCTTGCGGCGAACGAGATCGCCTTCGTGAGCCTGCTGCCTGACGACTGACCGCTCTGCCGGGATCCTCCCCGTGCTCGGGAAGGTGTCTCTGGCCGTTCCGGGGCGTTGGCGCAAGGAGATCAAAAAACGTCAGACGAATAATGACAATCCCTTTCTGCCCCTGCTAATCCAGTCATTATTAGCTATCAAAGTCGTCGTGGGCCGTGATGTGCGGCAGGGCGGTGCCCGGTAATCTCTAAATCGCAAAGCAAGGACGGCTGCGATTTGGAGGACGACATGAAGCTGGGATTGATCACATCGATCTGCGACGGGATGGACTTCAAGGAGGTCGTCGACTTCGCCTCCGAGACGGGTCTCGAGTGCCTCGAGGTCGCGTGCTGGCCGCAGGGAGGTGCCGCGCGTCGCTACGCCGGCGTCAGCCACATCGACGTCGGGAACCTCACGAGGGACCGGGCACGGGAGATCACGGCCTACTGCAAGGCGAGGGGCGTCGAGATCTCTGCGCTCGCGTACTATCCCAACACCCTTGACCCTGACCTCGAGAAGCGTGCATCATACATCGCTCATCTCTACAAGCTGATCGATGCGGCCGCGCTTCTCGACGTCAACATGATCACGACGTTCATCGGGCGCATCCCGGATGAGACCGTCTCGGAGAACCTCGAGGTCGTCAAGGAGGTATGGCCTCCCATCCTCGACTATGCCAAGAGCAAGGGCGTCCGTGTCGCCATCGAGAACTGCCCGATGCTCTTCACGGAGGACGAGTGGCCCGGTGGCCAGAACCTCATGACGTCCCCTGCCAACTGGCGTCGTGTGTTCGAGGCCCTTCCCTATGACAACCTCGGCATCAACTACGACCCCTCCCACTTCGTGTGGCAGCAGATCGACTACATCAAGCCCCTGTACGAGTTCAAGGACAAGATCTTCCAGGTCCACTTCAAGGACATCAAGGTCTCCCAGGCCGCGCTCGAGGACGTCGGCATCATGGCCACGCCGCTCGAGTTCATGTCGCCGAAGATCCCCGGCCTTGGCGACGTCGACTGGGGCAAGTTCGTCTCGGCCCTCACGGACATCCGCTACGACGGCTACACCTGCATCGAGGTCGAGGACAAGGCCTTCGAGGGCAGCCTCGAGAGCGCCAAGCGTGCAGTCGTGCAGAGCACTGCCTACCTCAGGAACTTCGTCCGCTAGGACACCACGTTATCGGCTAATAGGAGAAGGGTCGGAGCATGGATATCAAACTAGGCATCATCGGATACGGCGGCATGGGAAAGTGGCACGCCGAGAACGCGCCCCGCGCCGGTGTCATCATCACGGCGGCGTGCGACATCAACGAGGAGCGTCGCCACGAGGCCACCGAGGCAGGCATCAAGGTGTACGAGACGGCCGACGAGCTCCTTGCCGATCCCGAGGTCAACACCGTCATCCTGACCGTTCCCAACTACCTGCACTGCCCCATGTGCCTGAAGGCCGCCGCTGCTGGCAAGAACGTCATCACCGAGAAGCCCGCCGCCATGAGCGTCGCGGAGCTCGACGAGATGAGCGCGGCCTGCGAGAAGGCCGGCGTCTTCTTCACCTCGCACCAGAACCGTCGCTGGGACAAGGACATGCTGATCGTCAAGAAGGCCTATGACGAGCATCTCCTCGGCAACATCTTCACCATCGAGTCCAAGCTCCACTCTGGCAACGGCTACATGCACGAGTGGCACCTCTATAAGAAGTACGGTGGCGGCATGATCTACGACTGGGGTGTCCACCTCATCGACCAGATCCTGTTCATGATGCCCGACGCCAAGATCACCTCGCTCTATGCAGACATCAAGAACGTCCTGCATGAGGAGGTGGATGACTACTTCAAGATCCTGCTCAAGATGGACAACGGCGTCACGGCCCATATCGAGCTGTCGACCTACATCCTCAAGTATCAGCCGAGGTGGCTCGTGGGCGGTGACAAGGGGACCATGGTCATCGACAACTTCGCCTGCGACGGCTCGATCTACCGCACGGGGAAGCTCCTCGAGAAGCTCCCTCCCCAGATCACCGAGACCGAGGCCGGTCCCACGCGTCAGTTCGCCCCGGTCCCTCCCGGAGGAATCGTCACCGAGCCACTCCCCTTCGTGGAGACGGACTGGCTCGACTTCTATCGCAACGTCAACGGGGTGCTCAACGGCAAGGAAGAGTCCCTTATCAAGATACCCGAGGTCAGAAGGGTGCTCTCTGTCATGGAGGCGGCGCGTGAGTCTGCCGCTACGGGCAAGGCGATCCTCTTCTAGGTCAGGTTGCTCGGAGGTCGTCAAGGTGATGGCCTCCTCGGACACGTCAACGAGACAGGTGAAAGGAGCGTCAAAGAATGGCTAAGATCAAGGTCGGAATCATCGGTTGTGGTGGAATCGCCAACTCGAAGCATCTTCCCGCCCTCCAGAAGAACGAGGACCTCTGCGAGGTGGTCGCGTTCTGCGACATCGTGGAGGAGCGTGCCAAGAAGGCGGCAGAGGACTTCGGCACCGCCGGCGCGAAGGTCTACACGGACTATCACGAGCTGCTGAGCGACCCCTCGATCGACGTGGTACACGTCTGCACCCCCAACGTGGCCCACAGCGAGATCACGATCGCTGCCTTCGAGGCGGCCAAGGACGTGTACTGCGAGAAGCCGATGTCCAACAGCCCCGTCGAGGCGCAGAAGATGGTGGACGCCTGGAAGAAGTCAGGCAAGCAGTTCACCATCGGGTACCAGAACCGCTTCCGTCCGGAGGTGCAGAACCTCCACGCCTCCTGCGTGGCGGGCGACCTCGGTGACATCTACTATGCCAAGGCCCATGCCGTGCGTCGTAGGGGAGTTCCTACCTGGGGCGTCTTCATGGACAAGGCCCAGCAGGGCGGTGGCCCCCTCATCGACATCGGTACCCACGCGCTCGACATCACCCTCTGGTGCATGGGCAACTATGACATCGACTCCGTGACGGGTTCCGTGTTCTACAAGCTCGGCGGCCTCCAGCAGGCGACCGAGGGCAACCTCTTCGGGCCCTGGGATCCCAAGACCTACGAGGTCGAGGACTCCGCCATGGGCTTCATCAAGATGAAGAACGGTGCCACGATCGGCCTGGAGGCCAGCTGGGCGCTCAACATCCTCGAGTCCCGCGAGGCCTCGACGACGCTCTGCGGCACGGCTGCGGGTGCGGAGATCCATTCGGGCATGAGCTACGACAAGAACGAGCTCATCTATAACCGTGGTCGCAACGGCCAGCTCATGGAGGAGAAGCTCTCCCCGGTCGGTGGCGTCGCCTACTTTGGTGGCGGCAGTGGTGACGAGGGATGCATCGACTGTCGCCAGTGGCTCGAGGCCGTTGCCAATGACACCGAGCCTCTGGTCAAGCCGGAGGAGGCCCTCGCGGTCACGCAGATCCTGGATGCGATCTACCAGTCTGCGCGCGAGAACAAGGAGATCAAGTTCTAATGGCACCTGGCCTAGGTCCGGAGAACCGGGCCTAGGCCAGCTTACCCAAGAAAGGGGCAACGTATGGCATATGCAATGAGGATCAACTTCACGGATGTCCTCCGTGATGGCACCCTGAGGCACTTCTACCTGGACGGCAAGAAGGCGGGGTACCAGTTCGACATCCGCCTGAGCTATTACCGTGGTCACTTCCTCTCCGTCATCGACGAGTTCGAGCTCAAGGTCGACGGCAAGGTGGTCGACAACGAGAGGATCATGTTCTGCCTCAACGGCAAGGAGTTCGGCATCAGCCAGCTCCATGACCTCGTGAGCGAGTTCTGGTGCGTCACGGACCCTGCGACCATCAAGGTCATCCAGCCCGGCAGCATCAGTGATGGCGAGCATGAGTTCGACCTCAAGCTGATGTTCCATTCCCCGTACATGCCCATCAGTGACACGGACTATATGCCCGTCGATGGCTGCGACAAGAAGACGCTCGTCATGGAGCATGAGGAGACGGTGACAAATGAGTAACATCAAGCTTGGAATAACCCTCTTTTGCTACACGAGGCAGTGGTGCACGGGCGAGTTCGACCTCGAGGACTGCATCCGTCATGCCAAGGAGGCTGGCGCCGAGGGCTTCGAGATCGTCGCCACCCAGATGATTCCGTCCTATCCCTACGTGAGCGACAAGTTCCTCGGTGAGATCACCGCCATGTGCCGTCACTACGACATCGAGCCTGTGTGCTACTCGGCGAACATGGACCGTGGGCTTCGTGGCGACAGGAACCTCACCGAGGACGAGATGCTCGCCATGGCCATCAACGACGTCATCCAGGCCAACAAGATGGGCTGCAAGGTCATGCGCGAGCAGTACCTCCTGAGTGCCGACGCCCTCGCCAGGCTCGCTCCCTATGCGGAGGAGTACAACGTCAAGGTGGGCATCGAGATCCATAACCCCGAGACCCCCTACACGCCCGCCATCCTTGCCTATCGTGAGGCGATCGAGAAGTCAGGCTCCCACTACATCGGGTTCGTGCCCGACTTCGGTCTCTTCGCGACCAAGCCCAACAAGCCGGCATGGGACGAGGCGCTCGCAGCGGGTACCCCCGTGGAGCAGCTCGAGGAGGCCAAGCAGATGCGCCTCGACGGCGTTTCCCTCGAGGAGGCGAACGATCGCCTCGTCAAGGAGGGTGCGAATGCCGCCTGCCTCTCCGCACTCCAGGGGATGTATGGCTTCGTGCAGTTCCGCAAGGACTGCAACAAGGAGCTCGAGGGCCTCAAGGAGATCATGCCCTACTGCTTCCACATGCACGGCAAGTTCCATTACATGTATGAGGACCTCCACGAGGCCTCGATTCCCTATGAGCAGATCCTGCCGGTCGTCGCAGACTCTGACTACGAGGGCTACATCGTCTCCGAGTGCGAGAACCACACCGCCCCGGATACGGTCGAGCAGGTCCGTCGTCACCTCGCCATGATGCGGAAGTACCTGAACAAGTAGGACAAGGTCCTACGTACGTCGTCGTGAGAGCGGCAGGGCCAAGTCCGTCACCTGCGGGGCGCCTCCTGGTAGCCCCGCAGGTGCAAGGCCGTGTCGCCTGAGTCCGATACCATCAAGGGCAAACCGGAGCAAACGGAGGTGCCATGGGTACCAGCGTGACGATCTATCTGATGAGGCACGGGAAGACGATCCTGAACAAGTATCAGAAGATGCAGGGATGGTGCGACGCACCCCTCACCGAGGATGGCGAGGCCGTCGCCCGTGAGGCGGCTCAGCGTCTGTCTGGCGTCAGGTTCGACAAGGTCTATGCCAGCGACCTCGGCAGGACCATCCGCACGGCCGAGATCATCCTCGCCGGGAACGACTACGGGGAGGGCATGCAGGTCCTGCCTCGCAAGGAGTTCCGGGAGACCTTCTTCGGGAGCTTCGAGGGGACCGTGAACGACGTCGCCTACGAGGCGGTTGCCAAGACCGTGGGTATCCCGGCGTCGGAGCTGTTCAAGAGCCTGACGCTCGAGGAGATGACGGATGCCTTCAAGCACACGGACCCCACGGGCGACGCGGAGAGCTACCAGGAGTTCTGGGACCGTGTCGAGGGCGGCCTCACGAGCGTGGTGAACGACGAGTCCCTTCCCGATCAGGCAAACCTGCTCATCGTCACCCATGGGAACACGATTCGCCATATCGTCCACACCATCGATCCGACGATCAACGTCTTCCAGGAGATCAACAACGCAGGCGTCACCTCGCTGGGATACGAGGACGGGACGTTCAGCGTGAGAACGTTCAACGAATAGCTGCCAGGGCCAGGAGGGGCTTCGGCGGCGCCTGGTGCCCGGTTCCCTGCGTGTTGGGCTGTTCTTAGGTATAAACCTCTACATGCTTGGGGGATTCCTATGGCGGACGGTGGTAGGAGGATGGGCGACTTCGAGCCAGGCGACCCCGTCGACGCCCGGGTCACCGATGCCGTGTTCGAGCTCATGCGGACGGACGACATCCCGAGGATCAGGGTGGCCGATGTGCTTCGTCAGGCCAAGGTGTCGCGCTCCACGTTCTACCGGCACTTCGACAACGTCGACGACGTGGTGAAGACCTTCGAGGACGACCTCCTCGACAACATGCGCGCCATCAACGACGTCGCCCTGAAGGCGCGCTTCTCGGAGTCAGAGCTCGAGCCCACGGCCTCCATGGTCGCGCGCATGGACGTGCTCATGTCCCACAGGGAGCAGGTCATCGCCCTGAACGGGCCCCATGGGGACCCCACGTTCCGGCACAAGGCGACGGCCTTCATGCGCGACTACTTCTCCGACCGCCTGGGCGAGGTGCTCGGGCCTGGCGACGAGCGGGACCTCTACCTGGCCTTCATGCTCGCCGGCCACCACAGCCTCATCCAGTTCTGGCTCGCCGAGAGGCCGGACATAGAGCCCCGCGTGGTGGCGGCTGCTCTCAACCGTCTCTACTACGCGCCCTTCTTCCTAGGCGAGGCGGCCGCTCCGGCCGGCCATCGCTCCCCGTGCGTCGGGAAGGCAAGGGAGGGGAGGGCCCGTGCGAGGGCACCCCGCGCGACCCACCCCGCCAGTCGAACGTGCACAGCGTCCATCAGAAAAGACCATGTCGAGCCGTTCACACGAAAGGAATCGCTTTGACCGAGAAGAAGCCAGGCGAGATCAGGTATCCCAACCTCTTCAGCCCAATCACCATCAGGGGAAAGGTCTACAAGAACCGCCTGATCGCTGCACCGACGATGTTCGTGCACGCGAGCTACTTCATCCCCGAGATCAAGGAGAACATCTATCGCATGGTGGAGGGCCGTGCCAAGGGTGGCTTCGCTTGCGTGTCGACGGGTGAGATGCCGCTCAACTTCGACGAGGGGCGTACGCTCTTCCAGGAGCGAGCCATCGACATGACCCATTTCTATGGCAGCGACTTCGACGTCTGCAAGGAGTATGCGGACCGCATCAAGGCTGGTGGTGCCTTGGCGTACTTCGAGTTCTCGCACGAGGGCTCGCGCGCGGAGGAATCCCCTGCTCCCTGGGGGCCCTGTGATGTCGTGCGCGAGGATGGCCAGAAGGTCTATGCCATGGACCGTCAGATGATGGAGAAGGTCTGCAAGGACTTCTATACGGCATCGCGCTTCGCGAAGGAGTGCGGATTCGACGGCGTCCTGCTCCACGGCGGCCATGGCTTCCTCCTCCAACAGTATGTGTCACCCTGGACCAACCATCGCAGTGACGAGTTCGGCGGTTCCATCGAGAACCGGAGTCGGTTCCCCAAGATGGTCATCGAGGCCTGCCGTGCAGGCATCGGAGACGACGGTGTCATCGAGCTGCGCTTCTCGGCGGAGGACGGCGTGCCTGGAGGTATGACCATCGATGACACGGTGGGCTTCTGCAAGCAGATCGACGGCATGGTCGACATCATCCAGGTGTCCAACGGCCTCAAATGGCTCGGGAACCAGACCAAGACCTTCTCCGACCTCTTCAAGCCCCATGGCCTCAACGTGGAGTATGCCGCGAAGGTCAAGGCTGCCGTGAGCAAGTCCTACGTGGCCACCATCGGTGGGTTCAACGGCCCCGAGCTTGCCGAGAAGGTCATCGCCGAGGGCAAGGCCGACTTCGTCGAGTTCGCACGCCAGTGCTTCGCCGACCCCGACCTCCCCAACAAGACGCTCGAGGGGCATGAGGACGAGATTCGCCGGTGCGTGAGATGCTTCCACTGCTATCCCGGCTTCTGCGAGCATCCCACCGACATCCCGCTCTGGGACCAGATCGGTCCCGAGGCTGCCGGCGAGGTCTATAGCCCTGCGGCCATGGGGAGCTGCTCGATCAATCCCAAGACCGGCTTCGGGTTCTATCCCGACCGCCTCCCCGTTCCCGAGGGACGTCGGAAGGTCCTCGTGATCGGTGGGGGCGTCGGTGGCATGCAGGCTGCCATCACGGCTTGTGAGCGCGGCCATGACGTGACGCTCGTTGAGGCCGGTCCCAGGCTCGGGGGAGAGCTCCTGTTCACCGAGCATGACGAGGACAAGGTCGACCTCCACGCGGCCATGGAAGTCATCGTCGCCGACCTTGGCAGGAGCGGCGCAAAGGTCATGCTCGACACCGTGGCCGACGAGGACCTCATCAAGGGCATGGCCCCAGATGCCGTGATAGTCGCGGTCGGCGCGCACAACAGGATACCTGACATGCCCGGGATAGATGGCGTGCTCAACGCCTCCGATGTCTATTACCACATGGACGAGATCGGTCATACGGTCGCGATCGCGGGCGGTGGGCTCACCGCGTGCGAGGTCGGCCTCCATCTCGCGCGCCACGGCCATGAGGTCACGATGGTGGTCCGTAAGCCCCGGATCGCTCGCGAGACCTTCGGCTACTACCGCAACGCGCTTCTCGACGAGATGGACAAGAGAGGCATCGTCCAAGACCTCTCGACGACGCCGATTGGGTTCGTCTCCGGTGGCATCCTCTGCGACCGCGATGGCGAGCGCGTGACCGTCAAAGCGGATACCTGCCTCTACTCCTTCGGCATGGAGCCCAACTCGAAGGAGGCCGCGACCCTTGTCGCTGCCGCCGAGCGCTGCGGTGCCAAGACGTGGAACGTCGGCAACTCCTCGAGGGCGGGCATGGTGGCCGATGCGGTCCATGGCGGCTATCAGGCTGCCATGGCAATCATCTGATGGAAGCTCGACGTAACCCGAAAGGAGAGACCATGGCCTCCATATCCATCGACGGCACGAAGGTCGATGTGCGCGAAGGGACCAGCGTGCTCGAGGCTGCCCTTCAGAACGGAATCTACATCCCGCACCTCTGCCATCATCGTGACCTTCCCGACCTAGGCTCGTGCCGGCTCTGTATCGTGGAATATGAGGGAGGGGATGGCCCCGTCCCCTCATGCAGGCTCGAGGCGAAGGACGGCATGGTGGTCAGCACCTCGACCGACCGTGTCAACCACCTCCGCCGCCTTGCCATGGAGCTCCTCCTCGCGGCCCATCCCGCCGACTGCTCCGTCTGTCCCAAGTATGGGAGCTGTGAGTTCCAGACGCTCATCCAGCTCATGGGCGTCTCAGCGACGCGCATGCATGAGCGCCAGAAGAACATCCCCGTCAAGGAGCAGAACCTCTTCCTGCATGACATGAGCCGCTGCGTCCTCTGCGGTCGATGCGTGAGGGCTTGCGCGGACCTCCGCGGAGTAGGCGTCCTCGAGTACAACAAGCGCGAGGACATGGAAGTCTACGTGGGGACGCTCCATGACAAGCTGCTCTGCGATGCCGACTGCCGTTTCTGCGGTGCTTGTGCCGAGGTCTGTCCCACGGGGTCCATCCGCGACATAGAGACCTATAACGCGGTGGAGAAGCGAGACACCCTCATCCCGTGCCAGCATGCCTGTCCCGCTCATACCGACATCCCTCGCTATGTGCATCTCGTGGCAGAGGGCAAGCCCGCACAGGCCGATGCGGTCATCCGCGAGAAGCTCACGTTTCCAGGGGTGCTCGGGCATGTCTGCAACCACCGGTGCGAGGGTGACTGCCGGCGTGGCAGGGTGAACGAGCCGATATCGATCTGTAAGGTCAAGCGCTATGTGGCCTCGGCCGACGACGAGGCCGCCTGGAAGGGACGTCGGCGTAACGATCCTCCCACCGACAAGCGCGTCGCCATCGTAGGGGCGGGGCCTGCTGGTATGACGGCAGCCTATTACCTGGCCGAGAAGGGCCATCACGTCGACGTCTTCGAGGCCCAGCCCAAGGCTGGCGGCTATATGCAGTACGGGATTCCTGCGTTCAGGCTTCCCAAGGACGTCGTCCAGTCCGAGGTCGCGGACATCCTCGAGACGGGCGTGGAGCTCCACTGTGACAGCCCGATCACGAATCCGGCCGAGCTGGCCTCCCGCTATGATGCGGCGCTCGTCTCCACGGGGGTCTCGCTGGGGACGCGCCTGCGCATGCCTGGGAACGACGCCACGGGTACCTGCACTGCCATCGAGTACATGGAGAGCGTCAACAAGGGCGATCCCCTCCCGACCGGAAGGCACGCCTTCGTCATCGGAGGTGGGTCGGTGGGCTTCGACACGGCGCGCACCCTCCTGCGCATGGGAGCGGAGACGGTCGTGCTCTCCTGCCTCGAGAGCGCCGAGCAGATGAAGGCCACCCCCGATGAGATCGAGGAAGCAAAGGAGGAGGGTGTCGAGGTGCACCCATCCAAGAGCTTCATCGAGGTCCTTACGACGGATGGTCATGTCTCGGGCATCCGGACCGTGGGAATCAACGGCTTCTCGTTTGGCCCCCAGGGTCTCGAGCTTGATGAGGTGGAGGACTCCGAGCGGACCTTCGATGTCGACATGGTGGTGTTCGCTGTCGGGCAGCGAGGCGAGGACTTCGATGAGGCTGCCGGGATCGAGCACGGCCGCTCGAACACCATCGCCCTTACCGACCAATCCAGCTCCCTCAAGGTCAAGGGCTTCGACAACCTGTTCGCGGCTGGCGATGCCGTGCGAGGGATCAGCTTCGTCATTGACGCGCTCGCATCGGGTCGTGAGGCGGCGACGCAGATCGACCGTTTCTTGGGAGGGGATGGCGACATCTCAGAGGCGCTCGTGGACGCCGAGGAGCCCAATCCCTGTATCGGTCGCATCGAGGGGTTTGCTACGCAGGAGAGAAAGAGCGAACAGATGGTTCCGGCAGGGGAGCGGGTGCGTTCCTTCGATGCTGTGTCGAAGGTGTTCGATCCGGCCACCGCTGCATGCGAGGCGGGTCGTTGCCTCCAGTGCGAGCTGCGCTTCCAGATAGACCCCCCACGTCTCTGGAACGACTATCCGCAAACGAGCGTTTCCGCAGGGGAGGCGAGCGAGTGATGCTTGAGGACAATGTCAAGGCACCAGCGGTCGTAAGCGAGATGTCGGCATCAGACGTGCGTGAGCGTGTATCCGGTGTCTTCTGTGCAGGTTCGAGCGCGCATCCGGTCACCGACGACCTGTTCCAAGCGGACGTCGTGGTCGCTGCGCTCGATAATGCCGATTGCTCTGGAGGGCTCGCCGAGGTCGCGAGTCCTCAATCCCCATGGTGTGGCCGCTGGCATCATCGCTGTCTGCAAGGTCTGCGGGGCCGGTTCGGTCCTGCTCGTCCTTCCCTCCGATGCAGGCCAGGAGGTCTCCTCACCCATCGTCGAGGCTGTCGGCAAGGCGGGGTTCGAGGTCACGGTCGAGGTCAACAACATGGTGAGCGCACACGCTCATGAGAGAGACGTGAAGGTCCACCTCGTGACCCTCGCCGCCATGGCTGACGCGCTCGTGGGGTCAGGTCCCCAGGCGGTCGTCGTCACGGCAGATGGTCTGGCCTGCGTCCCCTTCGGCACGTCGCTGCGAGACGTGGTCCCTGCCGCTGACGCTCGCTTCCTGTGTGTCAACCACACGCTCTACCCGGCCACGATCCTCGATGAGCCCCTTCCCGCGACGCTGGCCCTCGGCGACGGCACCATCCGTGCCTATGGCGAGGATGACTGCGTCGTGCAGGCCGTATGCGAGCAGGTGGGAGTTCTCCGCGAGAAGAGCTGTGGAACGTGCACGTTCTGCCGCGAGGGCCTCTATCAGCTCGAGACCACCTTCAAGGCGGTCACGCTTGCGCGGGGCAAGGCCTCCGACCTTGATGTCGCCCGCGAGCTCTGCGAGGCGATGCCGCACTCGACGCTCTGCTCGCTCGGGCAGGTCGCGTGCCATCCCGCCCAGAGCGCGCTCGACATGTTTGCCGACGAGGTCGAGGCCCACCTTCGCAAGAAGACGTGCCCGTCGGGTGCTTGCAAGGCCTTCCTCAAATACTACGTTGACCCCTCGCTCTGCGAAGGCTGTGGTGACTGCATCGATGCCTGTCCCCAGGGATGCATCGATGGTCGTGATGGGTTCATCTCGATGATCGATGAGTTCGGCTGTGACTCGTGTGGGGCATGCCTGGAAGCGTGTCCCGAGGGAGCCATCAAGCGTGTGGAGGGGCGGACGCCACCACTGCCCGAACGGCTTACGAGGGTGGGAAGGTTCAGAAGGCGGTAGGGCGATGGCACTGACGCGCTCGACGCGCCCCGTAGTTGTCCATCAGATCGCGTGACACAAGAGAAGGAGCATGACATGAAGCAAATGAGCGCGGACGTCATCATCGTGGCGGCTGGTCCGGCTGGCCTTGCTGCGGCAATCGCGGCAGGGGAAGGCGGCCTCAAGGCCCTCGTGTTCGAGAAGGAGAACGGTACGGGAGGCACTGCCAACATGGGCATGGGTCCCCTGGGCATCGATACTGACGTGCAGAAGAAGGCGTTCAACGACATCACTGTCGAGGAGGCTCTCGACCTCCACATGCGCTATACCCACTACCGCGTGGACGAGGACCTGGTCCAGACCTACTTCAACAAGTCGGCCGACACCATCTCCTGGTTGGAGGACATGGGCGTGGAGTTTGCCGGTGCCTTCCGCTACTTCCGTGACTCTGAGGCCACCTGGCACATCGTGAAGCCAGAGAACGGCGTCATCGGTCCGCGCGTCGCCGGCCCCATGATCAAGGCCATGACGAAGAGGGCTGAGGAACTGGGTGTCCAGATCAACCTCGAGACCCCCGTCTCCGAACTCGTCGTGGAGGACGGTGCGGTCGTCGGGGTTCATGCGACCAACGCCGCAGGGGACGAGATCGAGGCCCGTGCGAAGTCGGTCATCGTAGCCACAGGCGGCTTTGGCAACAACAAGCAGATGATCAAGGACGAGTTCGGTCTCAACCTTGCCGAGGACTACTTCCCGTTCATGGTGCCAGGCATCGAGGGCGATGGCCTCAACATGATGTGGAAGGCAGGTGCCGTCAAGTTCAATCCCAACATCGAGGTCATCTACCAGCTTCCCGACAACCTCAACTGGTTTGTGCTCGATGCGGTGCTCCGCCAGCCCAACCTCCTCATCAACCAGAAGGGGGAGCGCTTCATGAATGAGGGCGACATGGGCAACACCACCTTCACGGGCAATGCCATCGGCATGCAACCAGGTCATTATGCCTACGCGATCATGGACGAGAGGATCCTCCGGAGCTATAAGAAGAATGGCCCTGACATCTTCGATATCGTCCATCCGGCAGACGCGTTCCTCTCCTTCGACGACCAGGCCAAGCAGGCTGTGGAGCAGGGCTACTCCGCCTACTTCGAGGCTGATACCATCTCCGAGCTTGCAGATAAGCTCGGCATCGATGCCGACAAGCTGCAGGACACCATCGACGAGTACAACGACTACTGCGACTTCGGGGTGGACGAGCGTTTCCATAAGCCTCAGAAGTTCCTGCATCCCATCACAGGCAAGGGCAAGTACCTCGCAGGGAAGTTCTACCTCGGTGCCTATGGGACCGTCGGCGGCGTGCGCATCAACAAGTACTGCGAGGTGCTCGACGAGGCCCAGGAACCCATTCCAGGCCTGCTGAGCGCCGGCTCCGACGCCAACACGATCTATGGGGACTCCTATAACTTCACGCTGCCTGGGAACACCATGGGCTTCGCCATCAACTCCGGACGCATGGCCGGAGAGAGGGCGGTCGAGGTCGCTGGCGCCTGATGGCGGAATCGACATGGGACCGTCCCCCGCTTGTGGGGGATGACCGATAAGGGAACCGAGAGAGAGGTCGTACGTGAAGAAGGAAACACTCATAACCGCACTTGGAATTGCCATCCTCCCTCCCGCCTGGGCGGTGTTCGCAGGGCACGTGGGAATCACGACCGGGGCCGTGGCGCTCATCTGCGCCGGTGTCTATGTGGCCAATGGCAACAAGGCGCAGGATGCTCCCAGGATGTCCCTGGGGTTCGTGCTCGGGGATGCCGTGTCGGTCCTTGCGATCTGGCTTATGGGCGTCCTGCCCCTTCCCTCGGACCTCTCGACGTTCCTGACCTTGGCCGTGCTCGGGTTCGTGACGGTGGTCGTCGTGACGTCACTTGGGCGATGGGTCAATCTGCCGAGCACGCTGTGCGGCTGGGCGATCGGCCTTGCCATCATGGGTTCCATCGGGTTCGCGAACCTCGGGACGCTTCCGCTCCAGATCGGGGTCGCCATGCTCGTCGGGGTCTGGTATGTCGGATGGGGTCTCGACGCGCTCTGCAAGAGGATCCTCCGAGGCAGGGCCAGGCAAAGGGAGGAACTCTCCTCCGAGGTCTCGAGCCCCTGCGGCAAGTAGGGCAATCGGATGGCTTCATCGACCACAACGTGGCCGTACGTGGGTAGAACCTGCCAGCAGCACGTCACTTCTATGTGAGGAGTATTGATCATGGGTCTATTCGATAGGTTCAAGAAGGAATCGACGCCCGATCCCGTCGTGGTCCACATCGCTGCTGACGAGGCGGCTGCTCCAGCGAGCGGTCGTGCCGTCGGGCTCGCGGAGGTACCCGATCCCGTGTTCTCGGGAGGCATCCTCGGTCAGGGCCTCGGCATCTGGCCTGAGGACGGCGTCTGCTACGCACCGGTGAGCGGTACCATCACTGCCACCACGGGCACGAACCATGCCATCGGCCTCACCACTGACGATGGCATCGAGGTCCTCATCCACATCGGCGTCGACACGGTCGATATGAAGGGCGACGGTTTCAGGCGCATGGTCGAGACCGATGAGCATGTGGATGCCGGCACGCCCCTCATCACCTTCGACCGCGAGAAGATCAAGGCGGCCGGCCATGATGACATCGTGATCTGTGTCATCTCGAACACGCCTGAGTTCGCCTCGGTGGACCCCCGTGCGGCGGGTCCCGTCAAGGCAGGCGAGGTGGCAATAAAGGTCACTCGCAAGTAGCTCGTGACCGAGAGCGGGCCATCGTCGCCCCCTTCTCGAGACAACGGCGCCCACGGCAGGTCCGCTGCCGTGGGCGCCGTCTTGGCTCTGCGAACCTCCCGTGGCCTACTCGTCCTTCTCGGCGAGGACCTTGTTGCACTGGTCGAAGAAGAGATAGGGGATGACCAGGTCCACCACGGCCGTGAGCACGGAGCTGAAGTTGCCCATGCTGGCGAGGACCGCGAGGATCGCGATGACGACCCCTATGCCCGCGACCACCATGAGGATGATCGAGAAGGTCCTGCAGGTCCTGGTCATCCTGCGGACGGCGAGGATTCCCAGCGGGACCAAGAGCACGCCGTTCACGCCCATCGTGGTCATCTTGATGAGGACGGTGCCCTTCTCGAGGTCGGTGTCCCCAAGGTCGATGCCTATCTCGGTGACGATGACCAGCAGAGCTATGGCGGCCATGATGATGCCAAAGATGATGCCGAGTATCCCGAGTGTGTGGAACGTCTTCGACTGTGATGTGGTGGCCATGTGGGTTCCTCCCGATATCCTGCATCCATCCTGCCGCTTATGGATGCCTCATCCATTCTTGTCCCTACTTGGGTAGTATCCCAGATATCCGATGGTCATGACCCAAGGAGGAGCTTATGGACAGTGTATTCCCGGAGGGGTTCCTGTGGGGCGGGGCGACGGCCGCCAACCAGTGCGAGGGCGCCTATGACGTCGACGGCAAGGGCCTCTCGGTCCCCGACGTCATCACGGCGGGGAGCGTGAGCGAGCCGCGCCATGTCACTGATGGGGTCCTTCCCGGATACAACTATCCGAGCCACGACGCCATCGACATGTACCACCACTACCTCGATGACATCAAGCTCTTCGGCGAGATGGGCTTCAAGTGCTATCGGCTCTCCATCAACTGGAGCCGGATCTTCCCCCATGGCGACGAGGCCGAGCCCAACCAGGCAGGCATCGAGTTCTACCGGAAGGTGTTCGAGGCCTGCCGTGCCGAGGGCATCGAGCCCCTGGTGACGCTCTCGCACTACGAGCTGCCGTATGGCCTCGCGAAGGACTACAACGGCTGGGCCAGCCCCAGACTCATCGACTTCTACCTGCACTATGCCGAGACCGTCATGACCGCCTACAAGGGGCTCGTGCACTACTGGCTCACCTTCAACGAGATCAACTGCCTGCTCATGGGTGCATTCGGCAATGTCATGGGAGCAGGGATCCTGCCTCCAGGCAAGGATGTGGCCGCCGACCTGGGCGCCGCCTGCGACTGGGACGACCCCCAGCTCCGGCTCGAGGCTCTTCATCATCAGTTCCTGGCGAGCGCACGCTGCGTGCGGCTCGCGCACGGGATCGACCCGGCAAACAAGGTCGGCTGCATGATCGCGGGCGCGGCCGACTATCCCTACTCCTGCAACCCCAAGGACGTGCTGGCAGCCCAGAGGATGCAGCGTACGGCCAACTTCTACTGTGGGGACGTCCAGGTGCGCGGCGCATACCCGGCTTGGGCCCCGTCGCTCTGGGAGCAGTTCGGCGCCCATATCGACGTGAGCGACGAGGACGCTGCCACGCTCGCAGCCGGTACGGTCGACTTCTACTCGTTCAGCTACTACATGAGCGCCACGACCTCGACCGACCCGGCCAAGGTGGCGAAGGGCAACGTCTTCGGTGGTGCCAGGAACCCCTATCTCGAGGAGTCGGACTGGGGCTGGGCCATCGACCCCGATGGCCTCACGTACTACCTCGAGGAGGTCTACGACCGCTACCAGATCCCGCTCATGGTCGTGGAGAACGGCCTCGGTGCCAACGACGTGGTCGAGGCCGATGGCTCCATCCACGATCCCTACCGCATCGACTATCTGCGTCGTCACATCAAGGCGATGGAGGCGGCCATCCATGATGGTGTCGACCTCATGGGCTACACCATGTGGGGCTGCATCGACCTGGTCTCTGCGAGCACGGGGGAGATGAAGAAGCGCTACGGCTTCATCTACGTGGACAAGGACAACGAGGGCAACGGCACCTTGGCACGCCGTCGCAAGGACAGCTTCTACTGGTACAAGAAGGTCATCGCCAGCAACGGGGCCGATCTCGACTGACCTCGCCTTCTGCCTTTGTTGACCTGGCAGAAACGACAGTGGGCTATCGTGTCCCCTGTACCTCCGATGCCCTGCCTGGTACCGTCGGGCAGGGCATCGCGATGCCACCGACGAGAGGAGCCCTGCCATGGGCCTGTTCGACAAGTTCAAGAAGGCACCCGAGCCTGACCCGATCACCGTGCACGTGGCCGGCGGGGAGGCCGCTGCCCCGGTGGGTGGTCAGGTGGTCCCGCTCGCCGAGGTGTCCGACCCGGTCTTCTCGGGCGGCATCCTGGGGCAGGGCCTGGGCATCAAGCCTGATGGGGACATCTGCTACGCGCCGGTGTCCGGTACCATCACGGCGACCACGGCCACCAACCATGCCATCGGCCTCACCAGCGACGAGGGCGTCGAGGTGCTCATCCACATCGGCGTGGACACGGTCGACATGCAGGGCGACGGCTTCAAGCGCCTGGTCGAGAAGGACGACCATGTGGTGGCGGGTGTGGCGCTCGTCACCTTCGATCGCGACAAGATCAAGGCCGCGGGTCATGACGACGTCGTGATCTGCGTGATATCGAACACGGCCGAGCTTGCCTCGGTGGAGCCCTGCGCCGAGGGCACCGTGCGCGCGGGCGACCGCATCATCAGGGTCTCGCGTAGCTAACGTGGACTCATACCAGACGATGCGCGTGGGTGCCACGGCCTCAGGCGAGGTCCAGGACCGTCGCAGCCGCTTCATCGCATGCCTCGGCCATGCCTCCTCCGAAGAGGAAGCGGAGGCGTTCGTGGACGAGGTGCGCGGCCGCCACCACGACGCCCGGCATAACGTGCCGGCGTGGGTCCTGGCTGACGGGCGGGAGCGGTGCTCTGACGACGGTGAGCCGCAGCGGACGGCCGGGCTGCCGGTCCTCGAGGTGCTGCGTGGGGCAGGCCTCGCTGACGTGTGCTGCGTGGTGACCCGTTACTTCGGGGGAACCCTCCTGGGCCCTGGCGGTCTCGTGCGTGCGTATGCGGCTGCGACCCAGGCCGCGCTGGACCATGCGCACGAGGAGGGCACGCTCGTCGAGATGTGCCTGGTCACACGCGTGACCTGCTGCATTCCCTATGCGGCCTACGACCGCGTGCTGCGCCTTGCGACGGATGCCCGCGGAAAGGTGGGCGACTCGGTCTTTGCCGAGGACGTGCAACTCACCGTCGCGTTCCATGCCGGCGAGGAGCGGGCGTTCCTGGACGGTGTGCGAGAGCTCATGGCGGGCGAGGACGTGTGCGTGGTGCACGAGCCCGCCTTCGCCGAGCTGTAGGTGTGGATGGGCTGGGGGACCTGCCGCCGTCGGTTCCTAGGCCTGCTGCCGCACGGTCCTCTCGAGCGCCTCGACGTCTCCTGTGAAGACGAAGCCGGCCATGCCTGCGCGCTCGGCACCATCGACGTTCATGGGGTTGTCATCGACGAAGAGGCAGGTCTCGGGACGGAGCCCAAAGCGCGTGCACAGGAGCTGGTAGATGGCCGGGTCCGGCTTCATGAGATGCTCGTGCGCCGAGACCAGGATGCCGTCCATGACGTCTGCGCTCGGGATGTTGCCGCGCTGACGCGCGAAGCGCGTGCCTGCGTTGGTGAGCAGGTAGGTTCCCATGCCCTCGTCATGCAGGCGCCGCACCAGGTCGTTGGTCTGGGGAATCTGGCGCTGATGGAGGTCCCATTCCTCGAAGGTCCTATGGAGGACGGGGCGGAGCCTCGCTCGGTCGGCCTCGGGGAGGCGAAGCTCTGCGATTCGTCCCATGGTGTCCTCCGAGATGGCGCCGGCATCGAGCAGGGGCCACTCCGGTGACTCGAACAGGGACGTGCGGATGAGCTCCGCATCGGCGTCCGAGTCCGCGAAGAGGTGCGAGAAGTACGCAGGCTCCCATCTGAGCAGGACGTTGCCCATGTCGAAGACCACGTTTGCGATGCTGGTGGGAGACGGTGCCATATGAACCTCCTGGTTGCTTTGTCCCGAGTCTACCCCAACGCCTACAATGGGTTCCATCTGATGCGGCGGGGGCGCCGTTACCACGAGGGTGATGCAAGGGGGCGGCATGGGGCTCAGGTTCCTGCACGACGGTACGGCACATGGGAAGGGTCCCCAGGGGTTCGGCCGCTTCCTCGCCGTCGCGCTCCTCTGCGTGCTCGTGCTCGAGGTGGGCGTCTTCAACCTCCGTCACTGGACCACGCTCGGGCTCGATGAGGTCGATGACGTTCAGGTGACCTACGGTCCCGGTCTCCAGCAGCAGGAGGACGGCTCCTACGAGGTCACCAACATCGGTACGGCCACCATCACGCTCTCTGGGTTCACGGCTGACGTCCAGAACGTCTATCTCGATATGGACTATGTCGAGGGAACCTCCACGGCCCCCCTCATCATGGACGTCTCGGTGGATGACGGGTCGGGCGACCTCACCGATGCCCCCATAGAGGTCTTCCCGGGGGTGGAGAATTCGAAGTATGTGACCATGAGTCCCTACGCTGGGGCCACCCAGGTCACGTTCGACCTGTCCGATGACCAGGACAGGGGAATCTGCCTCGACATGGGGCAGATGCGGGTCAATGTGACCTACCCGCTCGACATCTCATGGGCGCGCATCGCGGCCATGCTGGGCATCGCCGCCCTCTGCTGGTGCCTGCGACCCCACTCGTCCCTCTGGAGCGCACGCGTCCTCGAGGAACGGCGTCTTCGCCATGTGGTCGAGGCCCTGTGCGTCGGAGGCGCCATGGTCCTCGTCTGCGCCCTCGCGCGCCCCCTGCCCCTCTCGCTTGACCTCTACTCGAGAAGCGCCGGTAACCCGGCCTGGACCTTCGACGACAACCAATACGACTACCTTGCCCGTGCGTTCCTGGACGGCCGGCTCGACCTCGATGCCGATGTCTCCGAACCAGAGTTCCTCTCGTCCATGGCCAATCCGTTCGACCAGGAGACGCGCTCCGACCTCGCGTCCCAGACGGGCGAGGACCTGATTCCGGACTATGCCTGGTATGACGGGCATGTCTACTCATACTTCGGGCCGCTCCCGGCCTTGGCCCTCTTCGTGCCCTTCAAGGTCCTGACCGGATCCGACCTGCCGACCCGATATGCCGTGTTGGCGCTTGCCCTCGTGTTCTGCGTCGCGCTCATGCGCCTGCTCCTGGGCCTGGCGCGCACCTACTTCAAGGAACTGTCGGCGGCCGCCCTCGTGGCGGGATTCCTTGCGTTGGCAGGGGGCAGCGGCCTGCTCTTCCTCGCGTTCACCACGACCACCTACTCGGTCCCCATCCTTGCCTCGCTCGACCTCACGATGTTCGCCCTCGCGGCTTGGCTCAGGGCCAAGCGGACCCCGCGCCCGACCGGGCCCAGCCGGGGGTGGCTCGTGACCGGTTCGGTCCTGATGGCTGCGAACCTGGGGTGCCGTTACACGTTCGTCCTGGCCTGCCTGCTGGCACTTCCCATCTTCTGGGACGAGATCGCCCATGACCGGAGCTTCTTCGCCGCGACCGGGCTTGCGGTCGCCAACACCGCGTGCGTGCTCCTGCCCTTCGTCGTGCTCGCGGTTCCGGTGCTGTGGTACAACGCGGCGCGCTTCTCGTCACCGCTCGACTTCGGCTCCACCTACAACCTCACCAACAATGACCTCACCACGAGGGGTACGGACCTGGCACGGCTTCCCTTCGGCTTCTTCAGCTACCTCTTCCAACCCATCTCCATGGATGGGGTGTTCCCGTACGTGCACCCCGCGTCGAACCTCGCCGACTATGTGGGATACGTCCCGACGGAGACGACCTATGGTGGTCTTCTCTGGTTGAACCCACTGCTCTGGGCACTGGTGGCCTGTCGTGGCATACGCGGGCGCCTCAAGGCGGCGGGCTGCCATGGCCTCGTGGCCCTCATGGTGGTGCTGGGGCTTGCCTTCGTGGCGCTCGACACCGAGATGGGTGGCATCATCCAGCGCTACGAGTCCGACTTCGCCTGGCTCCTCCTGCTGGCCTCCGTGCTCGTGGCATGGGCGCTCCTGGCTGAGGCAGAGGCGCGACCAGGGCTCCCTGGGGGGCTCTTGGTCGCGCTGAGGACCGCCGTGGCCGCTGCGGCCCTGGTGGGGGTGGCCCTGAACCTCCTGGTCCAGTTCGATCCCAGCCTCTCGCAGAACCTCTATTGGAATCAGCAGTACTTCTACTTCACCGTGCGGTCCTGGTTCGTGTAAGGGTTACGAGCGCAGTCCCATGGCGAGCGCCAGCACGCTCCAGGGGTCCTGGAGCTCGAGTGGTGCCTTGTCCCAGGCCTCGAGGACGTCATCGGGGACGAACCTGCGCTCCACGACGACACCTCCGCCATAGAGGCGGTACCAGTCGGCGGCCATCACGAGGTAGCCGTCCTTGCAGGAGTCCTTGCCCCAGCTGTTCTCGACGCGCCAGGCATGGGGCCTCCCGTCGGAGGCAAGCTCGACGCCCTGGAAGGTCATGGCGTGGGTCATGCAGCTCTCGTGGAGGTCGTACATCGTGGCCTTCTCCATGTCGAGGGGCACCCCGAAGAGGCCCTCGAGGTCCATGCCGTCCAAGGCGAGCGTCCCCGGGTAGTCCTCGAGGGAACGTCCCAGGTTCTTGCCAACATCGCAGGCCATGTAACAGGGAACTCCTGCCTCGAGCGAGGCCACGGCCGCTCCCTCGAGGACGTCCATGGGTTGGTTGAGCATGCGGAGCGGCGCACCTCCCACGACCGTGTCCTCATAGCGGATGCCGAAGGCGTGGCCGAAGGGACGGTCCTGGCCGGGCACCGAGACGAGGACCACGTAGTCGTCCGGGTCGAAGCCCACGTAGCGCTCGCGGTACTGTCGGGGCGTGATCCCGGCATCGCGAAGCACGTGGCGAGGCTTCGCGTCCTTGTCGTCGGCGTCCGGCGCGGGCAGTATGTCCGTGACGAGCCCCTCGGGCACGTCGGCATGGGGGCCGACCGCACATTCGAGGTCAAACGTCACGGGCGGCTCCCCCAGGCAGATGCAGAGCATCCGGTGCACGTCGCCCATCATCGACCGGCGCGCGGCGTCGAGCTCGTCTGTGCTGGCACCGTCTGCGGCCTTGCTGCGCAGGTCTGCGGCGTCGCGCCTGAGCAGACGGTCCAGCTGGAGGTTCATCTCGCGGGAGTTCCTGGAGCAGGCGGTCTCGGGCATGACGTCCTTGGGGACCAAGCCCCACTTGGCGATGAGGTTGGCCGCGAAGCGGAAGAGGCCGCCATCGGGGGCAGGCTCGTCCATGATGAGCGACACCGTGCGGTCGTCGGCGGGAAGGCCCGCCGTGTCGATCACGTTCGCCAGGAACGAGTTGGCCTTCTCGAGCTTGTCATAGAACATGCCGTAGGCCTGCGAGAACTCGAGGTCCTCGACGTCGAGCCTCCTCATGGCGGCTGCGCGGGCCACGTTGAGCGTCGCGAACATCCAGCACCGGCCCGACTGGCGCTGGTTGGTGACGGTCGAGGCGGTCTTGAGCGAGACCCCGTAGGTGTCGTGATACGAGCGCAGGACACGTGGGTCGCGCGCCGCCGCGGCGACGTCCATGGAGGTCACGGCATTGCGGGCGACTCGGTTGGCACGCTCGTCGGCAAACGACGCGTCGAGCTGGTGCGCCCAGGCGGTGCCGAGGGCGCCCTGCCGGTCGGTCGAGGTATCCATGGCCCGCCTCCTAACGGAGCCCGGCGAGCGAGCCCATGGGGTCCCAGGGCGCGAGGACGCGAGGCTCCTCGGTATCGTAGGTGCGGCGCTCGTCGTCAGTGAGGAACCTGCGGTCCACCACGACCTGGTAGACGTACTCGTCGAACCAGGCATCCGAGAGCGTGTCGAACCCGTTGCGACCGTGGTCCTTGCCCCAGCTGTTCTCGACCTTCCAGAGGGTCGGCTCGCCTGCCTCGTCGAGGTCCACGCCCTCGAGCACCATGGCGTGCGTCATCGCTGACTCGCCGTAGTCGAGGCGCTCCGCGCGGGTGAGGCAGCCCTCCACGGGGAAGCCCATGAGCCCGTCCACGTCGAGTGCCGCCGTGTCCATGATGCCCTCGTCCTTGAGGTAGCTCTGCGAGACGTCGCAGCCGAACCAGACGGGCAGACCGCTCTGGAGCTGGGCGATGGCCGCGCGCTTGAGCTTCGCGACCTCGAGGTTGAGATAACGTACGCCGCCAGCCTCGACGACGTTGCCCAGGCGGTCCACGGTGTAGGTGTGGCCGAAGGGCTTGTCCGACGTGGGGGCCGAGATGAGGCTCACATAGTCGTCGACGTCCATGTCGACGACCTCGTCGAAGAAGCGCTGAGGCGTGTAGGTGCCGGTGAGGGCGAGCTTGCCGTCCTTGTCGCGAATGCGGACCGAGAAGGACTCGGGCGGCTCGCCCAGGCAGGTCGCGAGCAGGTGGTAGACGTCACCCATCATCTCCTGGCGCATGCCTTCCAGGTCCGCGTCATCCCCGTCCGCCTCGTGTGCCTCGCGGAGCCTGCGCGCGCATCCGCGCAGGTAGCGGGTGAGGTAACGGTCGAGGTCGGCGGTGTTCCTCGAGCAGGCCGACTCGGGCATGGCCTCCTTGGGCACCACGCCGTACTTCTTGACGAGCGCACGGAACATGTCCCACTGGCCGCCATCTCCGACGGGGCTCTCGAGCAGGTACGAGACGAGACGTCCGTCGAGCGGCTCGTCCACGGTGTCGATGGCGTTGCCGAGGAACCAGTTGGACTTCTCGAGCTTGTCCCAGAAGAGGGGGTAGGCCTGCGAGAGCTCGAAGGTCTTGAGGCCGAGACGGTCGATGACGCGGAAGCGCATGGTGTTCAGGCTCGCGAACATCCAACAGCGGCCCGAGCGCTCCTGGTCGCAGCGGTCGCCCTGATGCACCTCGACGTCGAAGCCGAGCGCGTTGGCACCCACGGCCTCGGGCACGCGGCTCACGGCGCGCAGCCCCTGGGCCGTCACGGCATTCCTGGCGATGGCGTTGGCACGGTCGTCGGCGAAGTCGGCGCGTGCCGCCGCAAGGTCGTCGGGTGTGATTGCGTGGTTCTCGTTCATGTGATGCTCCTCGTGGGACGTCCGTCCCGGGTCATGGCCGCAGGGCGGCCCCTCGTCCTTATCCGTAGGAGACGATAGCACGCCCGCGGTATACTTCGGGAGGTTGATGAATCATATAGGTCACGTCGCGAGGGGTCCCATGGCGCAGGTCGCAACAGAGCTCGTCGTGCCCGACTACGGCCTGGTCGTGCTCGGTGCCCTGGAGTCCGCGGGTTTCGAGGCCTGGGTCGTGGGGGGCTGGGTGCGCGACGCCCTCATGGGCAGGCCATCGCATGACGTGGACGTGTGCACCTCGGCCCATTGGCAGGACACGGAGTCGGTGCTCGAGGGCGCAGGCATCGAGGTCCACGAGACGGGCACGGCCCATGGGACCGTGACTGCCGTCGTGGGGGGTCGTCCCGTCGAGGTCACGACCTATCGTGTGGAGGGGTCCTACTCTGACCTGCGCCACCCCGACTCGGTCACCTTCGTGAGCGACGTGCGCGAGGACCTGGCCCGTCGTGACCTCACGATCAACGCGATGGCCTTCCACCCCGAGCGAGGCCTTCTCGACCCCTTCGGCGGGCGGGAGGACATCGAGCGTCGGCTCGTGCGCGCGGTGGGCGACCCGGGCGAGCGGCTGGCCGAGGATGCCCTGAGGGTGCTGCGAGCGGTGCGCTTCGCCTGCCGCCTCGAGTTCGACGTCGAGCCTGCCACCCAGGCGGCGCTCGAGATTGCCGCTCCCGAGCTCGCGCATGTGGCGCGTGAGCGGGTGGGCGCGGAGCTCGACGGGCTCCTCTCCTCGGGTCGTGGGGGATGGGCCCTCACGCGTGAGACGGACGTCATGGCGGCTGCCATCCCGGCGCTGGGGGCCCTGGCGGGCTTCGACCAACGGAGCCCCTACCACTGCTACGACGTCCTCGTGCATACGGCTCACGTGATGGACGCGACCGAGGCGCTCACCTGCGGTGCGGCCTCGAAGCGGCTGCGCTGGGCTGCCATGCTCCATGACATCGGCAAGCCGAGGTGCTTCTCGGTGGGGTCGAACGGCCAGGGCCACTTCTTCGGCCACCCTGCCAAGGGGGCCCGCATGGCCTGACGCCATCATGCGTGACCTCGCGATTCCCCTCGAGGTCACGCGTCCTGCGGTGGCGCTCGTGCGCCTGCACGACCGACCCATGAGGGCCACGCGCACGTCCTGCCTCAAGATGCTCGCCGACCTCGAACGCCGTGTGCCCGGACAAGCCCCGCAGCTGGCACACGAGCTCATCATCATCAAGCGCGCGGACGCCCTGGCGAAGGCGGCGCCGTACCGCGGGTATGCCTTCGAGCTCGAGGCCGTGGCGCAGAGGCTCGACGAGACGCTTGCCGAGGGTGCCTGCTATCGCGTGGGCGACCTGGCCATCGACGGTTCCGACGTCATGGCAGCGCTCGACATCGTCCCTGGCCCCAAGGTGGGGGAGTCCCTGCATGACCTGCTGGATGCCGTCATCGAGGGCAAGGTCGAGAACGAGCGCGAGGCGCTCCTGGCCTTCCTCTGCGAGAAGGACGACGGAGCCGACGTCTCGCGGTGACGTCCATCTTCCCTGCCCCATGCGGCATACGGTGAGCAGCCGTCGGTACTGATATGCTCTTTGGAATCCTACGTCCCAAGACGTTTGAACGTCTGACCTCGCGTTACTCATAGCAGGGCGATATTCCTATGCCAGCTCTCCCTTGTGGTTTGGGGGATAGGGTCGATTGGTGGCGAAAACACACGTCAATGTTGGCATTCAAGAAGAGTAAAGTATCATTCAAAGAGCCTGAAGGAGACGTTCCGACCGCTTCGCGACGTTGATCGTTCCGTGGCCACGTCGGACCCAGAGGTCTGGAGCTTGCCATGCGACGAGTCCCGTTTGCCCATGTCCCTGCACTGGCCATGTTCGTCCTGGGGCTTGCCTTGGTGCTGGCGTGCCCATGTGAGGCCAAGGCAATCGATGTCGCGCGTGTGGGCGGCACCACCTACTCGAGCTACAAGGATGCGTGGGCTGCCGTATCCTCAGGTGGCACGGTCGAGCTCCTGGCTGACTGGGACACCGCTGGCTGCCTTGAGGTCCCTGGCGGTTCCGAGGTCACCATCGAGCTCGATGGGCATATGATCGACCGAGGTCTGGCCGGCATGAGCTCCTCGGCGAGTTCGAGGTCCGGTGGCGTCATATCCGTGGGTGATGGTGCCACGCTCAAGGTCAATGGCGGCGATGCGACGTCTCCCCATGCGGGATACCTCATGGGCAACGGCGTCTGGCACCCAGGCATCGCCTCGAATCCCGTGACCATCTCCGGTGGTCTCATAGCGGGTGGCTACCGCTCTAACGGGGCAGGCGGCATCCAGATGGGGAAGGCTGCGAGCGTCGAGCTCAATGGCGTCACCGTCTGCGGGAACATGAGCGATGACTACTGGCCCTCGGGCGGGTACGGAGGTGGTATCGAGGTCGATGGGGCCTCCGGGAGGTTGAAGCTCGTCTCCAGCCACATCTCCTATAACTATGCCGACCTGGATGGTGGCGGCCTCTACCTCAACAAGTCAGGTGCAGAGGTCTCCATGGACGATACCTCCTCGATCGACCACAACCATGCGGCTGGCTGCGGGGGCGGGGTCTATTCCGATGCTTCCAGCATCGTCCTCAAGGGCGGTTCCGTCTGTGACAACTCCTCCACGTCCGACGGCGGCGGCATCTATGTCAACCATAAGCAGACCTGTGTGACCGGAACGACCATCGCTCGGAACACCTCGGGTGCCTACGGCGGTGGAATCTTCATCGATGCCGGCGGCGGTGCGACGGTGGATGCCTGTGGCATCACGGGCAACTCCGCCTCGCAAGGCGGTGGCATCTATGACAACGGGACGGGCAACACCCTCAGCGGCTGCACGATCACAGGCAACCATGCCTCCGATGACTACGGGGGTGGTGTGTATGTCTCGTCCGTGGACAACATCTCGATCTCGGGCAAGATGGAGGTGAGCGGGAACACCGCGGCGGGTGACAAGCATGCCAACGACCTCCATCTGGGTGCCAACGCACAGCGGGCCTACATCAGCTCCGTGCCTGATGTCACCTCACACATCGGAATCTATTCCACCCTCGGGGACGGGGGCGTCCTCAGCAAGGAAGGCACGCACTATACGAGGGCGTTCTTCTCGGATGTGGATGGTTGGTACGTCGACTGGGTGGATGCCGCCGCCGGAGGCAGCAGGGAGCTCCTCTGGAAGAAGGGCCCGGCTTCGGGTGAGCCTGGCACCATCACGGTGAGCCCGGCCATCTCCCAGACGGGCAAGGACTACAACGGATCACCCCTTGTCAAGGGTACGTTCTCGTTCCCGTCAAACTCCGACAGCGTCACTGATCTGAGCTCGGTGTTCTATTACTCCGATGGCCTCTTTGCCGCTGATGCCAAGACCTATGACGTCCATCTTGCCACCATGTCCATGGACCTCGCCATGAGTGCGTTCGGCACGAACGCCGGAAACGACACGGGTGACTATTCCAACAGGTTCACCCATGTGAGGCAGCTGCTCGCCGATATCGGGTGCGATGATGCCAAGACCTACATCAGTGACACCTACACCACCAAGCCTACGACCGACACCATCGGCGTGGCCATCTCCCAGAAGCAGATCTCGGTCAATGGCGGAGACTACACCTTGGTGCCCATCGCCATCCGTGGTGCCAACTACGAGAGCGAGTGGGCCAGCAACGTGACCGTCGGGACGTCGGGCGAGGAGGCGGGCTTCGCGAGTGCGGCAGACCAGGTCACAGACCAGGTGGAGGCCTATATCAAGGGTGACCCGGCGCTTCTCGAGCGAGCCAGGAGCGGGAAGGTGAAGTTCTGGGTGGTCGGCTATTCCAGGGCGGGCGCGACGGCCAACCTCACCTCGAAGCGTCTGGTCGATGGCATCCACATCTATGACGATGCGGATGAGGTCTATACGGGCAACCAGGTCTATGGCTACTGCTTCGAGGACCCACAGGGCGGCGTCTCCTCTGCCGAGGTCCCCGGCTACGATTACAGCTGCATTCATAACCTCATCAACAAGAGCGACATCGTACCGCTGGTGGCCATGAGCCAGATGGGCTTCAAGCGCTATGGCGTGGACCACTACGTCCCAGGTGATGCGGCGGGGTCAGCCACCGGCACATACGCAGGCAACACCTTTGACAACACGGCGGCGAAGGTCAGCTATGTCGGTGGGTCCGCGTACCTGACGCAACGCCCAAAGATGCTCGCACAGCTCACGGCCGTCGACCACGGCTTCCAGTTCGATGACTACTTCAACTATGCGACGATCAACTACCTCGGGTCTACCTTCCACGTCTGGGACATGGTCACCGCGATCAGCGGCAAGACCGGCCTGACCGAGGACTATGAGGAAAGCCTCATGGAGAGGCTGCAGGCCTGGAGCTTCGGCGGGGATGCGACGTCGTATCGGAACACCTATGCGACCAGGAAGTGCACCCTGTGTGGGAGCGACGAGACCCTGCAGACCGCGGTCAGCCACCTGGCGGCGCTGTACTTCTCGCTGTCCCCCTCGCAGGTCTCTGGCATCGGGACCGCCATGAGCTGTGCCATGGTCAACGTCGAAGAGACGAAGCTCTACTTCGACGTCGTCGGGAAATGGCAGAAGTTATCGGTGGGCGAGAAGGAGAAGTGGATCAACGACCTCTGGGCCATCTTCATACAGCCGACGGACGAGAGCAGCAGGAAGAACGGGTCGTACATCCCCTCGGTTTCCGACTACCTCACGGACTACGAGCTGACGTGCCTCAAGAGGGACTGGCCGGTCATCGCCGACTGGCTCCTCACGTTCGTCTCAGAGGACTACGAGTGCGGAGACGCCCTCGGCACGGGTCGCGGCCAGGTATACCTGGGCTCGCTGCTCTATAACTCGACCACCATCACGCAGGGTCACAACTATGAGGTGAACCTCTCGTGGCTGAGGAGCTACGACGACTTCTATGCCGATGACACTACGGCGGTCACGGTCGACACGTCGGGCGTCACGGTCACCGCCCCCACCGCCAGCCTGGCTGAGGGTCCCATCACGGGCGACGATCCGCTGGCGCTGGGTTCTACCAACGTCGGTGGCTCCATCTACTACCGGGTCCGCATGCAGGCCGCGGGCCATGACGTCACGAGCGAGTGGAAGCTCTATCGCGACCCGATCCCTCTTCCGATGTATGGCTCACGGGACACGACCTATACGGTCGAGACCTATGCCATGGCCTATGGCAAGAGGAGCCCGACGGCGTCGTTCACCTATACGCTTGGCAAGAGGACGCTGACGTGCGTGGTCGCCAGGGAGCTCGACTTCAGGTATACGCAGATCATCGATACGCGGGTACGTGAGGCTGAGACGGTGACGCTCGATCCCAAGACGCTCGTTGGTGCGCTCTGCGTTGGCTGGAAGGCGCAGCGGTGGGTCGATGGCTCCTGGGTCGACGTGACCGAGGAGCTTCTTGGTGCCCAGGCATCCCAGGCCTTTGCGACCTTCAGCATGCCTGACTACGACGTCACTCTCAAAGCTCAGTACGTGAGGGACGTCGCCTTGGCGGAGGTGGCGATCGAGGCCCCCAAGGTCGTCGACGACAAGGTGGAGCTGCCTTCGACGGCGGAGTGGGCCCTGTCCGGCTCGGACGGTTACATGAGCGCCAACTGGTCCGTGGCCCCGATGGAAGAGGGCCTCTTCCAGTATACGGATGGGGACGCCGTGCCGGTCACGTGGACGAAGGGGGCCAGTGACGGCACAAGCACCCCCTATACGGCAAGCTTGACGTTCTTCCCCGACCCATCCGAGCACTTCTCGAAGGATCTGCCACCCTTCCTCGTCTTCGACCCGGCGGGCGTGAGAGTCACCATCAACAAGGATACCAAGGGCGCCGCCACGGTCGTCCCCAATTCGGATGGAAGCCTGACCATCACGAAGACCTTCGACGTCACCGACCCCGTGACGCCTCCGACCACCCATGTCATCACGGTCACGTGCCAGGACATGCTCACGCCGGATGCTACCGAGACGCATACGTTCACCTATGCCGCTGGCGCTGCGGTGAGTCTCACCGCCCCCTCGTTCGTTGACGAATCCTTCGTCAAGTGGAAGGCGGACGGAACATACGTCACCGATGGGAACGCCTCCGATTCCACGATCGAGCTCACGATGCCAGACACGGACGTCGAGCTCACGGCTGACTTCATCCCGGTCGTGAGCGAGATCGACCTGACCGTCGACGCACCCGTGCCTGGCCAGGGCCTGGCCACGGCAGTCACGAGCTGCACGGCCAAGGTGTCGGGCGACCATCAGATCGACCCGAGGAGTCTGTCGCTTTCCTGGTCGCCGGCAGACCAGTCGACCGACTATGACTCGACCTATACCGCGACGGTCGGACTGAGCGAGACCGGGCTTGAGCAGTATGGCTCCAAGTTCGTGCTTGCCAACGATGCAAAGCTGACGCTGAACGGGACGACCCTCTCCTCGGGTTCGGTCACCCAAGATACAGATGGGAACCTCAAGCTCACCTATGTCTTCCCAAGGACGGCTGACCCCGACCTCGTGAGCGTCACGAATCCCGATGCGGTGAGTGGCATCGCCAGTGGCACGAGTGCGGATGATGTCATGGCGCAGCTGCCCTCGCTCGTGGCCATCGAGACGACCGCGGGCACGACCGTCGCAGAGGTCACATGGGAGAGCGTGGAGGGCTATGACCCGTCTGCTGCAGACGAGCAGACGGGAACCGCACATGGGGTCATCACGCTGCCTGATGGCGTGGGAAACGCACACGACGTCCCGTTGGATGTGACCTGTGCCTTCGAGGTCGAAGCCATGTCCTACGACCTCACGAATGTCACGGATCCCGATGACATCACCGACCAGGAGAACGGCGTCGACCTCGGGAGTCTCTCCCTGCCGACGACGGTGGATATTACCTGTGATCCCTCGGGACCCACCAAGGCAGACGTCGTCTGGGACCTCGACTCCTCGGAATATGACCCCACGAGTACCGATGGGCAGATCATCCTGCTCCAGGGGCGGCTCGTACTTCCGGACCACGTCACGGCCACCGACCCGGACCTGCTCGATGTGTTCGAGGTCGTCACGGTGAAGGCCAAGGAGCTCGCGCCCCTCACGCTCGACACGGGAACCGAGGATGCCGCACTGCTGAGGCAGCAGGTGAGTGGTTCGGGATTCGAGCCCAAGACCTTCGACTTCACGATCGAGCCGGTCGATGACGCACCCTTGACCACAGGGGACTCGGCACGGTTCACGTCCTCCGCGTCGGGCACAGGGGTCATCGGCTTCGGGTCGCTCACCTTCACCCATACGGGCACCTTCTACTACATCGTGCACCAGACGACCGAGTCTGCCGGGCCATGGACGTGCGACAGCGTCGAGAAGACGGTCACCATCAAGGTGACCTCCCAGGACGGCTCGCTCCTGGCCACCATCACGCCGGCCGTCGTCACTGATGTGTACGCGCAGTCTCCCACCACACCCACGACACCTACGACGCCCACCACGCCTACGACGCCGACCACGCCCACCACGCCCACCACGCCTACGACGCCGACCACGCCCACCACGCCTACCACGCCGACCACGCCGACCACGCCGACCACGCCGACCACGCCTATGACGCCTACGACGCCTACGACGCCCACCACGCCCACCACGCCCACCACGCCCACCACGCCCACCACGCCCACCACGCCCACGACCTCTGAGTCTCCCATGACGGCAGGGTCACCCGAGACGTCTGTGACGCCGACGCTACCGACGTCGTCCACGACGGTAGGGGCTCCTGAGTCGTCCGAGGCATCCGTCCCGGCCACGGAGGTCGTCGGCGGATCCAGCGGAAGCGCCTCTCGTGATGCCGTCGTGGCGACGTCAGATGCCACGACTCCGATGACGACGATTGCCCTGGTCGTCATGGCCGGGCTGTCATGCATCGTCGCTTGGGGGCTCCTCCGCCGTACTACGAGGTCGCACTAGGAAGATGCCCCTGCCCACGTCGATACGCGGGTGGGGCATCTTGGAAATGGCTTGTCGAATGCCTGCGCCCTAGCGCGCCGACACGCCGCGCGTGTGCCGTGGTTACCGGGCCCCGTACTGCTCGTAGTAGGCGTCGAGGGCTGCGTCCAGGGCGTCGTCGATGACGACCTCGCCGGCGCACTCCCTGTTGGTGAGACGTGCACGTACCTCGTCCATGGTCACGATGGCCGCGGTGGGGAAGCCGTAGCGCTCGTTGATCTCGTCGAGGGCGCAGGCATCGCCGTGGAGGCCGCGCTCCTGGCGGTTGAGCGAGACCATGAGGCCGCAGACCGTGACGTCGCCTTGGGCCTGGATGATGGGGTAGGTCTCCTCGATCGACTTGCCGCTCGTGGTGACGTCCTCCACCATGACCACGCGGTCGCCGTCGGCAAGCGGGCTTCCCAGCAGGATGCCCTTGTCGCCGTGGTCCTTGGCCTCCTTGCGGTTGGAGCAGTAGCGCGCCTCCTTGCCGTAGAGCTCGTTCAAGCCCATGCAGGTCACGACCGAGAGGGGGATGCCCTTGTAGGCGGGGCCGAAGACGACGTCGAAGTCGAGCCCGAAGGTGTCGTGGATTGCACGGGCGTAGGCGAGGCCAAGCCGGTGGAGCTCGTCTCCGGTCACGTAGGCTCCGGCGTTCATGAAGAAGGGGGACCTGCGCCCGCTCTTGAGCGTGAACTCGCCGAACTTGAGCACGTGGCTCTGGACCATGAACTCGATGAACTCCTGCTTGTAGTCTTCCACGGGGTCTCCTTAGGGCCGGAAGCTGCACATCGCGCTCGATTATACGATGCCGGGCACAACGGGACCGTCGGGGGACGGCGTGTGGGGGGCGTGCCATGGCCTAGGAGGTGGTACCAGGCCTCTTGGCACATGCCACTTTCTGCCGGAAGGCGCAGGCTATGATGGCGACGCAGCCTTCGCGCCCGAAGGCCGAGCGGTCCACCACGAGGTGTTTGCCATCGTGATAGTGCCAGGCCCCTGCAGAGTAGCGTTTGTAGAACTCCTCGCGCGACCTCTGCATATGGCGAACGAGCTTTGCGCCCTTCTTCTTCGAGAGATGCCGCTTGGCACGCACGATGCGTACGCGCTCGTCGAAGGGCGCCGTCACGAGGACGTTCAGCAGGTTGGGGTTGTCGCGCAGGATGTAGTCTGAGAGACGACCCTCGATGATGCAGGCCTGCGTGGAACCGAGATCAAGGATTATCTGCCTCATGGCGCCAAAGAGCTCGTCAGAGGTGGTGTGAGGGTCATAGCGGTCGGGAAGGAATGCCGCCATCTCCCCCGAGGACTGCTCGTCGTAGGCTGCCACCTGGCCTTCCGTCATTCCGACGCGTCGAGCGGCGCGTACTACCAGCTCGTTGTCATACAGAGGGATACCCAGCTCGAGCGAGAGGAGCTTGCCGATCTCGTGGCCCTCGGCCCCGAAGTCGCGGGTGATGGTGATGATGACGGGCTGGTCTCCCACGAGGGCGGGGTCGGTGAGGTTGAGGTGGTGTGTGGCGGTGTCGGGCATATGGGGGTCCTCCTCCTGAGCTCTCGTTCGTGTCAGGCCGCGACGCGGTGCTTCTGGTAGGCTCGCACGGCAAGCGAGATGCCGAAGTTCAGAGCGAAGTACAGTGCCAGCACGAGCCCATAGAGGGAGAGGGTCTGTGCCAAGGTGGTCGACTGTGCCATGACGACCTTTGCGCTGTACATGCATTCGGCCACGTTGATGCCGGCGAGGAAGGAGCTGTCCTTCACCACGGTGGTGCACTGGCTGAAGAGGGCTGGGACGACGGCACTGAAGGCCTGCGGCAGGATGATGAGGCGCATTGAGCTCGCGAAGCCGAAGCCCTGCGAGCGCGCACCTTCGAACTGGCTTGTGGGGATGGAGTTGAAGCCTCCTCGGATGATCTCGGCCATGACGGCGGAGGTGAAGATCGTGAAGGCGAGCACCGAAATCACGATGTCATTGCCCTTCACCGTGAAGTAGATGAAGAGTATCCACAGGAGGTTCGGCGTGCAACGGAAGAGCTCGATATAGGCCGAGACCAACCACGAGACCCAACGGAGCCTACCCGTGCAGTAGGTCTTGGCCAAGGCCAGAACGCACCCGAAGACGATGGAGAGGATGACGGCGAAGAACGAGATGACGATGGTCCTCCCGAAGCCGGTCAGGATGAACATGACGTTCGCGCTGGTGAAGAGATTCATCTTGATCAGGCCTCCTCGGCGGTCGTGGCAACGGGTGCCGCCTTTGCCTGAGGGAGCCGCTTCGATTTCTTCTCGAGATACTGTACGAGAAGCGCCAGCGGGAAGCAGATGAGGAAGTACATGCCACAGCAGACGATGTAACCCTGGAGGTATCCGTAGGTCGAGACGAAGTTGTCGGCCCGGTACATCAGATCGCCGCCAGCGATGAGTGCCAGCACGGAGGTGTTCTTGACGAGGTTCAGCGCCTGGTTGCAGAGCGGAGGTAGGATGACCTTCATGGTCTGGGGAAGTATCACATAGGCATAGGCCTGTATGCGTGAGAACCCCTGTGACTCGGCGGCCTCCGGCTGCCCCTTGGGGACCGACTCGATGCCCGTGCGGATGACCTCGGACACGTAGGCCGCGTGATAGAGGCCGACGCCGAGGTATCCCAGGACGAAGGGGGCGATGCGGACGGGCGATGCCGAGGCGGTCAGGGCCTGGAGCACCTGCGGTCCCACGGTGTACATGAAGAACACCTGCACCACAAGTGGTGTGTTCTGGTAGAACTCCACGTACACGCGGCTGATGCCCCGCAGGATGCGCGAGCGCGTGGTCGAGAAGACGCCAAGCATCATCCCCAGCAGGAGCGAGAGCGCGAGCCCCGCGAGGACGACCTGCACGGTGAAGGCGAAGCCAGCCCAGAAATCATCGAGGTTGTCCAAGGTCACCGACCAGCGCAGGGGGTCAAGCAGTCCGTCGAGCATGGCGCATCCTTTCTTGTCGGGCATGATGGGCATGGACTCCCCACGAGGCCAGGTGTCCTGACCTCGTGGGCGCCGAGCGGGTTACAGGAGGTTCCAGGACGAGATCATCTCGTCGAGCTTGCCGGAGCTCTTGAGGTCATCCACGACCTCGTTCACGGTCGAGGAGAAGTCGCAGTCCTTCTTGGTTGCGATGCCGTACTGCTGCGTGCCGAACTTGATGTCGGGACAGAGGAGCTCTGTGGTGTCGTCGATATAGCCGCCAAGGATGGAGCGGTCGACCGAGAACACGTCGATGTTTCCGGCGTCGAGAGCTGACTTGATGGAGGTGTAGTCGGCGAACTCCTGGAAGGTCGGCGTGGCAGAGATGCTCTGTTCGGTGAGCATCTTGGTCACGGCGTCCTTGGTGGTCGATCCCTGCGAGACGCCGATGATCTTGCCGTCAAGGTCGGAGAGCTGACTCATGGACCCCTTCTTGATGAGGAGGCCGATGGAGTCCTCCCGGTAGGGGTCAGAGAAGTCCCAGGACTGCTTGCGCTCGTCGGTGATGGTGTAGGTGGCGGCGATCATGTCGAGCTGCCCATTGTCGATGAGAGGTCCACGGGTCTTGGGAGTGACGTCGGTGAAGGCGCAGAGGCCCTTCTCCTTGGCCTCGTCGGCCGTACCGCCGAAGACCTTGGCCGCAACCTCGTAGGAGAGGTCAATCTCGAGGCCCTTGTAGGTGTTGGTGGCGGGGTCGAGGTAGCCATAGCCGGGCACATCCTTCTTGACGCCCACGTTCAAGACGCCGCGACTTTTGATGGTGTCCAGGACCGAGTCGGTGGAGGTGGTCGCCGCTGCTGTGGTAGAGTCTCCGCTCGAACTGCAGCCTACGAGCCCAAGCCCGAACATGGCCGAGGCCATGCCGGCAAGCCCTAGGAACTGGCGACGCGAGAGGTCCTGTGAGCTATGCATAGTGCATCCTTTCGTCGGGTTACCCAGAATGGGACTGGCCGCTTCTTGGCCAGGTGATGCCGTGTCTGTGCCTAGTGGAGGATCTTGCTCAGGAAGTCCTGGCAGCGTGGGTTCTCGGGGTTCTCGAAGAAGTGCTCCGGCGTTCCCTGCTCAAGGACCTGCCCGTCGTCCATGAAGATCACGCGGTCTGCCACCTGACGGGCGAAGCCCATCTCGTGCGTGACGCACATCATCGTGATGTTCTCCTGGGCGAGCTCGATCATGACGTCGAGGACCTCCTGGACCATCTCGGGGTCCAGCGCGCTCGTGGGCTCGTCGAACAAGATGATGGGCTGCTTGGTGCAGAGGGCTCGTGCTATGGCCACGCGCTGCTGCTGGCCGCCGGAGAGCTTCTGTGGGTACTCGTCGGCCTTCTGCTCGAGGCCGACGCGCCTGAGGTTCGCCATCGCCACCTCGGTCGCTTCCTGCCTGCTCTTCCTCTGGAGTTTGATGGGCGCCAGGGTGAGGTTGCCGAGGACGGTCATGTTGGGGTAGAGGTTGAACTGCTGGAAGACCATGGACGAGTAGGTGCGTGCCATCTCGAGGTGGTTCTTGTGGGTCACCAGCTTGCCATCGATTGTGACCGTGCCTGTCGTGGGCTCCTCGAGGAAGTCGACGCAGCGGATGAGGGTCGACTTGCCCGAGCCCGAGGGCCCGATGATGACGAGCTTCTCTCCGGGCGCGACCGAGAGGTTGATGTCCTTCAGGACGTGGACGTCCCCGAAGTACTTGTTGAGGCCTTCGATCTCGATCATGTTCGCCATCGTGTCCCCTCTGCTCGTCTGTGGCCCTGGCATGGCCAGCACCTTCTGTGGACGAGCACACTGTATGGTTGGAATCTTTTCAGGAGAGTTACCAAACCGACTGTAAACGGAGAGGTTCGGAGCCCGTCACGTGTACGAAACGAGCTGGTGCAGGTTTGCGGCGCTTCGTGTGGAGGGAGGCTTCCTGTCGGCGTGCTCCTGCCGTCCCTGTCATATAACCGTTCAGGTGGCACACGCGGAGAGGGAGGGCATCGCTCATATGGGAGACGTCACGACGACAGGCTCTGACATCATGGTGCGGAGGCGGTCGACGGCCGAGGTCATGGTCGCCTCGCTGAAGGCGGAGGGGGTGGATGTGGTCTTCGGCATCCCCGGGGAGGAGAACCTCGACCTCATGTTCGCGCTCCGCGACGCGGGCATCCGATTCATCGCGACCCGTCACGAGCAGGGCGCGGCCTTCATGGCCGATGTCTACGGTCGACTCACGGGACATGCCGGTGTGTGCCTCTCGACCCTCGGGCCCGGAGCCACGAACCTCGTGACGGGTGTGGCCGACGCGTTCCTCGACGGGGTGCCGCTCGTTGCCATCACGGGGCAAGTCTCGACGGAGCGCATGCAGCTCACGAGCCATCAGTACCTTGACCTTACGGCGATGTTCGCCCCCATCACCAAGCGTTCGAAGATCGTGATGCGCCCCGATACCGTGGCAGAGATCGTGCGCATCGCCTTCAAGCATGCCGAGGGAGGCCGACCCGGCTCGACGCACATCGACCTTCCGACCAACATCGCGCACATGCCGTGTGACGCCACGCCCCTGCTGAAGCAGCCCTCGCAGACGGTCTACGCCGACCCGGCAAGCGTGGCTGCGGCGGCCAGGCTCATCTCGGAAGCGCGCTATCCTGTCATCCTCGCGGGCGCGGGTGCAGTCCGTGCGAACGCCTCGGATGCCATCACGTCCATGGCCGAGCGCCTGCACATCCCCGTGGTGAACACGATGATGGCCAAGGGCATCATCTCGTGCGAGTCCCCCTACAGCATGGGCACGGTGGGCATCCCACAGCGAGACTACGTGATCCAGGCCTTCGATGATGCGGACCTGGTCATAGGCGTCGGCTACGACATCGTGGAGTGCTCGCCTAAGAAGTGGGGAACGACACCCCTCACCATCATCGACATCGCCGACGTCCAGGCCGACGTCAATCAGTACTACGAGCCTGATGTCGAGGTCACCGGTGACATCTCGGACAGCATCTACCAGATCCTCCGTGCTGCCCGTCGCGTCGACGAGCCCACGGCGGCTCTCGAGGTCGCACGGCGGGTCCGCGACGACTTCACCCATCTGGCGGACTCCGATGCCTTCCCCATGAAACCGGCGCGGATCCTCAAGGACGTTCGCTCCGTCATGGGCAGGGATGACATCCTCGTCTCGGACGTCGGGGCCAACAAGATCTGGGTCGGTCGTGACTACCCCTGCTATGAGCCCAAGACCTGTCTCGTCTCTAACGGGTTCGCCTCCATGGGCTTTGCCGTGCCTGGGGCCTTCGCCGCCAAGCTCGTACATCCCGAGCGACGGGTGCTCGCCGTCACGGGGGATGGCGGGTTCATGATGAACTCGCAAGAGCTGGAGTGCGCCGTGCGTGAGCACGTTCCCTTCGTGACCCTCATCTGGGAGGACAAGCACTACGGGCTCATCAAGTGGAAGGAAGAGGAGCAGTTCGGTGACACCTTCGGCGTGGCGTTCACCAACCCCGACTTCAAGGCCTATGCGGAGTCCATGCACTGCAAGGGATACCGCGTGAGCGCGGCAGCCGAACTTGTGCCTACGCTCGAGGCAGCCTTCTCCCAGGAGGTGCCGAGTGTCGTGGTGGTCGAGGTCGACTACGCGGAGAACATGGCCCTCTCGAAGCGGCTCGCTGCCTTCTACTCGGATCATGAGTAGGGGAGCTGGCACGCCCACGTCGACCCACGCCGACTGAAAGGAAGAGACGCCGAGAGGAACGGTTCCTCTCGGCGTCTCATACGTAAGGACGATGTATGCGCGTGGTCTTGTGGCTATGCCTCGAACGGGAAGGTGTAGGGCAGGTCGTACATGTCGCGCACGGCGATGAAGTCCTGCTGCACGCCGTCGCCCATGGGCACACCCTTGTCCTTGCGGACCTGCCAGACGTCCCATTCCTTCTCCCCGGCCGTCCAGATGCGGTCGTGGCCGGGCGCCTTCTTGGAGGCGCGGAGCTCGCGGCAGATCTCTCCGGCCGTGTGCCTGAAGGTGTCGAGTCCCATGAAGGCCTCGGGGTCGATGGCCATGAAGAAGTGGCCCAGGTGGTAGGGGCGGGACGAGCCGTCGGGGTTCTTGTTGGTGAGGTCCTTCATGAAGAGGCCGCCGGCGAGTGCCGACGAGAGGATCTCCACCACTGCGGCCCAGCCATAGCCCTTGTAGCCGGCGAGCTCGTCTCCGATGCCGCCCACAGGAGCGAGCGCGGCGCGGCCCTCGGTCAGGGCCTTCAGGATCTCGGCGCTGTCGGTCATGGCCTCGCCGTCCTCCGAGACCACGGTGCCGGCAGGGGTCGGCTTGCCCTCGCGTGCGTAGTACTCGATGCGGCCGCGCTGGACGATGGAGGTGGCGCAGTCGATGCAGAAGGGGAAGTCCTCGTCGGTCGGCATCGCGAAGGTGAGCGGGTTGGTGCCCATCATGTTCTCGACGCCGAAGGTGGGGGCGATCGAGGAGCGGGCGTTGGTGCCCGTGAAGCCGATGAGGCCCTGCTTGCTTGCCATCGTGGCCCAGTAGCCGGCGATGCCGTAGTGGGACGAGTTGGTGACGGTCGCCATGGCGAGGCCGCACTCCTTGGCCTTCTCGATGGCGCTCGTCATGGCCTTGTGGGAGGCGACCATGCCCATGCCGTCATGGGCATCGGCCACCAGGGTGGTCGGCGTCTCCTTCAGGACCTCGTAGTCGGTGACGGGGTTCAGGATGCCGGCGTTGATGCGGTCGATGTAGATGGGCTTGAAGCGGTTGGTACCGTGGCTCTCGATGCCACGGCGGTCGCTCTCCATGAGGACGTCCGCGCAGATCTTTGCGTCGTCCTCGGGGATGCCTGCTGCCTTGAACGCGTCGACCATGAAGCTGCCGACCAGGTCCCAGCTGACGTATGGCCTTGTCTCCTCGTCCATGTGCTCCTCCTCGCGTCGGGTACACCATCACAACGATGGGGTTTCTACCCGGTTTGTGGGGGAGCATGTGCGCTGGGTGACCCTCATCCGTGGATGGCATACGACACCATCTGGGCTGGCCTGCATTCGGGACAAAAAAGCGGACCCCGGTCTCCCGAGGTCCGCGTATCATGTGGTAGCCCGTACCAGATTCGAACTGGTGATCTCCGCCTTGAGAGGGCGGCGTCCTAAACCGCTAGACGAACGGGCCGTATGCCTGCAGGACTTGGCTGGGATGGAGGGAGTCGAACCCCCATTGACGGAACCAGAATCCGCTGTCCTGCCATTAGACGACATCCCAATGGGTTGCAGTCCTGCGCGTGCGCGCGAGAAAACACTTTACGCGAGAGCGCTCCCTTTGGCAAGTCTCAAGCGCGATATTCTCAAATCAGATCCTGGCGAAGCGACTGGGGGACCTCCGTCGGCGTGTCGTCGCCCCCGATGCCACCCGATGCGACCGTCCACCGAGATGCCCGTATGAGGTTGGTCGCTCCTGCGTAGGATGCATGTGAGGCTCATTCGTCGGGATAGGGGAGGAACCATGGCTGGCAAGCATCACGGCAAGAAGGGTGAGCACGCATCACAGACGGTCGTCACGGGAGACCAGCCCGTCGTCATCACCATCACCCGCGACTTCGGGGCCGAGGGCCACGAGATCGGCAAGCTCCTCTCGCTCGAGCTCGGGATACCCCTCTATGACAACGAGCTGCTCGTGCGCGTGGCCGACCGCGAGGGCATGGTCATGGACGAGGTCGCGGCCTATGACGAACGTCTCTCCACCGAGATGAGCCTGTTCCTCCCGGACCGCGTGGACGCGCGGACGACGGGGAACCGCCTCTTCAAGGCGGTTCGGCAGGTCATATTGGACCTCGGATCGACCCGGAGCTGCATCATCGAAGGCCGGCTCTCGGACTATATCCTGCGCGACAACCCCAACTTGCTGAGCGTCCTCGTGACGGCCCCGCTCGACGACCGGGTGAGGACCGTGGGCGACAAGCGCAACATCTCCCGCAAGAAGGCCGAGAAGCTCGTCAGGGAGATGCAGAAGTCGCGCGAGGAGTTCTATCGGCGCTACTCGGACGGCAAGTGGCTCTTCCATGACGGGAAGGACCTCGTGGTGGATCGCTCCGCCTTCGGACGCGAGGGATGCTGCGAGCTCATCGCCTGTGCCTATCGGCTCAAGGTGACCGATGCCGCGGAAGCGCTCGATGCCGCAACGTCCGGGGACCCGTCACACCACGAGGGCTAGCGCAGCAGGTCCCTGGGGACCATGCGCTTGGCCCATATGTCGGTGAGGCCCTTCAGGAGGTCCCTCTCGGCCTCGTCCATGAGGCCCGTCTCGGCCAGGCAGGCAAGCCTACGCGTGAGGGTGACCATGGGGATGCCATAGACGCAGGCATCCCAACCCCGTTCCTGGAGGTGGGCCCAGGCCTGGTCTACGCGGGCCGTGGTCATCTCGTCCATGCGCAGCGTCTGCTCGGCACAGAACAGCGAGCGGTCGTCGTAGAAGAGGCCCTTCACGAAGGCGGTGAGCCCGGCAGCCAGCCTGGGGTCCAGGGAGTCGGCCGGTCGGATCTCGCAGAATCCCTTGAGCCGTGCGTCGGGGAAGACCATCGACATGAGGTGTGCCAGCTCGGAGGGAGCCAGGTCGCGTCGTCCCATGAGGTCGCGCTCCGTCTCTCCTCTGGTCGATGCGGTCGTGCCTGACGTGGTGGTCATGAGGATGGGGCGGACGCCCTCGAGCCATCGCTCATAGGACTCGACCGAGAAGTCCCTGTCGAAGGTCCCAGGCACGGTCCCGCAACGCTCGCCGTCGACGTCGGCCCAGATGCGCGAACGTACCATGCGCGGCGTGTCCGACCCTCGGGCTCCCCGCCAGGCCGTGGTGTTGTCACAGAGGAACGAGACCACCGGGCCCAAGGCGGTCGCAAGCCTGAAGGTGCGCAGGGCATCAGCCTCGTCCGCGAAGTCCACCGAGACCTGGGTGGAGGCGCTCGTGCGCATCATGTCGCGCCCATAGGCGCCCGAATGCGCGAACCATGCGTCCATGAGCTCGTAGCGACGCTTGGGGATGAGCGGCAGGTCGAGCGGGCCGAGCACGGTGGGGTTCACACCCTGGGCCACGAGCTCCCACGAGACGCCCATCTGGCAGGTGATCTGGTCGAACCGCGCATCGAAGGCCTCGATGGCCCCAAGCAGGTCGCAGACGCTCGACGAGGGCCCGACGGAGGCCTCCAGCTGTGCGGCCGGCTCAAGCGAGATCGAGATGCCCACCGCCTGGTGTCCTACGTCGACCGAGCCTGCGTAGCCCATGAGCGACCCGTCTATCACGACTGCCTCGCCCACCGCGAAGTCACCTGCCCAGGCGGCGAGTAGGTCACGGACCCCCGGGGCTTCGCCTTCCCCCTCGTAGCCCACGGTGCGGCCTGTCGCCCGGTCGATCACGAAGCGCTCGAGCTCGAGCCCGAGCATGCGGCACCTCCTCGGTGAGGCCGCCCTTCCGGAGCCGCGAAGGCGGTCGAGCAGGGCCTCCCTGTTGCGGGCCAAGGTCGCCTCGTCCAGTAACGTGTCGCTCACGGTGCTCTCGGTCGTTCCGACCGTGGATGCCATCGAATCGTCCCCTCTCGTGTCCGAGCACTTATACCCCAAGTTCACAACTGCTACCTATATGGTTACAGCGCCGCGTCGCATGCGGGCACATGGGCTGGTGGGGGTATCATCGTGGGGACGGTACGCGGGCGAGCGGCCCTGAGGAGCGAGGAGCGGCATGGCGGGATCGACCGAGGACGCTGACGGCGGGCAGGTAAGGTTCGGGGCGAAGTTCATCCTCGTGGTCATAGCTGGCTACGTGGCGTTCCTAGCCGTCACGGGGCAGATGGGCGAGTTCGTCGATGCCCTTGCCAGCGTCGACCTCGGCTGGGTCATCGGGGCCTTCGTGATGTACGCGCTCTCGTTCTGCTGCGGGGTGAGCGCCTATGTGGTGGCCGTCTGGCTCGACCCCGACTCGCCGTGCGGCATTCGCGACCTCATGAGCGTGGAGGCCTCCGGTGTCTTCTTCGGTAACCTCACGCCGCTGGCGGCGGGGTCCGTCCCGGCCCAGATCTTCCGCCTCACGCGTGCCGGCCTCGACGTCGGCGAGGCCACGGTCACCCAGATCACGCGCTTCGCCATCTACCAGGCAGGCGAGGTGGCCTTCTCGGCGCTCATGCTCCTGCTCAAGCTCCCGTTCTTCCTCGAGACCTACGGCGACATCGTGCTTCTCTGCCTGCTCATCTTCCTTCTCCACCTGCTGCAGCTCCTGGCCCTCTTCTTCGTCTGCATGAGGCCCAAGCTCGTCATGCGCTTCGGCAACTGGGCCATAGGTTGGGTGGCACGGCGGGGCTGGTTCAGGAAGGCCGACTACTCGAAGGCCTATGACCTCGTGAACGTCGAGGTCAAGGAGGTTTCGGACGCCTTCGCGCGCGTGAGCGGGCGTGGACCTCGTATCGCCTACACCGGTCTCATCACCTTGGGACAGCTGACGTTCCTCTACAGCATCCCGTGGTTCGTCCTCAACGCCTTCGGGATCCAGGCTGACTTCCTCTCGTGCCTCGCCGCGACGTCCATGGTGCAGCTCATCGCGAGTGCGGTACCGCTCCCGGGCGGCACGGGAGGCGCCGAAGGAGGATTCGCCCTCTTCTTCGGGCCGCTCATGGGAGGGCTCACCACGGCTGGCTTCCTGGTGTGGCGTGTGCTGTCATACTTCCTGCCCACGGGCGTCTCGGCGCTGTTCCTCTCGATCCGGTCGAACCGTGACGAGAGCATCTACCAGCGTTGGAACAAGGTTCGCTACAGCGGGCGCAGGCGCGAGGCCACCCAGGGCGTCCGCACGGTCGGCAGGTCGGCCACACGCACCGCGCGCAACGCAGGCAGCTCGGCCAAGGGCGTGGTCAAGGCGGTCACGACCACCACAGCCGACGTCGCCCACTTCACGCGTGACGAGCACGAGATCAAGCGGGGCGAGCGGGACAGCCGTCAGCGTCGCTGGCAGGCCAAGAGGGCGGACAAGCGCCGTCCCAGGTAGGGACGACGCCTGTCGTGTGGAGGTTCCTCTCGCCGTATGATCAGACGGCCGCGAACGCCCGGTCGAGGTCGGCGATGATGTCGTCGATGTGCTCGGTGCCGATCGAGAGCCGGATGGTCCCGGGGGTGATGCCCTGCTCGGCGAGCTCAGAGGGTGAGAGCTCGGCATGGGTCGTGGTCGCCGGATGGATGACCAGGCTCTTCACGTCGGCCACGTTCGCCAGGAGCGAGAAGAGCTCGAGGTGGTCGATGAAGCGGAAGGCCGCCTCCTGGCCACCCTCGATCTCGAACGTGAAGATCGAGCCGGCGCCGTCGGGGAAGTAGCGCTCGTAGAGCTCATGGTCCGGATGGTCAGGCAGGCTCGGGTGGTTCACATGCGCGACCTTGGGCTGGCCTTGGAGGTAGTCGACGACCTTGAGGGCGTTCTCGACGTGGCGCTCGATGCGCAGTGACAGGGTCTCGGTGCCCTGGAGGAGCAGGAAGGCGTTGAAGGGAGAGATGGTCGCCCCCTCGTCGCGCAGGATGATGGCGCGCAGGTAGGTGGCGAAGGCCGCCGGGCCTGCCGCCTCCACGAACGAGATGCCGTGGTAGCTGGGATTGCCCTCGGTGAGCTGGGGGAAGCGGTCCGAGCTGGACCAGTCGAACGTGCCTCCGTCGACGACGATGCCGCCGAGCGTCGTGCCGTGCCCGCCTATGAACTTCGTGGCCGAGTGCACCACGATGTCGGCCCCGTGCTCGATGGGTCGGATGAGGTAGGGGGTGCCGAAGGTGTTGTCCACCACGAGCGGCAGGCCATGGGCGTGCGCGATCGTGGCAATCGCGTCGATGTCAGGGATGTCAGAGTTGGGGTTGCCAAGCGTCTCAAGGTAGACGGCCTTGGTCTCGGGCCTAATCGCCCCCTCGAGCTGCGCGAGGTCATGGGCGTCCACGAAGGTCGTCTGGATGCCGAGGCGGGGGAGGGTATGGGCGAGGAGGTTGTAGGTGCCGCCATAGATGGTCTTCTGGGCAACGATGTGGTCGCCCTCGCCGGCAAGGCCCTGGATGGTGTAGGTGATGGCCGCGGCGCCCGAGGCGACGGCCAGACCGGCGACGCCTCCCTCGAGGGCGGCGATGCGACGCTCGAAGACGTCCTCGGTGGAGTTGGTGAGACGGCCGTAGATGTTGCCGGCATCCTTGAGGCCGAAGCGGTCGGCCGCATGCTGGCAGTCATGGAAGACATAGCTGGTGGTCTGGTAGATGGGGACGGCGCGGGAGTCGGTGGCGGGGTCGGGGCTCTCCTGTCCCACGTGCAGCTGGAGGGTCTCGAAGTGGTAAGGGCGTGCGGTGGCCTGGGCCATGATGGTCTCCTTAAGACGGTGAGTTCTTTGATGAGTGGAATGGTGCGGGACGCGCCCATGCATGGACGCTACTCCCAGGTGCTGCACGCGTTCTGGCCCCCGAGCGACCTATCGAATCTTGGGGGAGTGGTGGCGAGGCAGCATCCGGGAGCATGGCATTCGCTTGGTCTGCCAGTGTGCCCCACCATGATGGAAGCTGCTCATGGGCCCTCTCCTCGTCGCTGGTGGCATCGGCTCCCGATGCCTTGGTGAAGGAGTATGGGCCTAGAAACCTAGCAAGTCAATAGGAATATTGAGAAGAACCTCGTGGGCCGAGGACTACCTGCCCGCGCAGCCCAAGCAACGCGCGGCAGAGGGCTCGGCGGCGAGGCCCCCGAGGGCGGTCTCGCGGAGCGCGGGCGAGAGCGACGTCCCGACTGCCTTCATGGCATGGAGCACCTCGTCGAAGGGCAGCGGGCTCGTGACACCTGCGAGGGCGAGCTGGGCCGAGCTCATCGCGCAGGCAACGCCGAGGGCGTTGCGGTCCTGGCAGGGGTGCTCGACCAGGCCGCCCACGGGGTCGCAGACCAGGCCGAGCAGGTTCCCGAGGGCTATCGAGGCCGCATGGAGGCAGGTCTCGGGCGAGCCGCCGAGGAGCTGCGTGAGGCCTGCAGCGGCCATCGCCGATGCCGTGCCGACCTCGGCCTGGCATCCGCCTTCGGCACCCGACACCGTGGCCAGCGACGAGGCGAGTGCGCCTATCGCGGCCGCGCACCAGAGGGCGTCCTCGACTTGGGCATCGGTCGCCCGTGTCGTCTCGCCACAGGCGATGAGGGCGCCGGGCACGACGCCGGCCGAGCCTGCCGTGGGGGCCGCCACGATGACGCCCATGGAGGCCGAGCGCTCGAGCGTGGCCATGGCGTAGGCGGTGGCCTTGGTGAGCGTGCCACCCATGAGGGCATATGCCTGCTCGTCTTGGACTCCTGCCACCTGGGCCGCCTGGCCGCAGAGAAGCCCTCCGAGCGACCTGGTGGGCCGAGCGAGGGGAGCGGACACAGCATCACGCATCACGGAGAGGACGCGGCCCATCATGCCGGAGACCTTCTCGGCGTCCCCCGTGAGCTCCTCCTCGCGAAGATGCATCATGTCGCCGATCGATCGGTGGTCATTCTCGCAGAGCGACAGCAGCGAGGCTGCCGTGTCGAAGTCATGGGCCACCTGGGACGGGCAGGTCGCGGGGAGCGCCCCAGGGATTCGGACGACGGAGGCCCCTACCACCTGGTCGGTCTGAGCGATCAGTCGTACGAGGTCCGGTTCCAGGTGCGTGTCGACCTCGAAGACGGAGTAGGCCATGGCCCCAGGAGCGGTGCGGTAGGTGCGCATGGTCGCGATGTTGATGCCTGAACCCGAGAGCGTCCCGGTGAGTGCGGCCAGGATGCCGGGGCGGTCCCGATGTCGCACGAAGAGGGTCTCGAGCTCACCGGTGACCTCGACGGCCACACCGTCGATCGCCGTCACGCGCACGCGCCCGCCCCCGACCGACTCGCCGGTCACCTGGAGCGAGGTCCCGTTCGAGAGCTCCAGGTTGACGATCGCCGTGTTGGGGTGCGGGACCTGCGTGGTGGCGTCGAGGTCGAACGAGAAGGAGAGGCCGGCCTCACGTGCCCGTTCGAACGAGTCGCGGATGCGCACGTCATCGGCGGCCATTCCCAGGATGCCGGCGACCAGGGCCTTGTCCGTGCCGTGACCCCGTGCGGTCCGTGCGAACGACCCGAGCAGCGTGAAGTGCACCGAGCGTATCGGCGCGCAGGCGAGCTGTCGGGCGACGAGGGCGATGCGCAGGGCGCCGGCCGTGTGCGAGCTCGAGGGGCCCACCATGACGGGGCCGAGTATCTCGAACGCGGAGGTCCTCATGCCGGCTCCTTCCGGGATGGCTAGCCTGCGAGCGGGATGGCTGCCGTGAGGCGGGCGAGTGCCGTGTCGCGGCCGAGCAGCTCCATGGATGCCCCGAGCGGCGGTGAGACCTGGTTGCCGCACTCCGCCACGCGCACGGCCTGGAAGAGCTTGCGCTTCGAGACCTCGAGCTGCTCGGGCATGGGCTCCAGGGCCGCATCGATGGCATCGGCCTCCCAGGAGCTCTCGTCGAGGTTGACGAGGCGCTCGGCCACGGCTCTGAGGACGTCGGCGACGCCCTCCTTGGCGAGGTTCTTGGCCACGGACTTCTCGTCCATCGTCACCTGGTCGCCCTCATAGAGGAAGCGGGCCTTCCCGACCACGTCGGGCGAGACCGTGGTGCGAGGCTTGAGGACGCTCGAGAGCAGGTCGAACCAGTGCTCGCGGCCGGCATAGCAGCCGTCCTTCTCGAGGTCGGCTGCTATGAGCTCCGGCACGAGCACCTCCTGGGAGAACTCGGCGTCACTCATCGCGAGCAGGTACTGGGAGTTCACCCAGTCGAGCTTCTTGGGGTCGAACGTGGCCGGGTTCTTTGAGACGTGCTCGAGCGAGAACTCCTTGGCAAGCGTGTCACGTGTCACGATGGTGGTGTCGCCGTCGAGCGACCAGCCGAGAAGTGCGAGATAGTTCACGAAGGCGTCCGAGAGGTATCCGGCATCGCGGTACTCCTCGACGCTCGTGGCGCCGTGGCGCTTCGAGAGCTTCTTGCCGTCGGCGCCCAGGATCATCGAGATGTGGGCGAAGGTGGGGACAGGTGCGTCCAACGCCTCGTAGACCATGACCTGGCGCGGGGTGTTGGAGAGGTGGTCGTCACCGCGGATGACATGGGTGATGCCCATGGCGGCGTCGTCGACCACCGTGGCGAAGTTGTAGGTGGGGGTGCCGTCGGTGCGGATGATGACGAAGTCGTCGAGTTCCTTGGCATCGAAGGTGACCTCGCCGTGGACCGCGTCGTGGATCACGACGTCGCCGCGGTCGAGCGGCACCTTGATGCGCCAGACGTGGGGCTCGCCGGCGTCGATGCGCGCCTGCGCCGCCGCGGGGTCGAGGTCACGGCAGGTGCGCTGGTAGCCCTGGAAGGGGTCCTTGCGGTCCTCGGCGGCCTTCTTGTCTGCGGCGAGCCTCTCGGGCGTGCAGAAGCAGGGGTAGGCGTTCCCCGAGGCTGCCAGCTTGCGTGCGGCCTCGAGGTAGAGGTCCATGCGGTCGGTCTGCTTGTAGGGGGCGCACGGGCCACCGACGTCGGGACCCTCATCCCAGTCGAGCCCGAGCCAGCGCATGGCGCGCAGGATGACCTGGGTGTTCTCCTCGGTGGAGCGGGTGGGGTCCGTGTCGTCGATGCGCAGGATGAAGGTGCCGCCGTTGGCGCGGGCGAAGGCCCAGTTGAAGATTGCGGTGCGCGCCCCTCCCACATGGAGCTTGCCGGTGGGTGAGGGAGCGAAGCGGACGCGGACGGGCGTTGATGAGGACAAGGGGCTCTCCTTGGGTCGTGGAGGTACATGGCGCCAGTCGGGCGTCGGTTCATATGCGCCCACCAGTATAGCCAACGTGTGCGGGACGACGGGGGCCTGCGTCGGGCGACGACGGGGCGGATGTGGCCATTCGGTCGCGGCGGCATGTGCTTCTCGCTGCTTCGTGGAGAGCCGCTCGTCTTGGAGTGTAGGGGTACCCTGTGCGGAGCCGCTTTCGTGGCTTTCGCCGCACACGGCCGTTCGATTCCGCGCCGGTTTCGGTGGTTTCCTGCGCGGAATCGAACGAACGTGCAAGGGCACTATGGAGCAAGCTCAGCATCGCCGCAGGTGAGAAGTACGATAGTTCTTCTTGGCCTCCTCTTGGCACGCGCGGAATCGAACGAACGTGTACCTCTGCGGTTGGCGGTCTGCTTACCTCTGGTCGGGCGGGAGGTCACTCTCGTCGGGTGCCCCGTCAGCGCTGATGTCGCCCTTTCCTAGCAGGGACTCCCTGAGCTCGCTCGTACGCCTTGTGACCTCATCAGGGCTTAGGCGAGTCCGTACCCGGGCTCCGATTTCATTGGCTATCAACGTGGCGACTCTGTCGAACCCCTTCGCCGAGAAGAGCTCTGCGGCCGTGAGCGTGATCACGTGGACTCCCATGCTCTCGAGGAGGTTCCGCCGCCGCGAGTCGGCCGCGAGCTTCTTGGCGCCCACATGCCATCTGGTCGACTGGTACTCGACGGCGGCATGGTGGGGCTGACCTGCCGCTAGTTCGGCATCCTTCGACTCCCAGCAGAGGTCGCACTCGAGGTAGCCGGGATCGCCAGCCTGCCGGAGGTCGGACGGTACATCGAATCGCTGGTTCATCTGGGGCTTGGGAAATCCCTTGCCTCCCCTCGTCACCGGCAGCGAGAAGAGCAGCTCGGCCTGCGTCTCCTTGGGCGAGGCGGAGCCGTCGACGGCATGACGAAGCGCCCGGCGGGCCGCCTTGACGCCATTCACACCTTCCGAGGAGTCGAGGTAGCTGGAGACGAGCGCCGTCGATGTGAGCGCTGGGCGGCACTCGAGGCCATCGCCCTCGGGACGGTAAGTCCCGCAGAACTCGTCCATGAGCTGTATAAGTTCCAGGAACGGCAGCGTCTCTGCCATCTGGAGGAGGCAGAGCTCGGGTGAGACGAGGAAGACGTCTCCCTCAAGGCGGAGCCCAGAGTGTGGGGGAAGCGCCGTGGTGCGTGCGTGCCAGTGGATTCCCTCTTTTGACAAGTGATGGCCGTAGGTCGAGGAGACGAGGTCCCACGGCCTGGCAAGGTCCATGAGCGTGTCGGACCAGAGGGTGGTGGCCGTACCCTCTACCGTCCACGGTGTCGCGCGTCCCTCACTGGGGACTTCGAGCGTCATCGTCTGCGAGAAGCTCGCATGCGTATAGACCTCGGGTCGACGCCAGAGTTCGAGGGCGGTCTGGTATCCGAAGAGCATCGTCATGGCCCAAGGCTACCAGGTGCATCCGGGGCGACGGGCGTGGTGTCGGCATATGGCACGGGGACTCTTGGGGTTCGTTACGCATGGGAGCTGTGGCGACGCGTGCGAGTGGTCGAGGATGTGCTGCCTGGCGCGTCGCGTGCTCCATCGGCGAGCGGCATCTTGGTGCGGCTCGCTTCCGTATACACGTTCGTTCGATTCCGCGCCGGTTTCAGCGGGTTCCTGCGCGGAATCGACCGAACGCGCGGGGCCAATCAGAAGATGTGCCACGTCGCTGCAGGTCAGAAGCATGATGGCTCTTTTCAGCTTCCCTTGGCACGCGCGGAATCGAACGAATGTGCGTTGCTCGCTGGCACAGCGTTGCGTCGGTACTCGAGAGCGCGGGAGGGCCCCGCATCACGTATGTGCGGGGCCCTCCCGTGAACGCTTCCTGGCGAGAAGAACTAGTCCTGCTTGCTTGAGTCCCCGGTGAAGAGGGCGAGGAAGCGGTCGACGATGCTCTGGTTCGAGGTGTCGGTGGTGTCGTCGGTGGTCGTCGTGGCGGTGTCGTCCGTGGAGGAGTCGTCAGCGGTCACGCCATCGACCACGTAGACGAACTCGACCTCGTTGACGTTGGTGTTGGAGGCGTCGACGAAGGAGTGGAGCTGGTAGTCCTTGCCGAGCTTCTGGTCGATGTAGTCCTGGGCCTTGTCGAGGACGGTCTGGTCGAGGCCGTCGACGGAGCTCTGCAGGGTGTCGAGGCCGTCAGAGAGCTCGGTCGAGCCGCTGAGAGCGGAGTTCGTGCCGGACGCGAGGGTGTCGAGGCCGTCGGAGAGGGTCGAGGCACCGGAGTCTACCTGCGAGGCGCCGCTGCTGAGCGTCGAGGCACCGGAGGAAAGCGTGTAGGCGCCGGTGCTGAGCTGAGCCACGCCGGTGCTGGCCGTGAAGCAGGCGCTTGCCAGCGAGGCCGCACCGGTCTTGACCGAGGTCGCGCCCGTGTTCACGGACTTGGCGCCACTGGCGACGGAGGCTGCGCCGCTGTTCACCGAGGAGGCACCTGTGGCTACGCTGCTGGCGCCGCTGGCTAGGGAGGACAGACCTTCATAGATTTCGCCATTCTCTTCGAGCTCGGCCTTCAACTTGGCGGATCCGGTCGCGACTTCTGCGGAGCCCTTCTTGAGGGCGGCGAGCTGGTCCTGGGTGGTCTTGCCCGTGAGGGTGTCGATAGTCGACTGCATGCTGCTAAGCAGGTCGCTGGACTCCTTGATGATTGACTTCGACTTTGAGGGGATACCGCCGATATGGTCGGAATCGAGGTCGGTTTGGACGTTTGAGAGGTCGGTGCCGAGCGTACTCAGCCCACTGCTCAGGCTGCTGAGTGACGTGAGCGCATCGCTCGTGGTCTGGAGCGTGGCTGCCGCCGCGGTGACGTCTTCGCCTGCCGTCTTGGCATCAGCACCTGCGTCCTGTACTGCCGTGCCGGCAGTGCCTGCCTTCGTGCCGACGTTCGTGACGCTGGTCCCGGCGGTGCTGGTGGCAGACCCTGCCGTCTTCACGGCCGCTGCCGCCTTTTGAACGGCATCAATCTGCGCGGCGCTCATGCCGGTCGTGTCGATGCCCTCAAGGGCTGTCCCCGCTGCCGTGCAGTCCTTGCCTGCCGTCGAGAGGTCTGATCCCGCCGTGGAGGCCGCGCTCGCCGTGCTCGTGAGGTCGGTGCCAGCCGAGGTCAGCGAGGACTCGTCCGCGGAGAGCGCGGTGCCTGCCGTCTCGAGCGCGGACTTCTCGCCTGACAAGGCTGTCTCGGCATTGGTGATGGCGGACGATGCCTTCGTCATCGCATCGGAGAGATCCTCAGCGTCTTTGCTGGTCTTCTGGGCGTCCGTGCTCAGCTGGGTGCCGTCTTTATCTGCCTGCCTCTCGAGGGCCGTCATCTCGTTCGAGATGGCCGTGAGCTCCGTCACCAAAGTGTCCACTCCGTCGCTGACCTGGTCAGCCCCGTCGGTGAGATTGTCCATGCCGTCATAGAACGTGGTCGTGCTGCTGCCCTTGCCGTCGACGGTGAGGGCAGCCTTGAGCTTCGCTGCCCCATTCGACACGCTGGTGGCACCTGTCGAGAGCGAGGAGGTGCCACTTGCGAGCTGAGTCGCGCCCGTCGAGAGCGAGGACGTGCCCGTGGCAAGTGAGTTGGCGCCGGACGAGAGCGTGCTAGCTCCGTTGGCCAGCTGCGTGCTGCCGCTGCTGAGCGTATCCGTGGCTGCGGCCAGCGTGCTCGCACCGCTTGCCAGCGTGCTTGCTCCGCTCGCGAGGCTGCTGGTCCCGCTGGCCAGCGTGTTCGACCCGGAGGCCGCGCTCGCAGCTCCGGAGTTCAGCGTGTCGAGGCCGCTCGTGAGCGAGTTGCCGCCGTCGGCCAGCTGGTCCACGCCGTCCGTGAGGGTCGAGACCTGGTCGGTGAGCTCCGAGGTGTCGTAGGTGCTCAGGTCCACGTTCAGGGTGATGGGCATGGCGCTGATCTGCCAGCCGGAGTAGGTGAAGTCACTCGCCTTGCCCTTGATGTGGTACTCGCCACCCTCGCCGGGGAGCACGAGGTAGGTGAGGAGCGTGTTGTCGCCCACGACCGTCGCCGTGGCATCTGTCGAGTCGGTGATGTCGAAGTTGGCGTTGGCGAAGGTGCCCTGCGCCTGCAGCATGAAGCTGTTGGCGAAGTCGGACGTGGACGAGCTGTCGTCGAGCGGCGTGATCTTGAGGTCGATGTCGAGGTCGCCGTCCTTGCCTGCGAGGTCATCGGGTGACACGACCTGCCCATCGAGCGTGTATGTGAGCTGGATGGTCCAGGGCAACGTGGTCGATGAGTCGAGGTCGCCCTGGTAGTAGAAGGGCTCGTTGGCCAGGGTGGTCAGATCCACGGAGCCGTTCGTCTCGGTGAGGCCCTGCGTGGTCGAGAGGTTGGTCAGCTTGGTATAGGTGCCGGGGTCGGCGACATCCTCTGCGTCGGTCGTGTTGAAGTAGTTGACGACGTAGATGCCTTGATTCTGTCCGCTCGCGTTGGCCTTGGCGTAGACGATCTCGTCCTTGGTCGCGCTCGTGGTCGAGTTCGACCCGCTGGCCGTGCTGGCGTCACCGGTCGTGCTCGTGTCCGAGTCCTCGGCATAGGCTACGCCCCCCTCGAGCGGCGTCGAGATCACGAGGATCGAGCTCACCGCGCAGGCGAGGAGCTTCCTCCCGAGGACGGACGGCTGCGGTGTGGCTGTCTCGTTGGCCTGCTTGCGATTCCTGTTCGTATGCATCGTTACTCCTCGTCGTTCGAGTTTGTTGACTGGTCTGAGGTGGCGCAGGCGGGCGGCGTGAGGGTCGGGACGGACGTGGTCCCGTCCTTTCCGGTTCCACCCTTCTCGTCATAGAAGTCCACGTGGAGGCTCGTGCGCCGGATGAAGCCGTCGAAGATCTTGAAGGTGAGCGGCATCACCAGGAAGATGAGGATCACCGAGATGAGCGCGCCACGGGCGATGAGCAGGCCGACCTGCTGGATCATCGGCGAGGAGACGGCGACGTAGATGCCCAGGCACGCAAGTATCAGGATGGAGCTCGAGGTGATGATGGGCTGCGCCGTGGCCCCGATGGACTGGATGGCTGCCTGATCCTTTGGCATGAGCTTTCGTCTGCGCAGGTACTCCTCGGTATAGATGATCGAGTAGTCCACGGCCGCGCCGAGCTGCACGGCGTCGATCACCAGGAAGGCGACGAAGTTGACCGTGTCTCCCATGAAGTAGGGCACCGCCTCGTTGATCCAGATGGAGACCTCGATGGCGAGGATCATCGTGAGCGGGATCGAGAACGACTTGAACATGATGAGCAGCACGATGCTGATGGCAGCCACCGAGACGATCTTGACGGTGGTCTGGTCGCTCGAGGTGACCGAGCGGATGTCGTAGTAGCTCACGGTGTTGCCGGCAAGGTGCCAGTCGTCACCGTAATAGCTGCTGAGCATGTTGCGAACCTGCTCGACCAGGTCGAAGGACCCCGATCCCTCCTCGGTGATGTTGCTCGTGAGGACGATGCGGCTGTATCCGCCATTGATGAGCTGGGAGACCTCGTCCTCGCTCGCAAGCTCGTGGGGCAGGCTCGTGCCGGCCACGGTGGTGTACGAGAGCACCGATTTCGTGGTGGGAAGGGCCTTGAGGTCGGCCACGAGGGCCTCCTCGTTGGCCCATTGCCCCTCTGGCACCATGATCGCCCATGTCTGCGACTCGCCGAAGGCGTCGGTGATGAGTGCGCTGTCGGTCGTCACCTGGTCTGTCGACGAGAGGTTGGCCGACTGCCCGTAGCTGAAGTTCACGGACTGTGAGGCAAGGAGGGCCGGCACGGCGATGAGGCAGGCGATGGCGAAGGCGGGCACCGCTCCCTTGGTGCAACCCCGCGCGAACCGCTTGAACGACTTGATGAACGGCTTGTGCGTGGTTCTCTCGACCACGTTCCTCATTCCATAGAGGATGCAGGGCATGAGCAGGGTGATCGAGAAGAACGAGCACACGATGCCCTTGGCGAGGGCGATGCCCATGTCCTGGCCGATGAGGAACTGCATTGCCGCAAGCGAGAGGAAGCCGAAGAACGTGACGGCAGCAGAGGAGAGGATGACCGGGAAGGATTTCACCATGGCGTGCACCATGGCCTCGAACTGGTCGTCGTACTTCTCGCGTGCCTGCCCGAAGTTGGTGAGCAGCACGATTGAGTAGTCCATCGACACGGCCAGCTGCAGCACGCTCGCCACGAGCTCGGTGATCGAAGAGATGGTGCCTCTGAATATGTTGGTGCCCATGTTGAGGCAGATGGCGACGCCGATGGTGAGCAGCATCACCACTGGGTGCAGGTAGCTCGTGGTCGAGAGCATGACGATAAGGAAGACCGTGATGACGGCGATGATCATGATCCTGACCATGTCCGTGTTGATGGAGGCCATGGAGGAGGCGGTCGATGCCGCCGAGCCGTCTATGGCCACGGTCTCGGCACCGGGTATCGCCTTGGCCATGCTGCGGATGTTGTCGATCTCGGTCTGGTCCACGGTGTCCGAGAGCACCAGCTGGAAGAGGTATCCCTTGCCGTCATACCACTCGTCGATGGTGTCCTGGTCCTGCACGGCGAGCGGCTCCGTCAGGTCGACCTCGTCGCCCAGCCAGGTCACCGAGATCACGTCGCCCTGACCCTTGAGTTGGTCGACGAAGTCCGCGGCATCGACCTGCGAGATGCCTGTCACGTAGACACGTCCGTTGGTGATGTCGTTGCCGTAGACCTCCTTCATGGCATCGAGGTCCTGCGAGGACTTTGCCGAGGGCGGCAGGTAGTCGCTCATGTCGGCGTCGATCCCTACCTGCGGGATGAGGAAGGCGCAGATGCATGTGAGCGCCACGAAGACGGCGACGACGATCTTCCTGTGCTTGAGGACGTTTCTGAAAAGACGTTCCATCGCGTTGCATGCTCCCTTGCCCATTGATGTACAGTTGTCGAAACTCATACGGGTGTCGTTTTCTACCAGGAGTCAATTATTGTGAGTGACAGGCGTACGTCAATCCCCAAACAGACGCGCGACTGTGTGGAACCAGACAGAACATGGCAAACATGTCCGAAAGTAGGGAGGATCTCATGGGCGACACACCCAACCGGAACGCGCGGCGCTCGATACGGTTGCTCAAGGACGCCTTTTTGCAGCTCCTTGTGGAGAAGCCATATGACCAGATCTCGGTCTCGGACGTCACGCGCGCGGCCGACCTCAACCGCGGCACCTTCTACGCCCACTTCAACAACATGGACGACCTGCTCCGTTCTACGATGCAGGACTACACGGAGAGCGTGAGCGACCTCATCGACCAGTGCATCAACGAGGACTTCCCGGCGGACCCCATGCCCGTGCTAAGCCACATCGGCGGCTACCTGGGGAGCGACCAGGAGCTCTTCAAGAAGCTTGTCATGTCCACGAGCGTGGAGCCCTTCATCAACTCTCTCCGCGAGATGTTCTGCGAGAAGATCCGCGAGCAGCTCGCCACGAGGCGTTCGAGCATGGACGAGAGGTTCGTGCTCGTCGGCTACCGAGTACCTGACCAGCGGCGTGCTCGGGGCCTATCGCTCATGGCTCTCGGGTGACTACGGCGATGCGACCATCGATGACGTCAACCGTTATCTGAGCGGCCTCGTGAGGTCCACGGCCATGGCGTTGGAGGCATGACCACTGCCTTCTGCGGTTCCCCTGCTTGCGTTCCGGCCAAAGTAGTAGGATGTTGACCGCGGGTCAGTTTTTGTCGAATGGTTGTCAAGAGGGGTAGTGACCAGACCGTGGGTACGATGATGGGCGACATAGCACAGGGTGGTCAGAGGCCCGAGCTCGGTATGCCCGCGGCCAACGCGGACGTCTCTGCCGATGCGGCCGAGCTCCTCGAGATAGCCAAGGAGAAGGTCGTCGGCCGCAAGGTCTCCAAGACCCGCAAGAGCGCCGAGACCCGCGAGCGCATCCTGGCTGCGGCCAGTGAGCTCATCGACGAGCGCGGGGCCGTCGACTTCCAGATGGCCGAGGTGGCCCGCCGCTGCAAGATGAGCAAGGGCTCGCTCTACTACTACTTCGCCGACCGCGAGGAGATTGTGCAGGAGATCTTCTCGGAGGCCATCGACCACTTCGTCTCGAGCCTCGAAGGCGCTGTGGCAGGTGCGCGCTCCTCGAGCGAGGCGCTGCATGACCTCTGCGTGGCCTTCTCCGACTGCGTGCGCGAGGGTGGACCCCTCACGCTGGCCATTGCCGTCGAGCTCATCCAAGGCCGGTCGAGCATGCTCGACACCATCGAGGACCGCTTCTATCGCATCGGACACATCATCGAGGTGCAGCTCGAGCGTGCCAAGCAGGAGGGCGTGGTCCGCAAGGACCTCGACTGCTCTGTGGCGGCCTCGTGCGTGTGCGGCGCCTTCTTCTTCTCGCTGGTCGAGGCCATGGCCCACGACAGGGACAATCTCGATGCTGACGACCTCACCGACAAGCTCGTGAGCATCGTCATGAACGGGGTCGGCGTCGCTCCCGTGGCCGATTCCAGCTCGTCTTCCGGTCGAGCGAGTCTCCCACAATAGGAAGGTCCCATCTCCCGCGGGTGACGACCGGCTCCTAATCAGGTAACGTTAAGGAGATGAGCAACCTCAACTGTGGAGGCATCTTCCTTATGGCCAGCATGCCGAGCGACCTTGCCACGAATCGGCATGAGGGACATGGTCGCCTTCCGTCACTTCTCATGTGCCTCGTTGCTGTGGGCCTGCTCGAGACCTTCCTGTTCAACTTCCCCTTCTGGGAGTCTCTCACGTTCCACGAGGCCTCGCCGACCTCGGTCTCCTATGGTGCCGGTCTCGTGGACAACGGCGATGGGACGCTTACCGTCGTAGGCACAGATGATCAGGTCGTGGAGCTTGAGGGAATTGATTCTCAGGTCAACAACCTCCACGCCGTCATATCGACGGACGCATCCGCCTCGCTCGAGGCCTCGGTTGGCTGGTCCGACTCAGCTTGGGAGAATGAGGGATATCACGAGTATCCTGCCACAATCACGGCATCGTCCTCTGACAGCACGTATCTCAGGTTGCATACCTCTGGCGTGACCCATTCGCTGCACCTGAGCTTCGACCTCCCCCAGGGAACCAAGGTCAGCGTCAGCCATCTTGGGCTCAACGAGGTCCGTCCCTTCAAGGTCTCGGCACTTCGAGTCGTATGCATGTTGCTGATTGCGGGCATCATCTTCCTCTTCAGGCCCACGTCACGCCTCTGGAGGGAGCGCATCTGCGAGAAGGACAGGTTCGGTATCGCCATGGTGGCTACGGTCATCCTTGTCGTCTCCGCTGTCTGTGCGGTGCTGGGGCTTGCGACTGCGAGCGATGATAAGCCCGTGCTGGTCCCCGAATCGGGGTGCTATTGGCTGCACGGCCAATATACCGAGCTTGCCGACTCGCTCATGCAGGGGCGAGTCGATCTCGACCTTCCTGTTCCAGACTGGTTGGCTGAGCTCGACAATCCCTACGACCCTTCAGCCCGCGATGCGGCGCGGGGCGATGACGGTGAGCCCTACTACATTGACGTGGCCTATTATCAAGGTCACTACTACACGTACTTCGGCGTGGTACCTGTGGTGCTATTCTCGCTTCCCCTTGCCGCGCTGACGGGTCACGTGCCATCCGTCGGAATCCTCCAGACCTTCTGGATGGTGCTTGCGGTCGTCGCGCTCGGGCTCTTCCTGTATGAGCTCTTCAAGAGATACGCGCCGCGCAGCTCATATGCCCTGCTCATTCTCTCGTACGTCTCGGTCTTCCTCTGCTCGGGGCTCCTCTACCTGCTTATGATGGTGCATAGCACCTACTCGATTCCCTATGCGTCCGCGCTGGCGCTCCTGTTCCTTGGTCTCTGGGCGTGGCTCAGGGCGAAGTCTGCCTTGAGCATTGGCGGACGCTCGAGCCTGGTATGGCTTGTCGTGGGTTCCCTCTGCGTCTCACTTACTCTGGGATGTCGTCCGACATTCTTCCTCTCCTTCTTTCTCGCGATTCCGCTCTTCTGGGATGAGATCACACGGGGCCGGCTCTTCTTCTCGTGGGCCGGGTCTGCCAATACGCTCTGCGTGCTGGTGCCCCTTGTGCTCGTGGTCGGTGCCGTCGGTGCGTATAACATGGCGCGGTTCGGCTCGCCCATGGAGTTCGGCGCGAACTATAACCTTACCGGCGGGGACATGACCAACAGGGGGTTCCAGCTCGGTCGGCTTCCCCTCGGGTTCTTCGAGTACCTGTTCCAGCCTGTTCGCATCGATCCGCAGTTCCCATACCTCACGGTGGTATCTGCCAAGTCCATAGGAGCCGATTATATCGGCTACACCTCGTCAGAGCCTTACATAGCAGGGATGTTGGCTTTGAATCCCCTCATGGTCGTGGGCGCCGTTCAGGGCTGGAGGCATCGTGACGTCCTGCGGAAGAGCGGCGTACTCGGGCTTTGCGCGATGCTCGTGGCAATCTCCTTGGTCTGCATCGTGGTGGTGACGGAGGGGTCGGGAATCACGCAACGCTACCAGTCTGACTTCGGATGGGCACTTGGCATCGCAAGCGTCATCGTGGTCGCGACGCTCATGCAGGATGCTGATGCCAGTCGGACGAGGATCTATGTCGGTGTCGTCCTTGCTTGCGTCACCATCTGTGTCCTGCTCTACGCCATGAGCGTCTTTGCGAACGGGATGTTCTACTCGCTCGACACGGTCAGCCCCGGCTTCTATGCCACGGTGAGGGGCTGGTTCCTGCTTATGTGACATGCGGCCGCTGCGCTCCATCGCTCCGTCTTCGTGTTTCGAAAAAACTGACTCCGGTTCGATTTACATCCTCACCTGTTATGGCTACCATGGTCCTTGCTCGTCAAGAGGCGCTCGTGAGGGCGCACAGAGCTGAGGGACCGAGCCCTATGAAGCTCCGGCAACCCGCCGCGGTGACGCGGCCTCGGTGCCAATTCTCGGCAGGCCACATATGGCCTGGAAGACGGGGGAGAGATGTGTCGCACACATGGGTCCCCTTGGCATGAGTCGAGGGGACCTTTCGCTTGGTCCCCGCAAAGTGCGCGCAAGCGCAGAAGGAGGACGCAGGAACCATGGCAGACGAGAGCTACTACTTCACCTCGGAGAGCGTGACCGAGGGGCACCCCGACAAGATCTGCGACCAGATCTCTGACGCGGTGCTGGACGCCATTCTCACCAAGGAGGGCGCGCTCGAGAAGGCCGGCTACATCGCACCCAACGGTCGCCCCGCATCGGTCGACGAGGTCCGCTGCGCATGCGAGACGTTCGTCACCACCGGCACCGTGATCGTGGCAGGCGAGATCCGCACCCAGGCCTACGTGGATGTCGCCCAGATCGCCCGCGAGACACTCCGCCGCATCGGCTACGACCGTGCCAAGTACGGCTTCGACTGCGACACCTGCGGCGTCATCAACATGATCCATGAGCAGAGCCCCGACATCGCCCAGGGCGTCGACGAGTCCTTCGACGCCCAGAGCGGCGCCACCGATCCGCTCGACCTCATCGGCGCGGGCGACCAGGGCATGATGTTCGGCTACGCCTCGGACGAGACGGACGTCCTCATGCCCATGCCCATCTATCTGGCACAGCGTCTGGCCCAGAAGCTGGCGGAGGTTCGCAAGAACGGCTCCGTGGGGTACCTCCGTCCCGACGGCAAGACCCAGGTGACCGTGCGCTATGAGGGCGGCCGCCCCGTCGAGGTCACGGCCATCGTCATCTCGACGCAGCACGACCCCTCGATCCTCACGATGGATACCATCAAGAAGGACATGGTCAACCGTGTCATCACCCCGGTCCTCGACCAGGTGGGCATCGAGTGGCGCAACGCCGACGTCTACGTGAACCCCACCGGTCGCTTCGTGGTGGGTGGCCCGATGGGTGACACCGGCCTCACCGGCCGCAAGATCATCGTCGACACCTACGGTGGCATGGGCCGCCACGGTGGCGGCTGCTTCAGCGGCAAGGACTGCACCAAGGTCGACCGCTCGGCAGCCTATGCGGCGCGTTGGGTCGCCAAGAACGTCGTGGCCGCGGGTCTGGCGCATCGCTGCGAGGTCGAGCTCGCCTATGCCATCGGCGTGGCGCACCCGCTCTCGACCATGGTGGACACGCACGGCACCGGCAGCGTCCCTGACACCCTCATCGAGCAGGCGGTCGAGAAGGTCTTCGACCTGCGTCCCGGTGCCATCATCCGCGACCTCGACCTGCGTCGCCCAATCTACGAGAAGACGGCCGCCTATGGGCACTTCGGCCGCAACGACCCTGACTTCACGTGGGAGAACGTCGACCGCGTGGACCAGCTCAAGGCTGCGGTGGCTGAGCTGCAGGCATAAGGATCGACGACGTGCGAGACCCGAGGCGGGTGACCTGCGAAGGCGGGCCACCCGCCTCATCTGTCACCAGGGGCTCCCTCACGCTCGTCCCGTTCCTAGTCGCCGATGGCCTGCAGCCAGGCAAAGAGTCCCCGCAGCACGGGGTCTGTCTCGACGCGTCGCTTGTGCATCGTGACCGTGGTCACCATGTGCTGCCAGCTCGGCCTGTCGACGGTGCAGAGCGTCGCCGCGCCACGGCCTGAGACATGTGCGAGCTCGTGGGCGAAGGTGGCCTCGGTGGCATAGGGACTCGCCGTGTCGTGGGTGCCGTGGACGCCATAGTACGGTACGGGGTGCCTTCCGTCCCCCATGTCCCACGTCTCGAGAAGCGCGACGGGCGAGTAGGGGAGCAGGGCCTCGTGCGTCGAGAGCGTCCGTGTGGGGTCGAGCGCATCCATGTCGAGGAAGGCCCTCGTGGCGGCGAGCCCGACGGCGCCCGACGGGAAGGGGTTCACGAAGAAGTCGTCAGCGTCGAGGACCGCCGCGCACGAGACGTATCCTGCGAGCTTCTCCGCATCGAGGCCATAGCGTGCCTGGAGGTCCTTGCTGTATGCCAGGATGGCGGCGCTGAACCCTCCCGCCGAGCTGCCGCCCACCACGATCCTCTCGCATGGCCGGCCATGGTCGCTGAGCCAGCCCATGGCGGCGCTCACGCCGAGGAAGGCGTCCTCCACCTGTGCGGGGACGCGGTCGGCAGGAACCAGGCGGAACCCTACCGAGACGAACCGGTACCCCATCGCGTTGTACACGTTGGCGGCATCCTGCATGCTCTCGGCCGTGCCCACGACATAGCCACCCCCATGGAACCACATGACCACGGTGTCGTGGGTCACCTGCGAGGGCTCCCAGATGAGGCTGTGCTGCAGGCGGTCGGGGCCGAAGTCGACCCGTATGGGTCCATGGTCGCGTCGCGGCTCGTGCCGGTCATAGTAGGCAGGCATCGCATAGACCGCTGGCGTGGATGCGATCTCATAGAGCAGGCCCATGGGCGCCTCCTGGGTTCCGTCACGCCATGGCCGAGCCGTCCTGCCGTTTGCAGGCCTGTCGGCGTGGCGTTGCTTAAAACATCCTATACTTCAATCAAATGAGCCGAGTGTGAGGAGTACGGCGATGCGTACATACCCCGGTCACGTCATGCCGATGCAAGCCCATCATCCCGTTCGCAAGCGTCGTGGCGTGCGGCTACCGTCGTTCGTGCTGGCCCTCGTGCTGGCCCTTGTGGCAGGTCTCCTGCTCGTGCCCAAGGCATATGCCGAGGGTAGCTCCGACCTCACGGAGAATGGCGGCTATCGCGCCTATACCGAGCGCTACGGTGCCGAGACGGCGGGCGTGAAGAGACAGTCCGTCATGAAGGTCTACCTGGAAGAGGGCGAGACGCTCTATCTGGGTTCGAGCGTGTCCACGGCCCAGCTGAGAAAGACCATTGGTGGGGACTTCCTGTTCGACAACACCAGCATGGGCACCTCCTTCTCGGACGACCAGCTGAACTTCCTGAACGATGCAGACATATGCATCTGTGCCCCCGGCTGGGATGCGTCGAACAACCCTGATGCCGAGCCCTATGTGAACGGCCAGCGAGATGCCAGCGTCACCTTCATCGACATCCCGGACTCGGCGTCCGCCTCCACCGCGGGCTATATCTCTGACCACGCTCAGGAGGCGGCAGGTCCTGCGGACCATGCGGCGGGTGGCTATGCCTGTGCTGCCGAGAGCGCCGTCACCTCGCCTGCGGGCGTCGCGGCGGACGTGAAGTACGAAGGCAACACCTTCACGGCCGGCCAGTCAGGCATCTACACCATCGCCTTCTACAGCACGGAGTACGGCACCACCGATCCGGTGCCTGCCCTGGTGACGGAGGCATGGGACCAGAAGAACAGCACCATCGCCGCCTGGGACCTCTCGGTCTATGCTGCCGACGGCAGCCTCAAGACCGGCCGCGTGTTCACCGACGCGCTGTTCCTTAACATGGGGACCAACAAGACCGGCACCGACATGCTCAAGGCGAAGGTCTACCCGGTCACTAAAGATGGCTATCAGTACGAGGTCAACTTCAACGGGATGGACCCCTATGGACTCCGCTTCACGTGCAATAACCGCGGACTCCTCAATACCCAGTACACATCAGCTGGGACATCGCTCTACCATTCCGTCGAGTCCGATAACAATCAGCTCTCGGATCTCGCCAATCACTATGTGGCCCTGAGCGGCACCTCGACGAGCTCGCTCGACCAGTCGTATTGGATCTTCTACAACGAGCCCGACGCCGAAGCGCTCACCGCGCTCGGCATCCCCACAAGCCCCACGTCGGGCGTCGGGTCTATCAGCAACTTCGAGTTCACAGGCAGTGGTGATGCCACTGAGAACGAAGGCTACGTGGGCTACGGGGGCACGTTCTCGTTCGATGCGTCCTCCGACACCTCCGCGACCTCCTATCAGATAGAGCTGAACTTCGGTACCGATAACACCGTCACGCTCTCCAATGCTCTGGTAAAGGGCACCACGAACTCAATCACCTGGGATGGCAAGGATGCGAAGGGCAACGTGGTGTCCGCTGGTACCTATGACACATCCAACGTGACCGTCAAGCTGAAAGGCGGCGAGATCCACTTCCCGCTGCTGGACGTGGAGAACAACCAGAACGGCATCATCGTCAACCGTTTGAATGGTGAAGGCACCACCGACCAGAAGGCAACGGTCTACTACAACGACTCCGCTTCGAATGCGGGCGATGCTACTTCTCCTTGGACGGTCGACAAGAACTGGACCGTCGCCGACAAGGTGGACGCCACCAGCGGCGTCGTCTCAACGTCTGGCACGGCGCTGAAGTACACAAATATGGTCGGCGATAAGACGGCGCTCGACGTGTGGGCCTACTACGACCGTTCGGTCAGCCTCGGCACATACAACTTCAAGCTGGTCGATACCACGACCGTAACCCAGGCGGTACCGCCCATCACGAAGAGCTTCTTCACCGCAACCGAGCGTCCTAGCGACAAGACGTTCACGTTCGACTTGACTGCAAGCGCGTCGAACCCAGCAGGTGCCATACTGCCCACTCCGGCCACTGCGACCATCACGGACACCGGCACCAACAAGACGCCGTTCGGTGACATCACCTTCACTGCAGCGGGCACATACACGTTCTACATCTCCGAGGAGTATTCCGGCGAGACGGGCTATGGCTATGACACATCCGTCTTCGTTTACACGGTGACCACGGCGCTTGACTCCGCGACCAACTCCCTCGAGGTCACATCAACGTCACTCGCGGTGAAGACCGATATGGACACGCCCGACTCCTCGGCGGTGCCGGTGAACCAGATACTGTTCCTGAACACGTACACCCCCGAATCGGTGGATGCCGCGAGCATCGGTGTGAAGAAGACTGTCCTCGGTTCGCCGACTTCCGATGAGACCTTCACCTACGCGCTCATCCCCTCGGGCGACAATCCGACCGATGGCGTCACCGGGCTCGCTACGACCGCGCAGACCACCGGTGCGGGCTCGCTCGAGAACGCATTCGGTACCGCTACGTTTACGAAGGCCGGCACCTACACGTTCACGTGCTTCGAGTACGCGGGCATGAGCGACGGCTGGACCTACGACGGAGACTCATATACCTGGACCGTCGTCATCGAGGACGTGGGCGGCCAACTGACGGTGAAGAGCAACACGCTCGTCCAGGGTCAGACCTCCATAGACGACGGCGTCGCCGTCTTCGAAAACACTTATGCCGCGCCGAGCAACCCCTACCTGGTGCCGGGCGTCACGAAGGTGGTCGAGGGCGAGACGCCCAGCGACGGGACCTTCACGTTCACCATCGCGGCCGACACGGCTGGTGCGCCCCTGCCAGCTGACACCACCATCACCGTCACTGGCAACGGTACCGCCTCGTTCGGGTCGATTGAATACGTCAATCCGGGCATCTATGTCTACAAGATCAGCGAGGAGCTAGGGAGCACCACGGGGTATTCCTACGACCAGAGCGTCTATACGCTGAGGGTGACGGTAGCAAGCGTTGGCAACAAGCTGGTGCCCACGGGCACGGTGACGACTGCCGATGGCACAGAAGCCGACACCATGCTGTTCACCAATGACTATGAGCCCGATATCACGACGCAGGTTTCTCCCGATGTGAGGAAGATCCTCGACGGTACGCCGTCAGAGGCATCGAGCTTCCTGGTCGCGCTCTTCCCCGATGAAGCCAATCCCAAAGGCGGCGAGACCGGGCTGAATGAATCCGCGGTGACCATCCATGCCGACGAGACGCTTACCAAGGCGTTCGGCACCGCCACGTTCTCCCGCGCGGGCACGTATACCTACTACATCGGGGAGAGCTCGGTCATCAAGGAGGGCTATATCGATGACTACACGGTCTACACGTGGACCGTGGTCGTGGAAGACAAAGATGGCCAGATGACGGTCACGAGCAACACGCTGAAGGATTCCTACGGCAACGCCATCACCAACGACACCGCGACCTTCGAGAACGTCTACCGAGCGACCAAGGTGACGTCATCCTCGCCTGACGTGAAGAAGGTCGTTGCCGGTTCGCCGACCACGAGCGAGACCTTCGACTTCGCGTTGGCTGCCGACAAGGGCAATCCTGCCGATGGCGTGACCGGGCTTGCCACGACCGCCCAGGTGACCGGTGCCGGATCGCTCGAGAACGCGTTCGGGACCGCCACGTTCACGAAGCCGGGGACCTATGTCTTCAAGGTCTCGGAGACGGCGGGAAGCTCGTCCGGCTACACATATGACACGGCGTCCTACACCTGGACCGTCGTCGTGGGCGAGACCGGCGGCTCCGTCGTTCTCGTGAGCAGCACGCTCACGGACTCGACGGGGGCGATCGTCGCTGATGGGGTGGCGACCTTCTCGAATACTTACGTCGCGCCGACGACCCCCGACACCCCCGACACCCCCGACACCCCCGACACCCCCGACACCCCCGACACCCCCGACACCCCCGACACCCCCGACACCCCCGACACCCCCGACACCCCCGACACCCCCAACACCCCCAACACTCCGGCCGCCACCACAGATACCATGCCGAGCACGTCGGCTGCCACCACGTCAACGAACTCAGGGGCAGCGGCCACGGCCGTCCCTGCGGGTGGCACGCCGTCGACGGGTGACCACACGTCGGGGATGTCCCTGTCCTTGCTGGGGGTTGGTATCGTCCTGCTTGGCCTCGCCCTCGCGCTCCGACTCGTCCGTAAGGGGAACCTGCGATAGCAGGCCATATGTCGTCGCTCGTCCCTCTCGTCCTCCCGACCCGCTATGCTTGAGGCTATTGTCTCAACGCGAGGAGGGGAGGGCGCCGTGGCGTATGCCGGGGTGGTCATAGACATACCGACGCGTGCCCTCACCGGCACGTTCGACTACGAGATTCCGACGTCGCTCGCGCAGACGGCGGTCGTCGGTACCACGGTGCTCGTGACCTTCTCGCATCGTGCGGCAGTGGGTTATGTGGTCAGCGTCTCTCCCGAGCCGTCCCCGGGAGTCGATCCCAGGAAGCTGCTCCCCGTGGAGCGGGTGCTCGCCCCCTCCTGCTTCGATGAGGTCTCCGCAGGTCTCGCGGAGTGGATGAGCCTTGAGTATGCCTGTCCGCTCCCCGTGGTGCTCAGGCTCTTCCTCGCGCCAGGGCAGTCCATGCGCGTGCGTCGCTCGAGCGATAACGACCCGTGGGAGCTCGTCTGCGAGAAGGCCACCCCGGTCGACGACCGTTGGGTGTCGCTCACCGATGAGGGTCGTGCCTTCGAGCCTCGGAGGAACGCGAGCCGCCAGCGGGAGGTGCTCGCCGCCCTCGGTGCCGGGCCGGTACGGATGGCCGAGCTCTCGGCCATCATCTCGGGTGCGACCACGGTCGTGGGCGCGCTCCAGAAGCGAGGCTATGCCCACATCGACCACAAGCGGCGCGTGCGTGGGGCCGAGGGGACCACCCTCTCGAGCGCGACCGCGCCTCGCCCGGAGCGTCTCACCGACGGGCAGGTCAAGGCCCTGGCAACGATCGATGGTGCCACGTCTGCAGGCAAGGGCGACGTGGTCCTGGTGGATGGCGTCACTGGGTCGGGGAAGACGGAGGTCTACCTCGATGCCATCGAGCGCTGCCTGGAGGCTGGTCGGGGTGCCATCGTGCTGGTGCCCGAGATATCCCTCACGGCCCAGACTGTGGGAAGGTTCCGAAGCCGGTTCGGGGGCGCCGTCGCCATCCTGCATTCGCGCCTCTCCGTGGGCGAGCGCTTCGACCAATGGGACCTCGTCCGTTCCGGCGAGGCCCGCGTGGTCGTGGGCGCTCGATCGGCCCTCTTCGCGCCCATGCGGGACGTGGGCCTCATCGTGGTCGACGAGGAGCACGAGGCCTCCTACAAGCAGGACTCGGCCCCGCGTTACCATGCGCGCGATGTCGCGGCAGAGCTCGCGCGTAGGCGGGGCGCGGCACTCGTGCTCGGTAGCGCCACCCCCTCGCTCGAGAGCCTCGAACGCTGCCAGGTCGGGGACTGGCGGGGCTCGTCATGGACGAGGGTCGAGATGCCCGAGCGTCCAGGAGGTGCGCTGCTGCCCCGTGTCACCGTGGTCGACCTCAAGCGCGAGTTCGCCCTCGGCAACCGCTCGATCTTCTCGAAACCCCTGCGGGACGGCCTCGACCGTGTGAGCGAGGCGCACGAGAAGGCCGTGCTCATGCTCAACCGTCGTGGCTTCTCGAGCTTCCTCATGTGCCGTGAGTGCGGATGCGTCCCGGAGTGTCCCCACTGCTCCACCGCCCTCACGTATCACGAGCGGTCCCATTCGCTCGTCTGCCACACCTGCGGGAGCGCCTGGCCCATACGGGCCTATCCGGACCCCACCACGCGTTGCCCCAACTGCGGGAGCCGCTACCTGGCCCAGATGGGCATCGGGACCCAACGCGTCGAGGACGAGCTCTCTATGATCCTGCCCCCCGAGGTCGAGGTCATCCGCATGGATGCCGACACCACCTCGGGGAAGGGCGCCCATCAGCGCCTGCTCGAGAAGTTCGACGCAGCCGAGTGCGCGGTGCTCGTGGGCACGCAGATGATCGCCAAGGGGCTCGACTTTCCCGAGGTGACGCTCGTCGGGGTGATCAACGCCGACACCACGCTCAAGCTCCCGGACTTCCGTGCCGGGGAGCGTACCTATGACCTGCTCGAGCAGGTGGCGGGACGTGCCGGTAGGGGGGAACGTCCCGGCGAGGTCGTGATCCAGACCTATTGGCCGGACCACCCCGCCATCGCCTCGGTGGCCCGGGACGACCGCTCCCTCTTCATCTCGGCTGACCTGGCTGATCGTGAGGAGGCCTACTACCCTCCCTTCTCTCGCCTTGCCAACGTGCTCGCCTGGGGACGTGACTCCCACATCGTCGAGGGCTACCTCGACTCACTTGCCGACGTGGTACGTGCTCGTGCCGAGGCGGAGCGTGGATGGCGCGTGGTGGGCCCTGCCGAATGCGTGAAGGCCCGGGCAAAGGATCGCTTCAGGCGGCACTTCCTCGTGAAGGCACCGCCTGATGCCGACCTCGGCCCGATCCTCGGGGGGTGCGTCGACGGGTGCCCCGTGCCCCGCGGGGTCTCGCTCGCGATCGACGTCGACCCCTATGACCTCCTCTAGTGCAGCTCGCGCCCCGTGTCAGACATGAGGTGCCATGGGCCTGCTTCCCCTGGTTTCCTCGTGTCGTTCTGCGCAAGGGCGTCCATGCGCGGTACCATGGGCCTGATGCGGCCATGCCCTCGGGACGTGCCGCATCCCCTCGCTGTTTCATCAATTCTGGTCGCCTGGCGGCCTATGACCTACAAGGAGAACCATGGGACCGCTCGATGACATCGTCCTCTCGCCCGACCCTCGCCTGCGTGAGCAGTGCGAGCCCATCGACACCATAGATGGCGGCGTCAAGCGGCTCGCGAAGCGCATGCTTCGCGACATGTACGCAGCCGATGGCTGTGGCCTGGCTGGTCCCCAGGTGGGCGAGCTTCGCAGGATCGTGGTCATCGACGTCGACTATGCCGGCGAGGAAGGCCGCAGGAACCCCTACGTGCTCATCAACCCCGTCGTGGTCGAGACCTCTGGGGACGAGCGCGTGACGGGGGAGGGCTGCCTGTCGTTCCCTGGCATCACGGTCCCCGTGTCGAGACCGTCGCATGTGGTGGTCCAGGCCCAGAACCTCGACGGCGACCTCATGGAGTACGAGGCCGAGGGCAACCTGCTCACCGTCTGTCTCCAACACGAGATAGACCATGTCAACGGGGTGACCATGCTCGACCATCTCACGCCCACCCAGCGCGTCGAGGCGCTGCGTGACTACCAGGCCGCCCTTGATGCCGGGGTACGTCCCGGTGACATCGACCACGAGTAGGAGTCCCACTATGCGCATCGTCTTCATGGGCACCCCGAGCTTCGCCGTCCCCTCGCTCTCAGCACTCGTGGCAGCCGGGCACGAGGTGGCACTCGTGGTGACGCGTCCCGATGCCGTGCGCTCGAGGGGCAAGAGGCTCGAGCCCTCGGCGGTCAAGGCGGCGGCGCAAGAGATGGGCATTCCGGTGCTGGAGGCCTCGCGTATGGATGCGGCCGCCCTCGATGCCGTATCCGAGGCGGCACCTGATGTCATCTGCGTGGCTGCCTTCGGCTGCCTCCTTCCCGACGCCCTCATTGCGATGGCGACCGTGGGCTGCATCAACGTTCATGCGAGCCTGCTTCCGCGCTGGAGGGGGGCAGCTCCCATACAGCGCGCCATCCTCGCTGGCGACGAGCGGCAGGGCATCTCAATCATGGCGGTCGCCCACGAGCTCGACGCGGGCGCCTACTGCCGTCAGGCCTCCATCGACGCTCACGACAAGAACGCCTCGCAGCTCACCTCCGAGCTGGCCCAGCTCGGCGCGACCGAGCTCGTGTCAGCGCTCGCCCAGATGCAGGATGGCACGGTGACGTGGACCAAGCAGTACGAGCCCCTGGTGACGCTTGCTCCCAAGGTGATGAAGCCCGAGCTCAGGCTCGACCCCACACAGACCGCGACCGTGAACTGCCGACGGGTGGCGGCGAGCAGCGATGCCGCACCTGCGCGTCTCTGCATCGGTGACCATGGCATGAGGGCCATGACCGCGACCGGTCTGCGAAGACCTCAGGGCCCCTCATGGAGAGGTCGTGGTTTCCCATGGCCGTGTCGGCCTGGGATGTGCCGACGGCGTGCTCGAGGTGCTTTCGGTGAAACCCGACGGCAAGCGGGAGATGCCTGTCTCGGCGTGGGCGGCAGGCCTTCATGAGGCACCGAGTTGTTGGAGGAGCGTCTGATGGCTGAGGCATCCCCCTCTCGCAAGGTGGCGCTCTCCTCGCTCGGGCATCAGCGGAGGAGGTCCGCGCACGTGCGCGACCTGCTCCGGACGAGTCCCGAGATGAATGCCTTGGGTCCCCACAACCGTGCGCTCGCCACCAGGCTCGTGCTCGGGGCCACCTGCCGCCTCGGGCGAGCTCGACCGTAGGGTCCTCGCCTATGTGCGGCGGACGTCCCACCTGGAGCCTCGTGTGTCGGACGCCTTCCGCATCTCGGCCTTCGAGGTCCTCTACCTCTCGACGCCGTCTCGCGTCTCGGTGAGCCAGGGGGTCGAGCTCGTACGCCATGTGGCGCCACGCGCCGCAGGCATGGCCAATGCCATCCTCCGCAAGCTTGCCGCGAACGATAGGCCCGAGGTCGATGCCGCTCGCTCACGGGTGCGGACTCGTGAGGCTACCGAGGGCGACCTCGCCATAGCGGGCGGGCTTCCAAGCTGGCTGGTCTCGCGCATCGTTGGGTCGTGCGGCCTCGAGAGAGCCTGTGACCTCGCATCGGCCGAGCTCGAGCCTGCGCCTACCTACGTGACCTCCAACACCGCGCTCCATACCGCCGCAGAGACGGCTGACCTTCTCGAGCAAGCCGGGCTTGGACCCAAGGCCATGCCGCTTCCCGGTTCATTCGCGCTCGCGCACCCTGCAGGCCTTGCGACCTCGGGCCTGGTCGGTGGGGTTGATGTGGTCGTGTCGGACCTCGGTGCCCAGCTTACGGCGCTCGTGGCCGCTCCTATGCCTGGGACCTCCCTGCTCGAGGTCGGGCAGGGTAGGGCAAGCAAGACCATCCTGCTCCAGAACGATGCCTGCGCGCTCGGGGGGCCGGCCGAGCTCACGAGCGTCGACTCGGTCCCGTACAAGGTCCGTGTCGCGACCGAGCGTGTGGCCCATGGCTGGTCCGAGCATGTCCACGAGGTCTGCTATGACGTGTCGCTCGTGGGGCAGGTCGCCCGTCCTGCATCATCGCCCGTCCCGTCCGAGCTCGACCGTACCTTCGATGCGGTCTTCCTTGACGCTCCCTGCTCGGGCACCGGGACCATGCGACGTCATCCCGAGATCCCCTGGTCGCTCGATGAGGGGCTCCTCATGCCCTCTGCCGAGGGCTCGATCACCGGCTTGCAACTGCGCCTGCTCGAGTCTGCCGCGACCAGGGTCAGGCCTGGCGGCTCCCTCACATACGCGACCTGCTCTATCCTCCGCGAGGAGGACGAGCGTGTGATCGAGGCCTTCCTGCTGAGCGAGCAGGGCCAGGGCTTCACCATCACGAGCGTGTCGGAAGCTCCGGCCGTCAAGGCGTCCGAGCACTCGGTCAGGAGCCTCGTCGAGTCGAACCTCTCCCCGGAGGGCTTCCTGAGGACGTATCCCCGTCTGGGCGGGTTCGACGGCCACTTCTGCGCACGCCTGGTGCGCGAGTGTTAGCCAGCCTCGGCCATTCCCCTCACTGCCTTCGTATGAGGAACTTCTTGTGTGAGGTCTTGTAGGCATACATGAGCTGGTCGGCCTCCTCCAGCGAGTCGCTGAGCGGGGTGCCATCATCAGGCAGTATCCCGACGACCCCATAGCTGAAGGAGCGCTTGAACAGGTATCCCGTCGGTACCGGCTGCTGCATGAAGCTCAGTCGGAGCTTCTCGAGTTGGTGCGTGAGCTCGGATGCCGTCCAGTCCTCCATGAGGACCATGAACTCGTCGCCGCCGATGCGACAGACGGAGCACTTGCCGGGAAGCGTCTTCAGGAGCAGGGCCAAGGCGACGAGGTAGCGGTCACCTTCCTCATGGCCGAACTCGTCGTTGCAGTACTTGAGATAGTCGATGTCGATGAAGGCGAGCGCGAAGGCCTGACCCTTCTCTCGCAGGGAGGCTGCGAGCTGCATGGCATAGCGCCTGTTATGGAGGTTGGTTAGGGCATCCGAGAAGGCCAGGTGCTCCATCTCCGCCTGCCGCTCGAACTCGTCGGTGTCGTTGACGATCATATGCGCGATGGCGTGGCCGTCCTCCCAATGGAGGCGATACGACCTGATCGAGTAATGGAAGTGCCTCGCGTCCTCGTCCGAGCCTGTGTGCTCTTCGATGTCCCAGGTCACCATATGGTCATGCACCGAGGAGGGGCAATCCGCAAGGTGTCCGTCGAGCATGGCGCTCAGGTCAAGGTTCTTGTCGCGGAACTGGCGAGCCGTGTTCGTGCGGAAGATGACCTTGGTCATGGACTCGTCGGTGATGACGATGAAGCGAGCCTCGTCGAGGGCAAGGTTGGTGATCATGAGCTGCATGTTGTCGAGCTCGCGGTTCTGCTCCTCCAAGACCTGGCGCTCATGGACGAGCCTGTCCTGGCGCTCCTTGAGCTGCACGCTCATGAGGTTGAACGCCTCGCCGATGTCGCCCATGTAGTCGATCTTCTGGTCATAGTCCCCCTTGGCGATCTCTCGTGTCTGCCAGCGGAGGTGTCGGAGCATCCCCTGCATCTCCTTCATGGGGGCGGCAAGCCCGTTCTCTATGCTCGGAGGCCTGACGTCGATGTTGCCCGCCATGATCTCCTTGGCAAACGAGCGGTCTTCCTTGGCGCATTGGCCAAGGAAGACGAGTGCCTCGCCGAGGCGCCTATGCGATGGGGGCAGCTCGGCGAGGTCCAGCTCGGCCTTCTGTGGGTCATAGATCACATTCCTGAGGTACTCCATGAGGAGCGACTCGGTCTTCTCATCCATGTTGCCTCTTGGTGTTCACTCGGAAGGTACGGCCGTTATGCCGCCCTTGAATCGACAGACCCGGTCGCCGTTCGCCCAGCAGTCGACCTCCTTGAATACGTAGTCCTTGCCGGTGTAGGCCTTGAGTATGCCCGCCAGGAACCCTTCGTCCCACGTGCAGACGACCTCGTTGGTGGGAGGCAACCCCGAGCAGTCAAGATCCTCTCCGACGGTCAGCACGAACGCGCCGTCGGACTCATCGAACTCCTCGATGCGGAGCAAGCCGATCTTGAGGTCCTTGAGCTTGGCCTGCAGCTGAGCCACGAACGGGGCGAGGTCGAGCGTGAGATCGAGCTCGTTCTTGGCGAACTCTGACCCTGCAAGGGCCCCAGCCTCGATCCAAAGCTCGTTGGCTCCCTCGTCGCCATAATGCTGGTGGAGGATGTCGTTCATCGCATACTCGAGCATGCGATATGCCACGACGGGCATCTCGGTGCCGAGGGTGCCCCGTCCCTCCTCTATGTTTCCCAGCTTGTCCCACCGGAAATGGTTATGTGACTCGGTATCGAAAACGCTCACGACCGCCTCCTCGTCAACACGGGTTCGGACATCACCTCTTGGTGCCGTCAACAGACGACCTTGATGAGGTATATGCCCGCTTTCCGGCCGTTCGTACGAGGGCTTCGGTGACGAGGCACTGGTATTGGTATAAAAGACAAGTGGCGGGGCGGCTGCTACTTCCCGCAGGTCGCACACGACGAGGAGCCGCAGCTGGCACATGAGTGGGCTGACGAGCCCTTGCCCCTCTGGTCGGTGTTGTAGAAGCCGGATCCGGTGAGCGAGATGCCCGAGGGAGCAAAGACCCGCTCGGCCTTCGCTCCGCAGCTCGGGCACGTGACCGTGGGATGGGCCGACATGGGGTGCTCCACCTCGAAGGTGGCATTGCAGTCGGGGCAGCGATAGTCATAACGAGCCATTGAGAAAAACCTCCAGCATGCGGTGCGTAACAAGAAGAATGGCCTCACGGCCATGGTCATACTGTACCCAAAAACCGGACCGGATGTGCGGGCGGGGGCCTCCCGTCGATTCATATACCATGGTGAAAGAATGGTGGGCGCTCTCGTGCCTGCCGGGACCACTCATGGGAGGACGTTCATGGCAGACATCACCGGCGCGATCTTCGACTGCGACGGGACCCTCGTCGACTCCATGCCGATGTGGTTCGACGCCTTCCCTGAGCTGGTCGCCAGACATGGGGGGACCATGTCCGACGAGCTCGTGGCCGAGCTCGAGCCGCTCAACCTCGAGGACGAGTGCGACGTGCTGTACGAGCGACTGGGAATAGGTAGGAGCGGCGAGACCCTGTTCGCCGAGCTCTATGAACAGGTGCGCGAGCACTACGCACATGACGTGCGTGCCTTCGATGGGTGCCAGGCCTTCCTGTCCACGCTTGCCGAGGCGGGCATCCCCATGGACGTCGCGACCTCGACCACCGAGTCACTCGTCTGGGTCGCGCTGCGGGCGAACGGCCTCGACGGATTCTTCCGGCGGGTCTTCTGCACCTCTGACGTGGGCGCCAGCAAGGAGCGTCCCGACGTCTATCTCGCGGCATTGTCAGAGCTCGGGACTCCCAAGGGAAGCACCTGGGTCTTCGAGGATGCCCCCTTCGGGGTCGAGGTCGCACGATCGGCGGGCTTCAACACGGTCTGCATCCATAATGACCATGACGGTCGTGACGCCGGCTCGCTGCGCGCGGCCTCGACGCTCTTCTCGGAGGGGTACTCCGACGTCTCGCTAGCGGCCATCCGTGGGGTAGGGGATGATGCGTGATGATCGACGAGCTGGTACGAACCCTCGTGGTGGCAGGCTCGCCCGAACCTTCGAGCGCCGAGCTGGTGGCCTCGACGGCTGCTTCGTGCGACGTCGTCGTGGCGGTGGACCGGGGCGCTGACGCCCTGAGGCGGGCTGGGGTCGTACCGACCGCGTTCTGCGGGGATGCCGACTCCATCAGCGAGGAGGGGCTTGCCTGGGTGCGCTCGCGCGTGCCATGCGAACGGCTGTATCCGTCCCACAAGGATGACACTGACCTCGCGCTCGGGATGCGTCTGGCAGAGGAGCTCGCCTACCAGCGAGGCAGCTATGTCGCGACCACCGTCTGCTGTGCGTCGGGCGGCAGGTCCGACCATGCGCTCGGCGTCTTCGGCGTGCTCGCCCGGTTCGCGGCCGATTCCCCGGTCCTCGTGGACGATGGCCTCGAGTGCCATGTGCTCTCGCCCGAGGGCACTCCCGCATGGGCGCCCGGGGCGGACGCTTGCGGCATGACCTTCTCGGTGGTGCCTCTGTTCGGGGAGGCGTGCGTGAGCGAGCGCGGGTTCGAGTGGGAGCTCGACCACCGGCGCATGCGTGCGATGGACGACCTCGGCATCTCGAACGTGGTCCGCTCCGAAGCGGCACAGGTCACCTGCCATGAGGGCATCTTGGCCGCGTTCCTGGTCTCGTAAGGTACCTTGGGATCTCGGTACTGAACGCTCGACATACAAAAAGGGACCGCCCCGGAGGACGGCCCCTTGACCCGTATGAGTCTCGCCTTAGGAGCGGGCGACCTTGCCAGACTTGAGGCAGGTGGTGCAGACGTTCATCTTCTGGCGATGACCATCCTTGACCACGCTGATGCGCTGGATGTTGGGCTGGAACTTACGGGTGACGGTGCGGTGCGAGTGGCTGACCGAACGGCCGGCGACGGCATGCTTTCCGCAGATCTCACAAACCTTCGACATGACACATACCTCCATAAGCTGCGCGGGAGCGCTCGTACGCGCGCGACGCATAGTCACATAGCTGGTTTACTGTAACACAGGTTCCGGAAGACGCAACCCCTGGACCGCAGGATGTTGTGTGATCCGTGAACCAGTATGCCCCAAGTGGGGTTGCATCGGTGGTCTCATCGTTCTAGTCTTACCCCGTTAAAACTAAACCGGGTTAAGAATGGAGCTTGGATGAGCGAGGACCGAGATGCTGCGTCAGAGGGCGCATATGACCCGTTCCACCTCGAGGGACGTTCGTCAGCGGAGGTGGTCGACGGTTATGCGGCGGACATGGACGAGGCGCTCCGACCCTATGCGGTTCGGGCGGTCGACCTGCTCCGCGCCATGGCCCCTCTCAAGGGGATGACCATCTCCGACCTCCAGAACGGAGGCCGCGGTGCGATGGCGGCGCTCAGGTTCCTTGCCGAGGCGCCTGACCCCCTCACGCCCACGGACATCGCACGGCTCATGCAGGTGACCGGCGCGCGGGTGACGAGTGTGGTGACCACCCTCGAGGGCCGTGGGCTCGTGACGCGAGAGCATTCCTCCCAGGATCGCAGGCAGGTCGAGGTGGCCATCACCGCGGCCGGACGTGCCGCCGTCGAAGAGGTGAACGCAAGGATGCTCACGTGCATGTCGGGCTTCCTGGCCGAGCTTGGCGAGAAGGACTCCGCAGACCTCGTGCGCCTCCTGACCCGTTCGGCGCAGATCATGCATGCTCATCTCGAACAGGGGCGTCCCTCGGACCTTTGCGGCACGCCTGGAGAGGACGTGATCGCATGAGGTTCCTCCGCTTCTTCAAGGGCCATGTCCTGGCCGTCCTCGTGACCACGGTCCTGCTGATAGTCCAGGCGAACTGTGACCTGGCGCTTCCCAGCTACATGAGCGGCATCGTCGACGTGGGTATCCAACAGGGTGGCATCGCCTCGGCGGTGCCTGACACCATCCGCGCCCAGAGCCTCTCCGACCTCGAGCTCTTCATGTCTGCGGACGATGCCGGCACCGTCGAGGCCGCCTACGGGGCGCCTGATGCCAACGGCGTCCGCGCATACGTGGGCAGCCCCGCCGAAGCCGAGAAGGACAGCGCGCTCGCTGACGCCATGGGCCTCCCCGAGACGATCGTTCTCTCGCTCGAGCAAGGCGTCGACCAGTCGATGCTCGGCGGGGACTCGTCCTCGTCGGAAGCCCAGTCGAATGTGGCCGCGCTTGCCGCGACCCCGGAGGGGGCTGCCACGCTCGCGCAGCTCCAGCAGATCCTCGACAGCAACGACGGAAAGGTGGACATGGACTATGTCCGCCTGGCAGCTGAGGCCGGCCTTGTCACCAATGACCAGCTCACGAGTGCCGCGTCCTCGCTCGCCGACTCCATGGGCTCCATGAGCGGGTCGATCGTGGGCCAGCGTGCGGTCCAGTACGTGCAGCAGGAGTACACGGCCCAGGGCATCGACCTCGACGCCCTGCAGACGAGCTACCTCTCGTCGACGGCTGCCGTCATGTTCGGCTATTGCCTCGCGAGCCTCGTGGCAGCGGTGCTCGTGGGCCTCGTGGCGGCCCGCACGGGCGCGGCCATCGGCCGTGAGGTGCGCCATGCCACCTTTGCCAAGGTGATGCGCTTCTCGCCGGCCGAGGTCGGGAAGTACTCCCAGGCCTCGCTCATCACGCGTTGCACCAACGACGCCCAGCAGATCCAGACCGTCGTGGTCATGATCATGCGCATGGTCATCCTCGCACCGATCACCGGCATCGTCGCCTTGGTCCGCGTGCTCGCCACCCATACGGGCCTCGAGTGGACCATCGGGGTCGCCCTGATCGTGGTGTGTGCCGCCATGGGCCTGCTCTTCGGCTTCACGATGCCCAAGTTCAAGATGATGCAGCGTCTGGTGGACCGCGTGAACCTCAATGCCCGCGAGATGCTCGACGGCCTCATGCCCATCCGTTCCTTCGGCCGCCAGTCGGCCGAGCTCGACAAGTTCGACGCGGCCTCGACCGACCTCATGGACACGCAGCTCTTCACCAACCGCGCCATGTCGCTCGCGATGCCGATCATGATGCTCGTGATGAACGGCATCACGGTCCTCATCGTCTGGTTCGGTGCGCATGGCGTGAACGACGGCGTCATGCAGGTGGGCGACATGATGGCCTTCATCTCGTACACGATGCAGATCGTGATGAGCTTCATGATCCTGGCCATGGTCGCCGTCATGCTGCCGAGGGCCTCGGTCGCGGCCGACCGCGTGTGCGAGGTGCTCGACGAGCCGCTCTCGATCACCGACCCCGTGCAGCCCTCTACGCCAGGTGCCGATGCGCCGCGTGGCGAGGTGGTCTTCGATGACGTCTCCTTCCGTTATCCTGACGCCGATGCGGATGTCATCGAGCACGTCTCGCTGCGTACGGCCCCCGGGAGGACCACGGCGATCATCGGATCGACTGGCTCGGGAAAGTCCACGCTCGTGCAGCTCATCCCTCGTCTCTACGATGTCACGGCGGGTTCGGTCACCATGGACGGCATCGATGTGCGCAAGATGACGCTCGCCGACCTCCGCGGCCGCATCGGCTATGTGCCCCAGCAGGGCCTGCTCTTCGCAGGTACGGTGGGGTCCAACATCCGCTACGGACGTGACGACATCACCGAGAGGGACGCGCGGGCTGCCGCCGACACGGCTCAGGCCAGCGAGTTCGTCTCGCAGATGGACGGTGGGCTCGAGGCGGACATCTCACAGCGCGGCGCCAACGTCTCGGGTGGGCAGCGTCAGAGGCTCTGCATCGCCCGCGCGCTCGCGGTCCATCCTGAGGTGCTCGTCTTCGACGACTCGTTCTCTGCCCTCGACTATGCCACCGACGCCCATCTGCGCGAGGCCCTCGCCACCGAGGCGTCGGACGTCGCCGTCGTGGTCGTGGCGCAACGCATCTCGTCGATCATGCATGCCGACGAGATCCTCGTCCTCGACGAGGGCGTGGTCGTCGGCCGTGGCACCCACAGGGATCTCCTGCGCACCTGTCCCACCTACCTCGAGATCGCGACGAGCCAGCTCTCTGCATGCGAGCTCGGTCTGGAAGGAGGTGAGGCATGATGGCGACCAAGACGCAGGCCAGGAAGCCCGTCTCGGGCGGCGGCATCCGCATGTACACGGAGCGTCCCAAGGACTTCAAGGGAACCATCGGCAAGCTCCTTCACTACATCGGCCGCCACAAGGTCGCGCTCGCCTTCGCGATAGCCTTCGCGGTGGCGTCCGTGGTCTTCAACGTCGTGGGGCCCAAGGTCCTGGGACAGGCCACGACCAAGCTCTATGAGGGCCTCGTCGCCCGCGTCCAGGGCACCGGCGAGGTCGACTTCGCCGGCATAGCCGAGATTCTCGTGTTCCTGCTCGGCCTCTACCTCACGAGCGCGGCCTGCCAGTTCGTGCAGGGCTGGCTCATGGTGGGGGTGACCCAGCGTGTGTGCTATCGCATGCGCAAGCAGATCGCCGAGAAGATCAGCGTGGTCCCCATGAGCTACTTCGAGGACCATTCCAAGGGCGACGTCCTCTCGCGCATCACGAATGATGTCGATACGCTGGGGATGTCGCTCAACCAGAGCGTGACGCAGCTCATCACCTCGGTGACGCAGGTCATAGGCGTGTGCGTCATGATGCTCTCGATCTCGTTGCCTCTCACGGGGGTGACCCTGCTCACGCTACCCGTCTCCATCGTCATCGTGGGTTGCGTCGTGCACTTCTCGCAGCGCTTCTTCCGCGAGCAGCAGGCCGTGCTGGGCGAGGTAAACGGACGCATCGAGGAGGACTTCGCCGGCCAGGACGTGATCCAGGTGTTCGACCGTGGCGACAAGGCGGTCGAGGAGTTCGATGACGCCAACGGGAGGCTCTTCGACTCCGCATGGAAGAGCCAGTTCCTCTCGGGCCTCATGCAGCCGCTGATGACGCTCGTAGGCAACATGGGCTACGTGGGCGTCGTGGTCGTAGGCGCGCAGCTCGCCATCGCGGGCTCGATCCAGCCCGGCGACATCCAGTCGTTCATCCAGTACGTTCGCAACTTCACGATGCCCATCCAGCAGCTCGCGAACGTCTCGAACATGCTGCAGATGATGGCGGCGGCCGCCGAGCGTGTGTTCCAGTTCCTCGACGCCCCCGAGGAGTCAGAGCCGGAGAGCCCGGTCGAGGTGGCCATGGACGGGCGGCATGGTGCCGTGAGCTTCGACCACGTGCGCTTCGGCTACCTTCCCGACAAGACCATCATCCACGACTTCACGTGCGATGTGGAGCCGGGCCGCACCGTGGCCATCGTGGGGCCCACGGGCGCCGGCAAGACCACCCTCATGAAGCTCATGCTCCGCTTCTATGACGTCTCGGACGGCACCCTTGAGGTCGAGGGCCATGACGTGCGCGACTGGGATCGTGCTGACCTGCGTGACGACTTCGCCATGGTGCTGCAGGACACCTGGCTCTTCCGTGGCACCATCCGTGAGAACATCAGGTATGGCAGGCTCGAGGCGACGGACGCGGAGGTCGAGGCGGCTGCCAAGGCTGCCCACTGCGACCACTTCATCCATACGCTCGCGGGCGGCTACGACTTCCAGATCAACGAGGAGGGCACCAACCTCAGCCAGGGCCAGCGCCAGCTCGTGACCATCGCCCGGGCCATCCTGGCGGACCGGCCCATCCTCATCCTCGACGAGGCCACGTCGAACGTGGACACCCGCACCGAGGAGGTCATCCAGCACGCCATGGACCGGCTCATGGAGGGACGCACGAGCTTCGTGATCGCGCACCGGCTCTCGACCATCCGCGACGCCGACCAGATCCTGGTGCTGCGCGACGGCGACGTCGTCGAGACGGGCACGCATGAGGAGCTGCTCGCGGCGGGTGGGTTCTATGCCGGGCTCTACAACTCGCAGTTCGAGGACTGCGACTAGGGGGCGGCCGAGCGTCTTCGAATACCGTTCAGCGGAGAAGAACCGCTGGTCGGCGCGTCGACGAGCGTGAAATGATACCCTCTTCCTGAAGGGGGTATCATGCGTCGACTGCGCCTCATAGCGTGCCTCATGGTCGTCGGCCTCGCCGGTCTGCTTTCGCTGTCGCTGGTCCCTGGTGCGGTCGATGCCATCGCTGCGGAGACGTCGGCCGCCACCTCGGCATTCACGAACGCGGCGGCATCGGTCACGGGGGTGTCGTCAGCCTCCACGGGTGGGGTCGCCCCAACGACGAGCGCTGCCACGGATGCCACGTCATCGACGACCGCTGCTGCCAGTACTGCGGCGGCAACGGCATCCACGGCGGGTGATGCCGAGGCGTCGGTGTTGTCCGTCGAGGACGACGAGGAGATCCAGCCCATGGCGACCGCCGTCTGCCAGATCATGCGGTCGGGTGCCGTCTATGCGTCGTACGACACGCTTGCGGCGGCCATGGCCGCGGTCCAGGACGGCGACACCGTCGAGATGCTGGTCGCAAGCTATGCCGTTGACTCGCAGGTCACCGTTCCCGCCAAGACCGTCACCCTGACCACGGCCTCGAGCGTGGGATCCGTGTGCACCTTCTATCGAAACTATTCCGGCAACAGCCTCATCGCGACCACGTCGGGCACGAACCTCACCATGACCAACGTGACGGTCGACGGGGACAGGGCTGGCACGCTCTCGGGGAGTGCGAGGTCCTCGAGTGCGAATGGCGGTCTTGTCTCCGTCACGTCTGCCTCCACATTTGTCATGGGCTCAGGCTGTACGTTGCAGAACTCGTATGCAACTGCACAGGGCGGGGCCGTCTATCTGGATTCGCGGTCGACCATGACCATGGTCGATGGCTCGTTGGGGCAGAACTGTCTCTCCACTGGTCACGGTGGCTTCTTGTTCCAGAAGACGGGATCATCCTTCACTGCGACAGGCGGCGCCCTGAATGATAACGGGAACACGGCGAGCTATCTCCAGTCCGGTGGCGCCATCATGCAAGATCCTGCTTCGGGCACATCTAACATAACCACCACCCTCACGGGTACCTTCAGCGCAACGGGCAACTATACGACTGCGAACGGTTCCTTCATACATGGTGCCTATACCTCTTCTTGCACCATCATCATCAGCGGGTCTGCGAGCATCACGGGTAACAAGAACTATGAGACAGCCTACGCAGGCGGTGCGATCTATCCCTATGGTGCCACGGTCCAGCTCTCTGGCTCGCCCACGGTGACGGGGAACTCGAACACCTCCTCCTCCACCACCATGAACATCTATGCTGCCAACACGTCGAAGGTCAAGGTGACCGGGGACCTCGCCGGTGGCGAGGTCGGCATCTATGTCGGTACTGATGCTATGAAGGACTCTGGTGAGCAGTTCGCGACCTCGACCGCCACGGCCACGACCGTGTCTGGCCTCTACCATCTCACCAACGACCTCACCACAGGTCTGGTCGGTCTCCCTGGTACCGGTACGGCCGTCGTGTGGGGTGACGGCACCTGCCAGATCATCCGCAGCGGCGCCCTCCAAGGGTTCTATGCGACCCTCGCCCAAGCCTGTGCGGCGGCCGAGGCCGGGGATACCATCGAGGTCTATAAGAGCCATGTCGTCGACTCCACGGCCACGCTCGCGTCCTCGGCAAGTGGCGTCACCATCAAGACGGCACCTACGGGCACGCCCACGGCGACGGGGGCCCATGTCTTCGTGCCGGCGACGGGGGAGACCACGACCGCCGCGGTCGCGCGTGCGAGCTCGCTCACCACTACCGCGCTGCTCAAGACGGATGCTGCCGGCACCACTGTGGACAACCTCGTCGTCTCGGGCGGCGGGGTGAGCTCCTCCGCGCCCTGTGTGACCTCCACGGTCGGCCTTGCGCTCAAGAACGTGACGGTCTCGGGTTGCGTGAACACGTCGGGGACCGGTGCGGTCGACGTCGCCTCTGGCGAGTTCACGGTCAACGGGACGGTCTCCATCACCGGCAACACCAACGCCTCGGGTAATCCCAACAACGTCTTCATCGCCACGGCTGCGGGCGTCGTGGGCATCGGCGACATGCTCTCAAGCTCGAGCATCGGCGTGACGGTGTCCTCCGCTGCCGAGCACGTCGCCTTCCACGACTTCGCGAAGGCCTCGACGGAGGCCCTGGCCACGGCTGCCGTGGGCCAGTTCTCCGACGACCGCGTCCCCTCGCTCACGATCGGGGCCAATGCCACCGTGGCGAGCGTGAGCCATAGCACCTACCTCTACTTCGAGCCACCCACGGCCTTCTCGTTCACGAAGGTCTCAGCCGATGATGCCACGGACGGGCTCTCGGGTGCGACCTTCTCCGTCTATCAGTACATCGGCTCGGGAACGCCTGACACATCCACGTACGTGGACTTCTCGGGAACGGTACCCACCGGCTGGCAGCTTGTGAATAGCTACACGAGCGTCACCGACGGCGTCGTCAAGACCGAGGACCTGCCCGACGGCTACTTCCGCATCGTGGAGACAGCGGCTCCCACCTACTATGCCTGCCCGACAGGTCAATGGCAGGTCAAGGTCGACTCGACGGCGGCCGATCCTGGCAAGTTCACGTTCACCACCATCAAGAACGGTGCCATAGCCACGCCTGACTTCAACGTCGCCGCTGACGGCACGATTACGCTCCCGAACAATCGCTCTGACGGTGGGCTCACCATCTCCAACACGACGGTCGGCGACTATGCGGACCTCACGAAGGCATTCGAGTATGAGGTGTCCCTTCCTACGGGCACCTACACAGGTACCATCTATGATGCCGGTGGGATCCCGACGGGTGCGATGCTCTCGTTCGACGAGAGGGGCGCTTCGCAGTTTAAGCTTTCGGGTGGCCAGTACGTGATCATTGATGGAATGGCTGCCGGGGCCCAGTATTCCGTCACGTGCTATGACCCTGCGGCCTCGTACGATGGTTCGGGGACCACTTACACGTCGACGGCTGTGGTAGGCGGCAAAGGTACCGGTACGCCGGTGTCGGACATCGAGAACAAGCTGTCGGTCACGAGTACGGCGCCTGCCGGCATGACCACGGTGGCTGTCACCAACACGAGGGCATCCGTCCCGGTCACCGGTGTGAATGTCGGTGCGACCTCCCCATGGCTGCTCCTTGGCGGCATCGCCGTGGGTGGGGCGGCCGCCCTCCTGCTGGCGCGAAGGCTCTCCAGGCGCGCATAGCCCGTTGTCTGTGGTACCGGCCCCGGCCGCGACCCGCCGCGCTTTGCGTGGTCCCCATGCCATCGTCTCGGGGCTGCGTTATACTTCATAGGCTATTAGCTCATCTATGGCGCCGGGTGTGCTCGCCCGGCGAGAGGAGACCAGATGTCAAAGGCCATTCCCGGAACCCTCAAGGTGTCTAACGAGTGCATCGCCGACCTCGCCGGCTATGCGGCTCTCGAGTGCTATGGCGTCGTCGGTATGGCCGTCACCGACGCGCAGGACGGCATCACGCGCCTGCTCACGCTTGCCAGCCTCCGTAAGGGCATCAAGGTCGTGAACGACGACGGTCACCTCACGGTGGACCTCCACGTCGTGGTGGAGCAGGGCGTCAACATGGCGTCCGTCTGCGACAACCTCAAGAGCGCCGTCCGCTTCACGCTCAAGGAGATCGCCGAGCTCGGCGATTGCGACGTCATCGTCCATATCGAGGGACTCAGGACCCGCTAGGCAGCGCGGTACCCCACCTTCGGCCATCACCTGAAATCGGAGATTCCATCCATGATTTCCAACACCATTCGCACCTGCTTCCCCGTGGCCGCCAAGGCCGTCGCGGACAAGGCCTCAGACATCAACAAGCTGAACGTCTTCCCGGTCCCTGACGGCGACACCGGCACCAACATGTCGCTCACCCTGGGCACCGTGGTGAAGGAGGTCGAGGCGCTCCCCACCGGCGCCTCCATGTCAGACGTCGCCGCCGCCATCACCCACGGCTCGCTCATGGGTGCCCGCGGCAACTCCGGTGTCATCACGAGCCAGATACTGCGTGGCGTGGCCGAGGGGCTGGTCGACGCCAAGGGGGAGCATGCCACCACCGCGGATGTCGCCCATGCGTTGCGCCGCGGCGTCAAGGTCGCGTTCAAGGCGGTCCGCAAGCCCGTCGAGGGGACCATCCTCACAGGTGCTCCGCGACGTCTCCACCTGTGCCGATGCCTGTGAGGCCGAGCACATGGAGGTTCCCGAGTGCCTCGAGGCGCTCGTCGTGGAGGCCTACGAGTCCGTCGCCCGCACGCCCTGACCTGCTTCCCGTCCTGAAGGAGAACGGCGTCGTGGACTCCGGCGCCTACGGCATCGCGACGTTCCTCGAGGCCTTCGTGAACGCGTACCTGGGACACGAGGGAGAGATGACCGAGTTCAAGACCACCATAGACGAGCCTGCCGTGACCTCGAACGAAGCTGCCAAGGCCGGTGCCGAGAGCAAGGTCGCCATCGAGCTCAACGAGGACTGGGCGGGCTCCGAGTATCGCTATTGCACCGAGTTCCTCTTCCACGCCGACTCCGCCGACTTCGACGAGGAGGCTGCCCTCTCGTTCCTCTCGTCCATGGGCGACTGCGAGCTGCTGGTGGGCACCAACCCCGACTACAAGATCCACGTCCACTCAAACGAGCCCGACGAGGTACTGCACCACATGCTCGAGCTCGGCCAGATCTTCGAGGTCTTCATCCATAACATGGACCTCGAGGCGGCGGACCGCACGGCTGGCATCGCGGCCGACCAGGCTGCCAAGGCCGATGATCCCAACGCCTCCGATACGGCTGAGCCTGCTGCCCCGCAGGTCTCGTCCGAGCCGCCCAAGCCTCTGGGTTTCGTGGCTGTCGCTGCAGGTGCCGGCGAGGCCGACATCCTCCGCTCCCTGGGGGTCGACTACGTCGTGTCCGGCGGACAGACCATGAACCCCTCCACGGCCGACATCCTTGCCGCCATCGAGAAGGTCAACGCCGAGCGCGTCATCGTCCTGCCCGACAACGGCAACATCCGCATGGCGGCCGAGGCGGCCGCGAACGCCTGTGACGGGCGCGAGGTCGCGGTCGTCCCCACCAAGACGGTGCCGCAGGCCTTCGCGGCCATGTTCGTGGTGGACGCCGATGCCTCCCTCGACGAGAACGTCGCCGAGATGTGCGATGCCATCGGTGAGATCCGCGACGGAGAGGTGACCACGGCCGTCCGTGACTCGGCGGCGGCGGATGGTACCCCCATCCACGACGGCGACGTCATGGGCATCGAAGGCGGCAAGATCACCGTGGTAGGCAGTGACGTGCAGCAGGTGACGCTTGACGTCATCCATGGCATGCAGGAGCAGGAGGAGGGCGATACCCTCACGATCCTCGCCGGGTCGGACCTCGATGACGGTGCCTTCAAGGCCCTCTGTGACGCCATCCAGGAGGCCGAGCCTGACCTCGAGATCGACTCGCATCGTGGCGAGCAGCCCCTCTATCCCGTGGTCTTCTCCATCGAGTAGGGGGAGTCGTGGCACAAGGCCATCTTCCCACGATAGGTGCGGCCGCAGACCGCCCCGGGCGAACGGCATCGCTTGCCGACGGCGTGGGGCGGCTGCGCTATGTGTCGGCCGCCCGCGAGGCGGCACTTGCCCGCCTGGGCATCCGCACCGTGCGTGACCTGCTCCTGCATGTCCCGAGGCGCTACCTCGACTTCACGAGCACGAGTCCCGTCGAGCTGGCCGCCGTGGGACAGGACGCGACCGTGGTGGCCCGCGTGGACAAGGTCACCGTCAAACGCCCACGTCCCCGCATGCAGATCGTCGAGCTCTACGTGATCGACGAGACGGGGGTACTGCAGGCGACGTTCTTCAAGCAGCCCTGGATCGCTGACCAGGTCCATGTCGGTGACATGGTGGCCCTCTCGGGCAAGGTCACCTTCGGGTATGGCTTCAAGCAGATGAAGGCCCCGTTCTATGAGGTGCTCGGCTCTGCGGACGATGCGAGCTCCTACCAGAGGGTCCTTCCCGTGCATGCGGTGGGGGAGGGAATCACCTGCGCCTGGATGCGGAGGATCGTGTCGGCAGCGCTGGCGGACGAGGGCGACGTCTGTGACTGGCTCCCGTCTGCGCTCGTGTGCCGCCACTCGCTCATGACGCGCGCTCGCGCCCTGAGGCAGATCCACTTCCCGGCAAGCCTCGACGAGGCGGAGCAGGCCCGCAGGCGCCTCGCCTACGACGAGCTCCTCTCGCTCCAGCTGACACTCCTCTCCCGCCGTGACCTCGACCTTGCGGGTGTGGTCCCCACGGCCCACGTCACGGATGGCCCCTGCCTGCGGGCGCTCGTCTCGTCGCTCCCATGGTCGCTCACGGAGGAGCAGCAGCAGGCCACCGATGAGGTCCTTGCCGACATGGCGGCTCGCCGCGTGATGAACCGCATCCTCCTGGGCGACGTCGGCACCGGCAAGACCGCCGTCGCCGCCATCGCCTGCGCCGCCGTCGCGGACACCGCGACGCAGGCGGCCGTGATGGCACCGACCTCGGTGCTGGCGCGCCAGTATGCCCAGAAGGTCGGGCCGCTCCTCGATGCTGCCGGCATCCGTTGGGCGCTCATCACCGGGGCCACGCCTGCGGACGAGCGCGCGGCCTCGACGGCCGGGATCGCCTCCGGGGAGGTGAGCGTCACCTTCGGCACCACGGCGCTCCTCTCTGGTGACGTCGCGTTCAAGCATCTCACGCTCGTGGTCGTGGACGAGCAGCATCGCTTCGGCGTCGACCAGCGAGCGGCCCTGCGCGAGAAGGGCGCTGGTGCTGACATGCTCACGATGACGGCGACGCCCATCCCGCGGACGCTGGCCCTCTCGGTCTATGGGGACCTTGACTGCTCGAGGATCAGGCACAGACCACGCGCCGGTGCTGGCATCTCGACCTCCGTGGTCACCCCCGAGAACGTTGACCTCGCCTACTCGGCCATCCGTGCCGCTGCCGAGGCAGGGCATCAGGCCTACGTGGTCTGTCCGCTGGTCGATGACACGGACACAGGCGACGACCTCGACGACGTGCCCGAGGCGGACGTGGTCACGGGAGGGCATCCCCGCTCGGCGGTGGCGACCGCCGAGAAGCTCACCCGTGTGTTCCCCGACCTCACCGTCGAGCTCCTCCACGGGCGCATGTCCGCCGCCGAGAAGGACGACGTCATGGGACGCTTCCATGCCGGCACGATCGACGTCCTCGTGTGCACCACGGTGATAGAGGTGGGCGTTGACGTGCCGAACGCCACGGTCATGCTCATATGGGACGCCGACCGCTTCGGCCTGGCGACGCTCCACCAGCTCAGGGGCCGTGTGGGTCGCGGCGACGTCTCGGGTCGGGTCTTCCTTGCGAGCGCCGCCCGCAAGGGGTCGCCGGCGCGCTCGCGCCTCTCGGCCCTCGAGGCCACCTCGGACGGCCTCGAGCTCGCCGAGCTCGACCTCAAGCTGAGGCGCGAGGGAGAGGTGCTGGGATATCGCCAGTCGGGTGGGGTGACGCTCATGCTCGTGGACCTTGCGGCCGACGTCGACCTCGTGGAGGCGGCGCATTCCGATGCCGCTGAGGTCCTGGGTCATGACCCTGAGCTCAAGGATGCCGGGCATCGCTGCATGGCGCTCGAGGCACGTGACAGGTTCGGAGCCTACTTCGAGGAGGTCAGAGGCGCATGAGGATTGTCGGCGGCATCTGGAGGGGGCGTCCCCTCGAGGCTCCTGACGGGCGCGGTGTGACGCGCCCGACCACGGACCGTGTTCGCGAGGCCCTCGCCTCCATGGTGCTCTCGGCCATGGACCTGGACCTGGCCGGCGCCTCGGTCCTCGATGCCTTCGCCGGCTCGGGCGCCCTCGGCCTCGAGCTCCTGAGCAGGGGGGCCGCCCATGCCACCTTCTGCGACCAGGACCGCGGTGCCCAGGCGCGCGTTCGTCGAAACGTCGCGTCCATGGGGGCAGCGTCCAGCCAGGTCTCGGTCGTGGCGGGCGACGTGATGAGGCTGGCACAGGGCAGGCTGCCCGGCGCCCCCTTCGACGTCGTGCTTCTCGACCCCCCCTATGCTACGGACGCGGGGGTGGTGAGCGATCTGGTGAGGAGCCTCCACGGGAGCGGCTCCCTGGCGCCTGGGGCGGTCGTGGGCTACGAGCGGGCATCATCGGCGCCATCGCTCGATTCGGATGTCGGGCGGCTGCTCAAGCAGAAGCGCTATGGTCAGACGGCAGTGGACCTCTTGAGGATCGGGGAGCGAGCATGACAGGCTGCGACATCGAGCACGTGGTGGTCCCGGGGACGTTCGACCCCATCACCTATGGCCACATCGACGTGGTCCGCAGGGCCCGCCGCTTCTGTCCCAAGGTCACCGTGGGGGTGGCAGCCTCGCTTGCCAAGCATGGGAGCGGGCCTGCGTTCCCGCTCGAGGAGCGTGTCGAGATGGCGCGTCAGGCCCTTGCTGCAGAGGGCGTGGTCGATGGCGTGGACGTGATTCCCTTCACGGGGCTCCTCGTCGACTTCTGCCGCGAGGTGGAGGCGTCTGCGGTGGTCAAGGGCCTTCGAGCCACCACCGACTTCGAGTACGAGCTCCAGCAGGCGGATCTCAACAGCCGCATGGCGCCGGACATCGAGAGCATCTTCGTCATGAGCGCACCGGAGTACGGCTATGTCTCGTCGTCGATCGTCCGCGAGCTCGCCGGGTTCGGGTCCGACGTGAGCCTGCTGGTGCCACCCTGCGTGGCGCGTCACCTCACGGCGCACTTCGCGTCCTGAGATGGGCGGCGCCTGTTTGCGGGGCCCGCGTGGCCGTTCCTTGTCAGCAAGGGACCATCCGCGCAGCTACACCGAGAATCTGGTAGGATATTTCGAGAAATTGTGCGTACGGGGTGTGCCCGTACGCGGTGACTGCGGGTCGTCATGTCTATGTCCGCACCATGAAAGGAGCCTTACATGCAGCCAGGTGAGGAGATAGAGGCCATCGTCGACGACCTCGAGCAGATGATCACCGATGCCAAGTCGCCGCTCACGGGTGGTGGCCAGAAGAAGATCGTCGATGCCCAGGACGTCTATGAGTACCTCGACGAGATTCGCCGCGTCTTCCCGCAGGAGTTCCAGGACGCGCGTCGAGTCATGAAGGAGCAGGAGGAGCTTCTCGCCCATGCGCAGCAGCAGGCTGACTCCATCATCGCCGACGCCCAGCAGCAGGCCATGATCCTCGCCTCCGACCAGGAGGTCGTGCGCCTTGCCCAGCAGCAGGCCGACGACATCCGTGACCAGGCCCAGCAGTACGAGCGCGACACCCGCTACAATGCCGAGGAGTACGCCGAGAACGTGCTGGGGCAGCTCGAGGAGAACCTCAAGTCCATCACGGGCTCCGTCTCACGCTGCCGTCAGACCCTGGTAGAGAACTCCTCCTCCTCTGCCGACACGAGCGCGGCGGCCTGGTAGGACACATGGATCCCATCATCGTCCACATAGACGATCGCCTTGCCAACGCTGGCGACACCGTCCCGTGCAAGGGACACATCGCCCAGGAGGGCTACTCGCTGGGGGAGCATGACTTCTCCCTCCCCTCCGGCGTCGACTATGACCTCATGCTCACCAACGCCGGTGAGGGGATCCTGGTCACGGGCCTGCTCACGGCCCACGTGGAGGGCACCTGCGACCGCTGCCTCGAGGCTGCGTGCTTCGACGTGGCCGGCGAGGTCGACGAGTACTACCTGTACGAGGCCCCTGCCGAGGAGGACCAGGGCGACGACGAGGACGATGTGGACTTCTCGCTCGTCCTCGATGACGATACGATCGACCTCACGGACGCGCTCACGAGCGCGCTTCTCATGGAGACCCCCTTCGTCGTCCTCTGCACCCCCGACTGCAAGGGCCTGTGTCCCACCTGTGGGGCCAACCTCAACGAGGGGGATTGTGGGTGCGCTGCCAAGGCGGCGGCAGAGCCTGACCCGGCAAGTCCCTTTGCCGTCCTCAAGGACTTCGATGTCACCGATGACGTCCCACCTGCGGGCGAGTAGGCCCTCGGTCTGATGCATCCACTCGTGTCCTGCTCGTGAATCAATGACGGATGTGGCACTTCCCCCTGTGCGTCCACCAGGTCTTGTGGTACCATTCCATCTCGTGTGAATCGGTTAGTCCGCCCCACCGGGGCGTCCGTGAAGAGCGCTAGGAGAATCAACATGGCAGTACCTAAACAGAAGAAGGGCCGCGGCGCCACGCATACCCGCCGTTCCGCCAACAGCAAGCTCGACGCTCCCGCACGTTCCACGTGCCCGCAGTGTGGTGCCGTCAAGCTGCCGCACCACGTGTGCCCGAACTGTGGCTACTACAAGGACCGCGAGGTCATCGTTACCGAGTAGCCCTCATGTGCTTGATCGGTCGGGAGGCCGGCCCTCATCCGGGGGTCGGCCTCCTTTCTATGACGGGAGAGGATCATGACCACCATCTGCGTTGATGCCATGGGCGGCGACGAGGAGCCCGGTGTCGTATGCCAGGGCATCGCCTCCGCCCTCGCCGCCGATGATGACCTCACGGTGCTGGTGGCTGGCACCGACGAGGTCGTCACCCCGTTCTGCGAGAGGAACGACCGCGCGCAGGCCCTCACCTGCACGGAGGTCATCGGCATGGGCGAGCACCCGACCCAGGCCGTGCGCTCCAAGCGCGACTCGTCCATCGTCCGCGGCTGCAAGGCCGTCCGTGAGGGTGCGGCCGAGGCGTTCTTCTCGGCTGGCTCGACGGGCGCCATCCTTGCCGCTGGCACCCTTGGCATCGGACGTATCAAGGGAATCGGGAGGCCTGCCCTGGCGACGGCGCTCCCAGGCCTGGACGGCCACGAGACGGTCGTCACCGACATCGGGGCCAACGCCGACTGCACTCCCGAGCAGATCGTGCAGTTCGCGCGCATGGGCGCTGCCTATGCGACCCTCGCGCTCGGATGCGACGCGCCCAAGGTCGGCCTGCTCTCCAACGGGAGCGAAGAAACGAAGGGTAATGCCGCGACGCTTGGCTACCACGAGGCGCTCGCGGCCAAGCTTCCCTCCTTCGTGGGCAACGCAGAGGGGAGTGATCTGCTCCTGGGCTCCTTCGACGTCATCGTGGGTGACGGCTTCACGGTCAACTGCGCCATCAAGGCCATCGAGGGCTGCGCGAAGTACATATCTCATGAGCTCAAGGTGGCGGCGCATGCCAGCGTCAAGGTGGGCCTGGGCGGCATGCTCGTGAAGCCCGCCATCAAGGGCGTCGCGGCGTCGCTGTCAGGCGACGTCTACGGCGGGGCCAACCTCCTCGGTCTCAAGGCCCCCGTCCTCGTGGGCCACGGCGCCACGAGCGTGGAGGCCATCAGGAACGGCACGTTGGCCGCTGCGACCGCCGTCCGCGGCGACCTCGTGGGAAAGCTCACCGAGGCCTGCGCCTAGGGCGCGTGGCAGGTACAATCAGTACGTATCGCAACAGATAACGTCATGCGGCGTCATGCGTCGCCCAAGGGAGCCAACTTGTCAGCACCAACGACCACAGACGAGAAGATCGCTCGTGTCGAGCGCATCTGTGATCACAACTTCGCCAGCCGTCGTCTCATCACCTCCGCGCTCACGCACCCGTCCGCAGCTGAGGGAGAGCACATCTCGGCGTGCTATGAGCGCCTCGAGTTCCTCGGTGACTCCATCCTGGGAGCCATCGTCGCCACGCGCCTGTTCGAGCGCTTCCCCGACATGGACGAGGGCAAGCTCACGCGTCTCAAGATCAGCCTGGTCTCGGGCGGGATGCTCTCTGAGGTCGCCGGCGAGCTTGGCATAGGGGAGTGCATCGTCTTCGGTGAGTCCGAGTTGGGGACCGGCGCGCGCGGACTGCACTCCGCCCTCGAGAACGTCTACGAGTCCGTGGTCGGGGCGCTCTACCTCGATGGCGGCTATGAGGTCACCGACGCCTTCGTGACACGCACCTTGGGGCCGCACATCTCGGCTGACGTCGCCTCGCATGCGTTGAACGCGAAGTCCCGCCTGCAGGAGATCACGCAGCGGGACCTGCGTTGCGCCCCCGTCTACAAGCTCGTGGGCGAGGAGGGGCCGGCGCATGCGCCGACCTTCACCTCGGTGGTCCTTCTCGACGGCTGCCGCATGGGGCGTGGGGTCGGCTCATCCAAGAAGGAGGCCGAGTCGCTCGCGGCCCAGGATGCCATCGAGCGGCTGGACGCCGAGTCGGGCGTGGCCCATGGCTCGAGGCTCGCCGAGGCCGCAGGCGACCCATCCCGCGGGGAGGCATAGGGCCCATGTACCTCAAGTCGTTCACCCTCAAGGGGTTCAAGTCCTTTGCGGACCGCACGCACATGGTCTTCGACCCTGGTCTCACGGTGGTCGTGGGACCCAACGGCAGCGGCAAGTCGAACATCTCGGACGCCATCCTCTGGGTCCTCGGCGAGCAGAGTGCGAAGATGCTGCGCGGAGCGGCCATGGAGGACGTGATCTTTGCCGGTTCCTCCGCCCGTAAGCCTGTGGGGCTGGCCGAGGTCACCCTCGTGCTCGACAACTCCGACCGCACGCTTCCCGTGGACTTCTCCGATGTGGCCATCACGCGGAGGATGTACCGTTCTGGGGAGTCCGAGTATCTCATCAACGACTCGCCGGCCCGACTCATGGACATCCAGGACATCCTGCACGACTCCGGTCTTGGCAAGGACACCCACTCCATCATCTCCCAGGGCAAGCTCGACTCGATCCTTGCAAGCCGTCCTGAGGAGCGCAGGGCCCTCATCGAGGAGGCCGCTGGCATCTCGAAGCACCGTCGGCGCAAGGAGCGGTCCGAGCGGAAGCTCGCCTCGATGGATGCGAGCCTCGTACGTGCCAAGGACGTCTCGCGTGAGATCTCGCGCCAGCTCCGCCCGCTCGAGCGTCAGGTCGACAGGGCCAAGCAGTACAACGACATCGACTCCCGTCTCTCGGAGCTCACCTGCATCCTCGCGGTCGATGACCTGCGACAGCTCCAGGGACAGTGGAAGGGCCTGGAGGCCTCTGGCAAGGAGGCCTCGGCTGAGGTCGAGATGGCGCGCTATCGCCTGCAGGAGAAGCAGGCAGAGCTCGAGAAGCTCCAGTCGATGCTCGAGCAGAAGGGCCTCTTCGTCGGCGACCTCGGAGAGCAGCGCCGCAGGTGCCAGTCGTCTCTCGGCCGTATCGAGAGCGACATGCGCCTCCTGGAGGAGAAGGGCCACAACATGGTGGACCGCCTCTCGGACATGCGCATGACGGTCTCGACCGTCGAGAAGCAGCGCCGTGACCTCATCGAGGAGGAGGGTCGCGTCGCGACCGAGCTCTCGTCGGTGCGTGTCGAGTCCAAGCGGCTCGAGGACGACCTGGCGGTGCTCGAGCCCGCGGCCAAGGCCGCCCGTGACGCGCGGTCGGAGGCCGACGAGGCCTCGACCAAGCTCACGGCCGAGCTCAGGAGCGCCCAGAGGTCCGCCGACGAGGCTACGCTGGCGCATGCCAAGCTCAAGGACCAGATCTCGTCTGCCGAGGTCGAGGATGCCATGTTCGAGAGTCGAATCCGCCAGGTGGACGAGACGATCTCGGTAGCCCAGGAGGCGCTTGCAGAACGCTCGGAGCGTGCCAAGAAGACAGGCTGACGCCATGGGCGAGGCCCAGACGGCCGTCGACTCTGGCGCCGGCCGCACGAAGGCCGCGGAGACGGCGCTATCCGAGGCCCGTACGGCCGAGGACGCCGCACGCACCACGTTCAGCGATGCCAAGGCTTCGCTTGCCGCGCTCTCCTCCGTGGTGAAGGCTGCCGAGGCATCGAGCCCCCTCGTGGCGGGCCTCATGGAGGACGACGCGGTGTCGTCCAAGGTCGAGTGCCGGCTGGCTGACCTCATCGAGGTGCCCGACGACCTTCGCGTCGTCGTGGAACGGCTGCTCGGGGATGACCTCAATGCGTTGGTCGTCGCCGGGTCGCCAGAGGTCGCCGCCGTGGCTGGGGCTGCGCTCGGCGCATCCTCGGTCACAGGTCGTGCCACCATCGTGTCGCGTGGGCAGGCGGCCCCCTCCCACATACCCCTCTGCGACGTCGGACGTCCGCTCGTGGACTCCCTCACGGTCCATGAGGGAGCCGAGGGGCTCGTGGCGTCGCTTCTTGGCGACGTTCGCGTGGTGGACTCCATCGGTCGAGCCGTCTCCGCCCATGCCACCGACCCGGTGTTCACCTATGTCACGCCAGAGGGTGCCACGGTGCTTCCTGACGGGCGCACCTATGTCGGGCAGGCCGATGCCGCGGAGGCAGGTGCCCTCGAGCGCAAGGCTCGCGTGCGCAGCCTCGAGGCCGAGCTCCCGGAGCTCGAGCAGACGTTTGCCAAGGCCACCTCCGCGGTCGGGGACGCATCGTCCGCACTCTCGGATGCGCGCTCTGCCGCAGCCGAGGCCGCCCGTAACCTCTCTCGGCTCAAGGGCGAGGCGGACTCGCTCGCCTCTGAGGTCGGGCGTCTCACCGAGCAGGTGAGCCGTGCCACCGACGAGCGCGCCGATCTCCAACGCCACCGCGAGGAGGTGTGCGCCAAGGCCGACGAGGCGAAGCCGCGCCTGGCTGAGCTCAAGGAGAAGGCCGAGACCGCGGGCCAGACCGCGGCCGAGCTGCTCCATCGCATCGATGAGGCAGGGGACTCGCGCGAGGCCGCCGCCAAGGCTGATGCCGAGGCCGCGTCCGCACTCTCGGATGCGAGGCTCAAGGCTGCGACCGCCACGGAGCGAGGGCATCACCTCGAGGTCAGGACCACCGAGCTCGCGAAGCGCCATGCCGACCTCGATGCACGTCGGGATGCGGCACTCGATGGGAGCAGGTCGCTCGAGGTCCTCCGCCTGAGGGTGGATCCCCTCCATGAGCGCTACCAGGCACTCCAGGAGTGTGCCGTGGCCTGGGCGAGCCGCCTCAAGGACAGGAGCCGTCTTGCCGAGGCAGACTCTTCCTCGCTCAAGCAGACCATCGCTGACGCCCGTCAGCAGGTGACGGACGCGAACTCCGCCTTGGAGACGGCGACGACCGCCCAAGCCGATGCGAAGGTCGCCTCAGGTAAGCTCGAGGTCCAGGTCGAGGAGGCCATCAAGAAGATCACGGCCGATGGGACCCATGTACTCGACGAGGCCCTCACGCTTCCCGCGCCGGACGACCGGGCGGCAACCGAGCGCGAGGTCGCCAAGCTCAGGCGCCAGCTGGAGGGGATCGGTCCTGTCAACCAGGTCGCCATGGACGAGTATGACCGGCTCAAGGAGCGTGCGGACTACATCGAAGAGCAGCTTCGCGACCTCACGGCGGCCCGTTCCGCGCTCACCAAGATCATGAGCGCCATCGACCGCAAGATGCGCCGCCAGTTCGTCACCACGTACGAGACGGTGAATGCCAACTTCCAGGAGATCTTTGGGATGCTCTTCCCGGGAGGGCAGGCGCATCTCGAGATGCTCGACCCTGACCATCCCGATGACACGGGAATCGAGGTCGTCGCCCAGCCGCGTGGCAAGCGCATCTCAAAGATGACGCTCATGAGCGGTGGCGAGAAGTCCCTCACGGCCCTGGCCCTGCTCTTCGCGGTCTACCGTACGCGTACGGTGCCGTTCTACGTCTTCGACGAGGTCGAGGCCGCGCTCGACGACTCGAACCTCGACAAGCTCCTGGGTGCGATCGAGCAGCTCAAGGAGACGACGCAGCTCATCGTCATCTCTCACCAGCGTCGCACGATGGAGCAGGCCGACGTCCTGTATGGTGTCTCCATGCAGGCCGACGGTGTCAGCCATGTGGTCTCGCAGCGCCTTGACCACGAGACCGGAAAGGTGGTCGATGCCTGATGGGGCTGAAGGACAGCCTGAAGCGTGGCCTCAAGCGCTCGCGTGAGGCCCTTAACGAGGTCTTCTACCTTGGTGGCGAGGTCGATGAGGACTTCTGGGAGGACCTCGAGGACACCCTGGTCATGGGTGACATGGGGCCAGAGGTCTCCATGAGCGTCACCGATGACCTCCGGGAGCAGGCCGCGCGTGAGAACCTCAAGACGGCAGACCAGCTCCAGGAGGCCCTTGCGGTCCGTCTGGCCGACGTCTTCCCCGTGGTCGAGCGTGACCCCTTCTCGGACCTACCCAGCTGCGTGCTCTTCGTCGGCATCAACGGCGCCGGTAAGACCACGACGGTCGGCAAGCTTGCCGCGGCTGCGGAGGCCTCTGGCACGACGACCCTCATTGGTGGGGCAGATACCTTCCGTGCTGCCGCCATCGAGCAGTTGGAGGTATGGGGCCAGCGTGGGGGCGTCGACGTCATCACCCGCGAGCGAGGGGCCGACCCTGCCAGCGTCTGCTATGACGTTCTCGAGGAGGCCGAGAGGCGTGATGCGGAGCTCGTGCTCGTAGACACGGCCGGTCGCCTCCATACGAGCCCCGAGCTCATGCGCGAGCTCGCCAAGGTGGTCGCGGTCACGCGGAAGCGCAGCACCATGCCCGTCTCGGTGGTGCTCGTGATTGATGCCACCACCGGTCAGAACGGCCTTGTCCAGGCGCAGGAGTTCAACGATGCCCTCGACATCGACGGCCTCATCGTCACCAAGCTCGACGGCACCGCCAAGGGCGGCATTGCCGTGAGGATCTCCTCCGAGCTCAAGCTCCCCATCTATCGGATCGGGGTCGGCGAGGCCGTGGGAGACTTCCAGGAGTTCGTTCCGCTCGACTTCACCCGTGCGCTCGTAGGGGAGCAGTGATCACGTGTTCAACAGCCTTTCCGATCGCCTGCAGGACACCTTTGACAAGCTCAAGGGCAAGGGCAAGCTCACAGAGGACGATATCAACGTCGCCATGCGAGAGATCCGCATGGCCCTGCTCGAGGCCGACGTCAACTTCAAGGTCGTCAAGAAGTTCGTGGCTACCTGCAAGGAGCGGTGCCTCACGGCTGACGTCCTCGACTCGCTCACGCCTGCCCAGAACGTGGTCAAGGTGGTGCTCGACGAGCTGACCGAGCTGCTGGGGTCCACCGACTCCAAGCTCGTCCTCGCTCCCAACCGCACCCCCAACGTGATCATGCTCGTCGGCCTCCAGGGCTCGGGCAAGACCACCGCCGCAGCCAAGCTTGCCTACCTCCTCAAGCACCAGGGGAGAAGCCCCTTGCTGGCTGCCTGCGACACGCACCGCCCCGCTGCTGCCGACCAGCTCGAGACCTTGGGCACGGAGATCGGTGTGCCTGTGTATCGCGGCGACGGCAAGGATGCCGTGAAGGTAGCCTCCGAGTCGATCCATCAGGCTGTCGAGCACCTCAATGACATCGTCATCGTCGACACGGCCGGACGTCTCCAGATCGACGAGGAGATGATGCAGGAGGCCGTCGACATCAAGCATGCGGTGAAGCCTGACCAGGTGCTCATGGTGGTCGATGCCATGACGGGCCAGGACATCGTGAACGTGGTGAGCGAGTTCTCCGAGCGCACCGACTTCGACGGCGTCATCATGTCGAAGCTCGACGGCGACGCCCGCGGTGGTGGCGCACTCTCCGTACGCGAGGTGACCGGCAAGCCTATCAAGTTCGTCTCGATGGGCGAGAAGCCCGACAGCCTCGAGGTGTTCCATCCTGACCGCATGGCCAAGCGCATCCTCGGCATGGGCGACGTGGTGGGCATCATCGAGCAGGCCCAGGCGAACGTCGACGAGCAGCAGGCCATGGATGCCGAGCGGATGCTCCGTGAGGGCTTCACCATGGACGACATGCTCTCGCAGATGCAGTCCATCAGGAAGATGGGTGGACTCTCGAAGATCATCTCGATGTTGCCGAACGGTGAGCGGATGATGCAACAGTCTGGTGCCAACGTGGACGAGAGCCAGCTCACGCGCATCGAGGCGATGATCAGGTCGATGACCTCCGAGGAACGTGCGAAGCCCAAGACCATCAACGGTCAGCGCAGGGCGCGCATCGCACGTGGTTCCGGCCGGAGCGTGCAGGAGGTCAACCAGCTGCTCAAGCAGTGGGGCGAGATGAACAAGATGATGGGCAAGATGCGAGGCATGGCCCAGGGCGGCAAGGGGAGCAAGCGCCAGATGCGTCAGATGATGCAGCAGATGGGCATGGGTGGCGGCGCGAACGGGCTCCCATTCTGATCTGCTTGGAGCCCCCGATCGTCTTGGCAGATGACAAAGGCCCCATGCCGCTCTGGCATGGGGCCTTTGTCATGTATCGAAGTCCTGTCTCGCGCGGCGGACCTAGTAGTGGACCACGACGGGCGTGCCCACGCTTACCATCCCGTAGAGCTCGGCGGCCTTGCTGGACGGGAGGTTCACGCAACCATGGCTGCCATTGCCCTCGTAGACGGTGCCGCCAAAGCTGCTCCTCCAACTCGCGTCGTGGAGGGCATAGCCGTTGCCGATGAACGGCATCCAGTAGTCGACATAGCTGATGTACTCGGGCTCGCCGGTCGCGGTATCCGTCGCTCCGGTGAGCTTGACGTTTCCACTGCTCATGTATGAGGTGATGGCATAGACGCCCTCAGGGGTGCCATGGTCCTCGGTGGTGTCGCCGCTCACGCAGTCGCTCTCCCAGACCAAGGTACCGGATGCATCGTAGTAGCGGACATGCTGGTTGGTGAGGTCGACATCGACGTAGCTCGGACCCCAGTCGGGCTGGCCCTGCGTCGCATAGACGGCGTCCTCCTGGAGCATGGGGATGTCGACGCTTGCGGAGGTGCCGGCATTGAGGTCGTCGACGATGGTCTGCGCGAGGGTCTCGCCGTCGATGCTCCGGCCGTAGGTGCCTCCTGTGACGGTGATGACCACGCCGTCGGCGCGCGTGTAGGTGCGGGAGGTCCCTACGGTGTCGAGCTGTGTCGAGAGGGTGCCCTGCGTCCAGGCCTTGACGGCGTCAAGGCTGACCGAGACGTTCGTCCCGTCGACGGCCACCCAGTCCTTTATGGTCGCGGCATCGACTGTCGCCGCGACCGTCCCGTTCGAGTTGAGCGTGAGCGTCGTGGTGAGGTAGGCATTGGCCTTCGCTGCACTCTCGGCGAGCGTGGCGTCGTCCTTGAGGACGGCGGGCTTGAGGAGGCTCTCGTCTCCGAGGGTGATGCTTGCCTCGAGGGCGTCTATGTCCTTAGAGACTTCACTCACGAGCAGGTCCTTGTCGATGGCCGTACCATATGTCTCGGGCTGGACCGTGAACTTCGAGCTTGCCTGGTCGTAGGCGATGGTCGCATTCACGGGCTGGGTCGCCGTCGCGTTGACGGCATCGACGGCGTCAGACACGAGGGTGGTGAGCTTGTCCTGGTCGAACGTGACACCGAGGCCCGTTCCGAGATCCCTCTTCTGGAAGGCCTCGATGGGCCACGCCCAGGCGTTGATGCCTGATATCGCTTGCTTGACGTAGGCGTCAGCATCGAATGAGAGGCCGATGTCCGACCCCTTGATCGTGATGTCGATGCCGTCGCCAGTCACGGTGGACGCGTATGAGCCCGTCTGATCCGTGAGGGTCGAGGCGACGGCTGAGGTGGACTTGAGTGACACATCCGTCCCATTGAGCGTCGTTCCGGGGAGGAACACGTTCATGAACGCAACGGAGCCGACCACATAGACGACTGCCACGACAGCGATGACGACAGCGATGACCTTGCCTGGATGGCGGCGACGGCGACCTGCGGGGCGTGGTTGCGAACCAACCACCTCGCCTCCCGAGAGGGGGTTGGCGGAGACATAGCCCACCTTCGGCTCTGGCCTTCTGCCTGTGGTGTCTGTCTGCCTCATGTGGCTGCCTGCTGGTTTGGCCATGGTGCTCTCTCTGTTTGATGTGTCTGGGGGTGTTATCGTGAACGGGCACAATGGTACTGCAACCGTGGCCCAGTTTGATTGAAACACGCCATCTGTATCAAGAAGGGCACCATATGTCTATCGTACGGGTCGAGGGGACTTGCGACGCAAGGCTCAGCCCCTATGCCTCCATGACCGACCGACAGCTTCGCAACCGACTCGAGCCCCAGAGGGCCATCCTGATCGCAGAGACCGAGAAGGTCATACGGGTCGCACTCGAGGCTGGCCTCGAGCCGAGGAGCATGCTGCTCGAGGAGAAGTGGCTGAGGCCCATGGCCGATGTCATCGAGGGGCTGCCTGACGGCGTGCCTGTCTATGTCCTGCCGCACGCCCAGATGAGCGAGCTCGTGGGCTATAACGTCACAAGGGGCGCGTTCTGCGAGCTCTCGCGTCCGCGACCCATGCGCGTCCCTGACGTGCTCGGGGGTCGGCGCGTCGCCGTCATCGAGGACGTGACGGATGCCACCAACCTCGGGGCCATCTTCCGATCTGCCGCTGCGCTTGGGGTGGATGCGGTGCTGCTGACCCCCCGTGCGGCCGACCCGTATAACAGGAGGGCCCTCCGGGTCTCGATGGGCACGGCCCTGCTCGTACCATGGGCCCGGCTCGACTCCTGGCCTGCGCGGGGAATGGACGCCCTCCACGCCGAGGGCTATACCTGTGCGGCGCTCGCGCTCTCCGATGACTCGATCCCGCTCGACGACCCGACGCTCAAGTCATACGACCGGCTCGCGCTCCTTCTGGGCACCGAGGGCGACGGCTTGGCACCCACCACGGTCGCGACCTCTGACGTGGTGGTGCGCATACCCATGGGCCACGGCGTCGACTCGCTCAACGTGGCTGCTGCCAGCGCCGTGGCCTTCTGGGAGCTTAGGACTGGGCAGGAAGGGTGCCGGACTCGGGGGGAGTGAGCGCAGGGGCGAACCCATCATCTCGCGTGAAGATGCGCATGAACTCCTCGCCCGTGATCGTCTCCTTCTTCTGGAGGTAGCGCGCGAGCTCATGGAGCTTGAACTGGTTCCTCATGAGCGTGTCGGTGGCCTCCTTGTGGGCGTTCTCCACGAGCTTGACCACCGCGTCATCGACCTTCTCGGCGGTGCCTTCCGAGCAGGTGAGGGTGGCTCCCGAGTTGAGGTAGCGGTTCTGCACCTCGCCCAGGGCCACCATGCCGAACTCATCTGACATCCCGTACTGGGTGATCATATTCCGCGCGAGTTTGGTCGCCTGTTCGATGTCGTTCGATGCTCCTGTGGTGACCTCGTGGAAGATGAGCTCCTCGGCGGCGCGCCCACCGCAGAGCACGGCAAGCTTGTCCTCGGCCTCCTTGCGTGAGATGAGGAAGTGCTCGTCCTCCTCGACCTGCATCGTGTAGCCGAGAGCCCCGGAGGTACGGGGGACGATGGTGATCTTCGAGACGGGCGCCGCGCCCTTCTGCGTGGCGGCGACGATGGCATGGCCTATCTCGTGGTACGAGACGATTTGCTTCTCCTTCTCGGAAAGCACGGTCGACTTGCGCTTCTCGCCGGCGATGACCGTCTCGACGGACTCGACTATGTCGTCCTGGTCGACTCGGTTGCGACCCATGCGGACAGCCCTGAGTGCCGCCTCGTTGATGATGTTGGCGAGGTCAGCGCCTGAGGCGCCTGGCGTCATCCGAGCGATGACGTCGAGGTCGATCTTCCCTTCCATCTTCACGTCGTGGGCGTGGAGGGCGAGGATCGCCTTACGGCCGGCGAGGTCGGGGAGCTCCACGGGAACCCGACGGTCGAAGCGGCCTGGGCGCAGGAGTGCCGGGTCCAGGGTGTCCGGGCGGTTGGTGGCTCCAAGGACCACGATGCCCTTGTGGTTGTCGAAGCCATCCATCTCGGTGAGCAGCTGGTTCAGCGTCTGCTCGCGCTCGTCGTTGGTCGAGAGCCCGGCGTCACGGCGCTTGCCGATCGTGTCGATCTCGTCGATGAAGACGATGCAGGGGGCCTTCTCGTTTGCCTGCTTGAACAGGTCGCGGACCTTGGCGGCACCACGGCCGACGAACATCTCGACGAACTCGGACCCGGAGATCGAGAAGAACGGGACCTTGGCTTCGCCGGCAACCGCCTTGGCAAGGAGCGTCTTGCCTGTGCCCGGGGGGCCCACGAGCAAGGCTCCGCGAGGAAGCTTGGCACCGATGTCCGCATACTTGTTCGGGTTCTCGAGGAATCCCACGATCTCCTCGAGGGACTCCTTCGCCTCGTCCTCACCGGCGACGTCCTTGAACGTGATGCCGGTCTCGGTCTGCGCCACGACCTTGGCACCCGACTTGCCGAGACCACCCATGCCACCCATGCCTCCGCCACCAAAGGTCATGGAGGGGCCATCATCGCCCATCTGCTTCTTCATACGGCGATTGAGCCACCAGCCGAGCAGGATGAAGATGAGGATGGGGATGCCATATGAGAGGAGCATGTAGAGCCAGAGGTTGCTCGAGGTGTCGGTGATCTTTGCCGAGAAGGTCACTCCCTTGTCCTCGAGCCTGCTCACGAGCTCCGAGTCGTTGGGGAACTGGTTGCACTCGTAGACCTGCTGGGAGTCTCCCGAGCCGGTCGTGAAGGTGATCTTGGACGAGCTCGTGTCGAGGCTGACCTCACTCACCTGGCCATCGTCGACCATCTGGATGAAGGTGGAGTAGTCGACGTCTGTTACCTCGGTCTTCTGGATGCTGGGATACAGCAGCGAGTTGAGGGCGATGATGCAGGCGATGGCGATGACCACGTACAGGATCATCGACTGTCGCTTCTTGTTGTCGTTCATCTCCATGGGCTTCTCCTGAGGAAGGCATGTGGTTTGTTGGTCCGAGAAGAGATACCCATCATCCCGGGTTTCTATCTGCGCACTTGGACTTATGGATGGCTCGCGTGGACCTCACGCCTCGGCATGTTCCGTGAGCTCGCCGGACCGATAGGCTCCGAGCAACGTCTGGAGGTCGGCGATCTGGGCGTTGATGGCATCACCCGTGTCCGTGTCGGCGATGGTGAGCGGCCGCTCGTAGGTCTCGAACTGGTCGGACTCCGAGACGATGTCAGCATTGGACTCGAGGGCCGCCCGCACGCTCTCGAAGGGCCGGTGAGCCTTGATCCGCATGCCCGTGGGGTCTGCGATGAGGGTGTATCCCGCGATGCCCGTGGTCTTGTGGTAGGCCTTGCAGAAGCCACCGTCTATCACGATGAGTCTTCCGTCGGCCTTGATGGGGCTCTCGCCCTGGGCGGCACGCACGGGCATGTGCCCGTTCACGATATGGCAGGCGGGCCCCGCGAGGCCGAACTCGGCCAGAATCCGCTCACAGGTCCCAGGGGACTCGAGAAGCTGGTAATAGGGGTCCTCGGCCTCTACCCAGGTCTTCTCGTCCGTGAGGTAGGTCCTCTCGAACGTCTTGACCACCCGTCCGCAGAGGGGGGAATAGCGGCCGCACCACAGGTACCACATCCAGTCGAGCGCGTCTGGGTCGCTTCCTTGCCAGGCCCTTCGGCAGACGCGGTCGGCGAAGTCGAGGTACGACCTGCCTGCGTAGCGCTGGCCCGAGCATGACACGGATCTGAAACTGCCGTGGTCCGTGAGGGGGACGCACCCGTGGAAGAGCAGGTTCCCATTGTGGACGAGGTAGATGGAGCCGTGCTCGTAGAGGAAGTCGATGTGCGCGTGCAGACGCTCGCTCTCGCGGAAGGAGGTGACGAGGCCGTCGAGAACTACCTTCTCCTCGGGGCTCAGCTCGTAGGGGCGAGTGGGGTCCAGGGTGGGGAAGTCGCAGGTGGCGAGCGCATGGTCGACCCCTGCTATCTTGACCACGCCAAGGTCGGGATCGACGTGGTCGAGGAGGAGCCTGTCATCCATGTCGAACTCGGGGTGCCTCTTGACGAGCTGACCCTCGAGCTTGAACAGGATGACCGAGATGGCCTTCTCGCACGGGTTCATGCCATCGTCGGCCTTGTAGGTGGCGCCGGCGAACACGGCCAGCTGCCTCAGGCTGATCCCGTAGGCGCTCTCGAGGACCTCGAGGGTGCGATAGTGCACGTTGTTGCGGACGACGGCAGCCACGCAGGCGGCCGACCCTGCGGCGGCGCCCATCCAGCATACGTCGTGGTTGCCCCACTGGATGTCGAGGGAGTGGTATCCCATGAGCCGGTCGATGATGCGGTCGGCATGGGGCCCGCGATCGAAGATGTCTCCGACGATGTGGAGGTGGTCCACTGCCAGGCGCTTGATGAGGGAGGCGATCGAGCAGATGAAGTCTCCTGCCGACCCCGTCTCTATGATCGAGTCGATGATGCTCACGTGATAGGCGTGACGGTCGGATGCGGCCCCGTCGCTCGCATGGAGCAGCTCGTCGATGATGTAGGCATAGGCCACGGGCATGGCCTTCCTGACCTTCGAGCGCGTATAGCTCTCCGAGAGGAAGCGCGCGAGCCTGATGAGCTGGAGCAACGTCTGAGAGTACCACGCTGGTGTGTCCTGGCCCGAAGCCCGTACTTGACGGAGACGCTCGTTAGGGTAATAGATGAGGGTACAGAGGTCTGCCTGCTCCGTGGTCGTGAGCTCATGGCGGAAGGTGGCGGCCACCCGCTCGCGGATGACTCCCGAGCAGTTGTTGAGTATGTGCTCGAACGCCTCGTACTCCCCATGGACGTCGCTCATGAAGTGCTCGGTGCCCTTGGGAAGGTTCAGGATGGCCTCAAGGTTGATGATCTCGGTGTAGGCCGCCTGGCATGTGGGGAACTGTGCCGAGAGTAGCGAGAGGTACTTGAGCTCTTGCGAGTTAGGGGTGTTCAGGCTCATCGCGGATGCTCCCAATTGTTGGTGACCGCTCGATCAAGGACCATTATCACGTGCGGGGGGCCCTTGGGCCGAGACGTCACAAACAATCCCGCAAAGGCAGGACGGTCGATCACGTTCGGTGTACGACCGAAGCTCACGAAGCTGAAACCGTAGTGCCGCATATGTCGATTTGGTTCGGTGTAGAATGCCTGCATACACTAAACGTAGCCGATTCTGATGAGAGGCCAGTCCATTGACAGTTTCATCAAGGCACCTTCTCATGACTGTCTGTGTCGGACTTTGTGTCGCCATTGGCGCTGGCATGCCCACGTTGGCCTTGGCTTAGGAGCCTGGTTCTGCTGCCGTAGCCGTGGACCAGGATGATATGGCCTCTGCGAGTGGCTCGGCGGCCGACGAGGCCAAGACTGCTGACACGACCGAGAAGGACCAGCAGGCCACCTCGGCCACCACCCCGACCACCGATGCCGTCGATTCCACGACATCCGACACGGCGACCACCACGACCACGCCGGATGCCACGACGTCCGACACGGCGACCACCACGACCACGCCGGATGCCACGACGTCCGACACTGCGACCACGCCGGATGCCACCACGTCCGACACGGCGACGACCCCGACCACGCCGGACGCCACCACGCCCGACGAGGCGACGACGCCTGACGCCGATGTCACCACGCCCGACACGGCCACGACACCGGATGCCACCACGCCAGACGGGACGACGACGCCTGACGCCGATGGCACCACGCCCGACACGGCCACGACACCGGATGCCACCACGGACGACGAGCCCGCCACGGCCGCGGCCACCACCCAGGCGGCCACCACCCAGGCCGCGACCACCACCGTCACCACGCAGGCGTACAGGGACCAGTGGGTCCAGGAGGGCTCGCGCTGGTACTACTACGACGCCTCCGGCTCCCGTGCCTCCGGCTGGGTCGTCAACTCCACCTTCAAGACCTACGGCCTCCAGCGCTACTGGCTCGACACCACGACCAAGGCCCTCGCGTCCTCCGAGCTGGTCAAGGCCTCCGAGGCCGGGTACTGGGCCTACGCCACCAGGTACGGCTACGTCGTGCGCGGCCGCTACACGGAGGGCGGCGTCACCTACCTGGCAGACAACGACGGCAGGCTCGAGTCGCCCGGCTGGCACGTGAGCTCCGCCTACGGCCAGGGCCTCCAGCGCTACTACGTGGACTCGACCAAGCACGGCTGCACCGACGGCTACTCCACGGCGGGCTGGGCCCACTACACCACCCCCGCCGGCTACGTCCTGCGCGGCCACCTCACCTCCGGCACCGTCACCTACCTGGCAGACAACGACGGGCCGCCTGGCGAACTCCGAGGGCTGGCACGTGAGCTCCGCCTACGGCCAGGGCCTCCAGCGCTACTACGTGACCGCCGCCAAGCCACGGCTGCGTCACCGGCTACTCCGCGGCGGGCTGGGCCCACTACACCACCCCCGCCGGCTACGTCCTGCGCGGCCACCTCACCTCCGGGCACCGTCACCTACCTGGCGGACAACGACGGCCGCCTGGCGAACTCCGAGGGCTGGCTCGTGAGCTCCGGCCTACGGCCAGGGGCCTCCAGCGCTACTACGTGACCGCCGCCAAGCACGGCTGCGTCACCGGCTACTCCACGGCGGGCTGGGCCCACTACACCACCCCCGCGGGCTACGTCCTGCGCGGTGCCGCGACCTGCGCCGACGGCGCGAGGCGCATCGCCGACAACGACGGCCGCGTCCAGGCCTCCGGCTGGCTCGTGACGTCCGCCTTCGGCCAGGGGCTCCAGCGCTACTGGCTCTCCGGCGGCTCCGTGGCCGCCTCCAGGCTCGTCTCGCCCTCCGAGGGCGCGGGGTACTGGGCCTACGCCACCTCCGCCGGCTACGTCCTGCGCGGCCACCTCACCTCCGGCACCGTCACCTACCTGGCCGACAACGACGGGCGCCTGGCGAACTCCGAGGGCTGGGTCGTGAGCTCCGCCTACGGCCAGGGCCTCCAGCGCTACTACGTGACCGCCGCCTTCCACGGCTGCGTCACCGGCTACTCCACGGCGGGCTGGGCCCACTACACCACCAGCGAGGGATATGCGTTGAGGAACGCTTACATCCACACAGACGGAGTGCTCTATAGGGCGGACAATGATGCCTATCTGCTCGCCGTCTCGCAGTGCATGGATGGCATCGACATAGCGAGTTACCAGTCGTCCATGAACACCTCGGGAGTATCAGCTGACTTCATCATCGTGAAGGCGACCCAGGGCACCGGATACAACAACCCCTATGCGTCCTCTCAGCTGTCTGGCGCTGTTTCGGCAGGAAAGGGTGTCGGCCTCTACCACTATGCCGAGGGCGGCGATGCGGTCTCCGAGGCCGACCATTTCGTTGCGCGTGCCAGGAGCCTCGGCGTCCTCGGCTCTGCCGTGCTGGCACTTGACTGGGAAGGCGGGGATAACGCTACGTTCGGGTCCGGCAGCGACGTCTCCTGGTGTAGCACCTTCCTCAATCGGGTCTATCAGACCACGGGCGTGAGGGCGCTCCTCTATGTCAGCAAGGCCGTGACGAGCGAGTACAACTGGTCCTCGGTTTCCAGCTCGTATGGCCTCTGGGTGGCCCAATATGCGGACATGGACTCTCATAGTGGCTATCAGTCCGACCCATGGACCGACGGCAACGGGTATGGGTCCTGGTCCAGCCCCACGATCTTCCAGTACTCATCGACGACCTACGTCTCGGGCTATGGCTCGCAGGTCGACGTCGATAAGTTCTACGGCGACCTCTCCTATTGGAAGTACCTGGCTGGGGCGAGATAGCGCCAAGCCTATGGTCGATGCCTTGCGCCCGCCCGTCTCCCACATGAAGGCGGGCGGGCGTGCTATAGTTCCTGCGAAGGCATCGATGGGGACGAGTAGTCGGGGCCGTGCGTACCAAGAGCGAGCGGGGACGGTGTGAGCCCGCGTGCGCATCCCGACGAAGATCACCCCGGAGCCACGGCCCGAACGCAGCATCCGCTGCCGGTAGGCGTCGTCGGAGTGGCCGCCGTCACAGGCCAGCCGAGTACAGCGGAGAGGTTCCGCTCGCTGGGTGGTCAGCGAAGCAACGTGCAGGCGCTTCGTCCCAGCTGCGACGGGACGGGCGCCTTTTTTGGCGTCCCAGACGAGAGGACGCACGAGTGGCTAACACGTTCAAGAAGACCATGAACCTTCCCAAGACCGACTTCCCCATGCGGGCGGGACTTGCCAAGCGTGAGCCTGAGCGGCTGGCGAGCTGGTACGAGGACGACGTCTACTCCCAGATGCTCAAGAAGAACGAGGGCCATCCCCGGTTCGTCCTCCACGACGGCCCGCCGTATGCCAATGGCCCCATCCACATCGGACATGCCCTCAACAAGATCTCGAAGGACATCATCAATCGCTATTGGTCCATGCGTGGCTATCAGACGCCGTATGTCCCCGGCTGGGACTGCCACGGCCAGCCCATCGAGCACAAGGTCGAGGAGACCCTCGGCACCAAGAAGTTCAACGAGACCCCCACGCCCGAGGTCCGCACGATGTGCCGCGAGTTCGCGGTCGAGAACATCGACATCCAGCGTCAGGGCTTCAAGCGTCTCGGCGTGCTGGGCGACTGGGACCACCCCTACCTCACGCTCGTGAACGACTACGACGCGGCCGACATCGAGATCTTCAAGAAGATCTTCGACAAGGGCGCCATCTATCGCGGCCGCAAGCCGGTCCATTGGTGCAAGCACTGCCACACCGCGCTCGCCGAGGCCGAAATCGAGTACTCCGACGAGGTGAGCCCCTCCATCTACGTGCGCTTCGTCCTCACGAGCGTGCCAGCCGGCCTCGAGGCCTACGCGGGCAAGGTCGACGTCGTGGTCTGGACGACCACGCCCTGGACCATGCCGGCAGACACCGGCGTCATCCTCGGGCCCGAGTTCGACTACGTCGCCGTTCTCCACGATGGTCGTGCCGAGATCATGGCCTCGGCGCTCGCCGAGAAGGTCTGCGGGCTCGCGGGCTGGGACTACGAGCTCGTGAGCGTCAATGGCTCCGAGTGGCATGCCACGGGTGACGACCTGGTGGGGAACACCTACACGCAACCCATCTTCGATGACTTCGAGGGCCGCTTCATCACGGCCGACTACGTCACCCTCGATGACGGCACGGGCGTGGTCCACACGGCTCCCGGCCACGGCGTCGACGACTACAACGCGGGCATGAAGTGGGGCCTCGAGCTCGTCATGCCCGTCGATGACGACGGCCGCTTCTTCAAGGGAGAGGGCATCGGCACCGGAGGCCCCTTCTCGGGCATGGACACCGACGAGGCAAATCCGCACGTCATCGACTTCCTGCGCGATCGTGGCACCCTCGTGGCCGCCATCGACATCACGCACTCGTACCCGCACTGCTGGCGCTGCAAGCGTCCGGTCATCTTCCGTGCCACCGACCAGTGGTTCGTCTCGATGGACAAGACGGGCCTGCGTGACCAGGCGCTCGATGCCATCCAGCATAGCGTGCGCTGGTACCCGAGCCACGCCTCCAAGCGCATCACCGCCATGGTGGAGGGCCGTCCTGACTGGTGCATCTCGCGCCAACGCTGCTGGGGCGTCCCCATTCCGAGCTTCACCTGCGCAGACTGTGGCGAGAAGGTCATGAACGACGACACGCTCGATGCCATCATCAAGCTCTTCCACGAGAAGGGCTCGGATGCTTGGTTCACCGATGACCCCGCAAGCTACCTGGGGAATGCCTGCACCTGCCCCTCGTGCGGAGGGCACCACCTCACGGCGGACACCGACATCCTCGACGTCTGGTGGGACTCGGGCGTCTCGCACACGGCCGTCCTCGGCAACAGACCGGAGCTGAGGTTCCCCGCGGACATGTACCTCGAGGGCTCGGACCAGCACCGTGGCTGGTTCCAGAGCTCGCTGCTCACGAGCGTGGGCGCCTATGGCTGCGCCCCGTTCAAGTCGGTCGTGTCCCAGGGGTTCGTGCTTGACGGCAAGGGCCGCAAGATGAGCAAGTCGGTCGGCAACGTGATCGACCCTAACAAGGTCTGCGACGAGCGTGGGGCCGACATCGTGCGTCTCTGGGTCGCCTCCTGCGACACGTCCACCGACGTCGCCTGCGATCACGACATCCTCGACCACGTGGGGGACGCCTATCGTCGCTTCCGTAACACGTTCCGCTTCCTCCTCGGCGAGCTCGATGGGCAGTTCGACCCCACCTGTGACACCGTCCCCGAGGCTGAGCTCGACCCCTATGACCGTCTCGTCCTGGCTCGTCTCACCAAGGTGCACGAGGAGGTCGCCGCTGCCTATGCGGACTACCGGTTCAACGTGGTCTACCGCACGCTCTATGACTTCGTGATCACGGAACTCTCGAACGGCTACCTCAACGCCACCAAGGACCGCATGTACTGCAGCGAGAGGACCAGCGCCGCGCGGAGGAGCGCCCAGACGTGCTGGGGGCAGATCCTCTCGATGCTGCTCCATGACCTCCAGCCCATCCTGGCATTCACCTGCGACGAGGTCATGAGCTATGTGCCCGAGTCGCTCCGTGATGGTCGCGAGCGTGCCGCCCTCCTTGACTGGTACGTCTCTCCCATGGCTGATGCAGAGGCCGACCGCCTCGTTCCCTGCTATGATGCCATGCTCGAGGTACGAGCTGCCTTCACGAAGGCCTACGAGGAGGCGGTGGGTTCGGGCCTGATCTCCGAGAAGACCACCCAGGCGGCCCGCGCGAAGGTCGTCCTGCCCCAGGAAGGCTATGACCTGCTCACTGGTCCCGATGCCCCCGACCTTGCCGAGGTCCTCGTGTGCTCTGAGGTCGTCCTTGCGGTAGGTGACTCCCTTTCATGTGAGGTCATGCCTGCCGAGGGCGAGCGCTGCGAGCGCTGCTGGAACTGGCGCAAGGTCGGTAAGGATGGGCTCTGCCCTCGTTGCCATGATGCCGTGGAGGCCGCGGATGGCTGCTGCGAGTAGCGACTACCGTATCTCGGAGGCTGGCTGGGCCCATAGGCTCGACCGCTATGTTGCCGTGGCGGCTGCCATAGCCCTCACGGACCAGCTGCTGAAGAGGCTCGTGGAGGGCTCCCTGGTCGCTGGTCAGCGGGTCTCTCTCATACCCGGGGTCATGGACCTCGACCTCGTCTACAACACGGGGGCGGCGTTCAGCCTGGGCGAGGGTGCCGGATGGGTGTTCGTCGCGATCGCTGCCGTGCTGGTCGTCGGCATGGCGGTCTGGGTCGTCCGAGAGGAGCTGCCGAGCTCGGTCGTCTATTCGCTCGCCTGTGTGGCAGGCGGAGGCATCGGTAACCTCATCGACCGGGTCACGAGCGGCCGTGTGGTCGACTACCTCGCCACGAGCTTCATCGACTTCCCCGTCTTCAACCTGGCTGACATCGCTGTCACCTGCGGCATAGTGGCCGTGATCGTCTCATGGCTCGTGTGGGACCACTCGCGCGTCGCGGATGCGGGGGGCTCCGACCGTGACTGATCGTGTCGTCAACCGTATGGCGGGGATGAATGCCGACGGCGTACGTGTCGACTCGTGGCTCTCGGGTGTCGAGGGGCTCCCCTCACGGAGCGCCTGTGCCCATCTGGTGGAGCAGGGGCGTGTGAGCTTGAACGGCGTCGTCGTCACGTCAAAGTCCGAACGCCTCCGTCCAGGCGACCAGCTGCAGGTCATGCTTCCCATCGAGGAAGAGGGCCCGCGTGGCGGACTGCTTCCCGTGCCGATACCCATCGACGTGCGCTACGAGGACGCCTACCTCATTGTCATCTCGAAGCAGGCGGGTCTCGTCTGCCACCCGAGCCCCGGGCATGAGGCCGATACCCTCGCCAACGCCTTGGTCGCCCGCTATGGGGAGGAGCACCTCTCGCATGTGCAGGGCGAGGACCGTCCGGGCATCGTGCACCGGCTCGACATGGACACCTCGGGCCTCATGGTCTGCGCCCATGATGACGCCACGGCCAAGGCGCTCCAGGACCTCATACGCCTGAGGGTGCTCGACCGACGTTACGTGGTGCTCGTGCAGGGGTATGTGGCGCCTGACGAGGGACAGGTCGTTGCCCCCATCGCACGTTCGAGCCGTGACCGTCTGCGCATGTGCGTGGCTGACGGTCCCTCCTCGCGCGAGGCCATCACGACCTTCCGGACGCTCGAGCGCTTCGAGGCCGGACGCCGTGACGAGGGGTACTCCCTTCTCGAGTGCCATCTCTACACGGGTCGGACGCACCAGATCAGGGTGCATATGCGGCACATCAACCACGACGTCGTGGGTGACCAGCTCTACGGGCATGGGGACGGGCGCGAGAACCTCGGCCTTACCAGGCAGTTCCTGCATTCCTGGAGCATCGGCTTCGACCATCCCGTGACTGGGGAACCAGTGAAGCTTACCGACAGCCTCCCGGGCGACCTCTCTCGTGCGCTAGAATCACTCTCTGGTCGCTCCATGGGCCGAACCGAGGCGGGGGAGCGCATCGCGCCCGCCCTCGTCGCGGGCGAAGTGTCGGATCCGGACTCTCGTCAGGGAGCGTAGCGTGGAATTGAATCGGCTGGGCCTCACGCCCATCGTCATCTTCAACATCATCGTGTGGGCGTTCTTCACCTTCGCCTTCTTCTACCAGTTCGTCTACATCATCGTGGTGTGGCGCCGTGGCACCGTGAAGTTGCCTGAGGCCAAGAGGCAGCACCGGTATGCCTTCTTCATCGCGGCCCACAACGAGGAACCGGTGATCGGCAACCTCGTCAGGTCGATCAAGGCCCAGGACTATCCGGCAGACCTCATCGACACGTTCGTGGTCGCGGATGCCTGCAACGACAGGACGGCCGAGGAGGCGCGCGCGGCGGGAGCCATCGTCTACGAGCGTAACGACCTCGCGCGCAAGGGCAAGAGCTGGGTGCTCGACTATGGGTTCAACCGGATCCTCGACGAGTACGGCGACCGCTATGAGGCGTTCATCGTCTTCGATGCGGACAACCTGCTGGCCCCTAACTACGTCACCATCATGAACCAGGCCTTCGATGCGGGATACCTCGTGTGCACGAGCTATCGCAACTCGAAGAACTTCGACTCGAGCTGGGTGTCTCGGCCGCCAACGCGACGTGGTTCATGCGCGAGGCGAAGTATCTCAACAACGCTCGTATGCTGCTCCATACGAGCTGCGCCATCTCGGGGTCCGGTTGGCTCGTCTCGTCCAAGATCGTGCGAGGCATGCACGGGTGGAACTTCCATACCCTGACTGAGGACATCCAGTTCTCGACCTTCTGCAACTCGAACAACATCACGATCGGGTTCGCACCTGCTGAGTTCTACGACGAGCAGCCCATCACGTTCTCTCAGTCCTGGATTCAGCGCCTTCGTTGGACCAAGGGGTTCTACCAGGTGTTCTTCTCGTATGGGAGGGACCTCATGCGCGGGATAGGCCATGGCCACTTCTCGAGCTACGACATGCTCATGACCATCGCCCCCGGCATGATCCTCACGCTGCTCTCGACGTTCGTGAACGGCATCTACCTCGTCCTAGGCACGGCCTCGCATGGGTTCCTGGCCACGTCCTCCGAGATCGGGATGTGCGTGGGCTCGCTGGTGATGACGTTCCTCTCGATGTACGTCGTCTTCTTCGTGCTGGCGCTCATCACGACCATCTCTGAGAGAAAGCACATCCATTCCAAGAGCCGCCTGCGCATCTTCACCAACCTGTTCACCTTCCCGCTCTTCATGATGACCTACGTGCCCATCACGGTCGTGGCCCTGTTCAAGAAGGTGGAGTGGGTTCCCACCAAGCACATGGTCTCCGTGTCGTTCGACGACGTCATGAGCGAAGGAGCCAAGGAGGGAACCACGAGCGAAGCCTAGAAGGCCCCCGATGCGCTACAATCGCTGGGATTATATGGCCCATTGGGCCGACCTGTCGATTACGAGCGCAAGGAGCCTGGCATGGCACAGTTCTTCGAGGGTGAAGCCCACACATTCTCTGAGTACCTCTTGGTACCTGGTTATTCCTCCTCGGAGTGCATACCGGCCAACGTGAGCCTCCGAACCCCCCTGGTGAGGTTCCGCCGCGGCGAGGAGTCTCCCATCCAGCTCAACGTCCCCATGGTGTCTGCCATCATGCAGGCCGTCTCCGGGCCGAAGCTCGCCGTGTCGCTCGCCCAGGAGGGCGGCCTCTCCTTCATCTTCGGCTCCCAGTCCGCGGAGTCCGAGGCGGCCATGGTCGAGGAGGTCAAGAGCTACAAGGCAGGGTTCGTCGAGAGCGACTCGACCCTCACGCCAGACATGACGCTCGCCCAGGTCATGGAGCTCAAGGAGCAGACTGACCATTCGACGATGCCCGTCACCGAGGACGGCACCTCCCATGGCAGGCTCGTTGGCATCGTTACCTCGCGTGACTACCGTCCCTCCCGTGATGACCGGGCGAGCCTCGTGCGTGACTTCATGACGCCGCTCGAGAAGCTCATAGTGGGTGGCCCCGAGGTCACCCTGAAGACCGCCAATGACATCATCTGGGAGAACAAGCTCAACCAGCTGCCCTGTGTGGACGCCGATGGCAACCTCGTCGGCCTGGTCTTCCGCAAGGACTATGACTCGCATAAGTCGAACCCTGACGAGCTGCTCGATGCCCACAAGCGCTATCTGGTGGGGGCTGGCATCAACACGCGTGACTACGAGACCCGCGTTCCGATGCTCGTTGACGCCGGTGCCGACGTGCTCTGCATCGACTCCTCCGAGGGCTTCTCCGAGTGGCAGAAGCTCACCATCGACTGGATCCGCAAGACCTACGGGGACTCCGTCAAGGTCGGTGCAGGGCAACGTGGTCGATGCCGAGGGCTTCCGGTTCCTGGCCGAGAGCGGCGCTGACTTCGTGAAGGTCGGCATCGGTGGCGGCTCCATCTGCATCACCCGCGAGCAGAAGGGCATCGGTCGCGGCCAGGCGAGTGCCCTCATCGATGTCTGCCGTGCACGTGACGACTACTTCGAGGAGACGGGAATCTACGTACCGGTCTGCTCGGACGGCGGCATCGTCTACGACTACCACATGACGCTCGCCCTCGCCATGGGTGCCGACTTCCTCATGCTCGGTCGCTACTTCGCTCGCTTCGACGAGAGCCCCACGAGGCGCGTCAACGTGAACGGCTCCTACATGAAGGAGTACTGGGGCGAGGGCTCCAGTCGTGCCCGCAACTGGCAGCGCTACGACATGGGCGGCGCCAAGAAGCTCAGCTTCGAGGAGGGTGTCGACTCCTACGTGCCCTACGCCGGACCGCTCAAGGATAACGTCAACAACTCCCTGCTCAAGGTGCGTTCGACGATGTGCAACTGTGGCGCGCTCACGCTACCGGAGCTACGTGACAAGGCCAAGATGACGCTCGTCTCGTCGACCTCGCTCGTCGAGGGCGGGGCGCACGACGTCGTCCTGAAGGACGCCAACCAGCAGGTGAGCGTCAACTTCCGCTCGTAGGTCCGTACAGACATCATCGTGCGACCTCGGCCCGCAGGGTCAGGTGTCGCCATAGGGAAGGAAGATCGTGGCAGAAGACAACGTGGAGGCAGACGTTCCCACCGATGACGCCGGTGGCAGCTATCCGGTCTACGACGCACATGCCATCGAGGAGAAGTGGCAGCGCATCTGGGATGAGGAGGACCTCTATCGCACCGACGAGGACCCCGCTAAGCCCAAGAAGTATGTGCTCGAGATGTTCCCGTACCCTTCAGGCGACCTTCACATGGGCCATGCCCGCAACTACTCCATCGGGGACGCGGTCGCCCGCCAGGCTCGCATGCGCGGATATGACGTCCTCCACCCCATGGGCTTCGACGCCTTCGGCCTTCCTGCCGAGAACGCAGCGATCAAGCACAACACGCAGGCCAAGAAGTGGACCTACGAGAACATGGACAACGCCATCGCCACGATGCGTCGCATGGGCTTCTCGTACGACTACGACCGCATGGTCCGCACATGTGACCCCTGACTACTACAAGTGGGGCCAGTGGATCTTCCTGAAGATGTGGGAGAAGGGCCTCGTCTATCGCGATAAGTCACCCGTCAACTGGTGTCCCACATGCAAGACCGTGCTCGCCAACGAGCAGGTCACGGAGGGGCGTTGCTGGCGGTGCGGCTCGATTCCCGAGAAGCGTGACCTCGAGCAGTGGTACCTCAAGATCACGGACTATGCCCAGGAGCTGCTTGACGACCTCGACAAGCTCCCCGGCTGGCCCGACCGCGTCAAGCAGATGCAGCGCAACTGGATCGGGCGCTCAGAGGGCGCCGAGGTCGTCTTCACGCTCGCGGACACCGATGGCGTGACACCTACCGACACCACCTTCAAGGTCTTCACGACCCGCGCCTGACACCCTCTTCGGCTGCTCGTTCTTCCTGCTCTCACCTGAGCACCCCATGGTCGACGAGCTCGTGTCGGGGACCGAGTACGAGGCAGGCGTGCGCGAGCTCCAGGAGGAGGCCGCCACGGCCACCGCCATCGAGCGGCAGGGGAGCGAGCGCGAGAAGCACGGTGCCCCCACAGGACGCTTCGCCATCAACCCGGTGAACGGCCAGCCCTGTACCCATCTGGGTCGCCGACTACGTGCTCATGGACTACGGTACGGGTGCGGTCATGGCAGTACCCTGCGGCGACCAGCGTGACTTCGACTTCGCCCGCAAGTACGGCCTGCCGGTCCCTCCCATCATCGCGACGACCGACGATCCCCTCTACCAGCAGCTGAAGGACGTGACCGACCTCGAGGTCACCGACGTCGACTGGGACCATGCCATGGACGCCGAGGGCACGCTCATCCAGTCCGGGCAGTTCACGGGCATGGTCGGCGGCAAGCACTCGCCTGCGGAGTCGGCCATGATCGAGTGGCTCCAGGGCCGGGGCATGGGCAAGCGAACCGTCAACTTCCGCCTCCGCGACTGGCTCATCTCTCGTCAGCGGTACTGGGGGAATCCCATCCCGGCCGTCCACTGTGACCATTGCGGCATCGTACCGGTGCCAGAGGACCAGCTGCCGGTGACGCTTCCAGAGGACCTCGACCTCTCTGCCGGCCAGACCCTGGACCAGTGTCCCGAGTTCTATGAGACCACATGCCCCGTCTGTGGCAGACCTGCCCGCCGCGAGACAGACACCATGGACACCTTCACCTGCTCGAGCTGGTACTATCTGCGCTATTGTGACCCTCACAACGACGAGCTGCCCTTCTCGAAGGAGGCCGTCGACCGCTGGATGCCCGTCGACAACTACATCGGCGGCATCGAGCATGCCATCCTGCACCTGCTCTACTCCCGCTTCTGGACCAAGGTCCTTCGTGACCTCGGCCTCATCGATTGCGACGAGCCGTTCCAGAACCTCCTCTGTCAGGGGATGGTCAAGGACTCCAATGGGGTCACGATGTCGAAGTCGCTGGGTAACGTCGTGGCGCCGAGCTCGGTCATCGACCCCTATGGTGCGGACACGATGCGTCTTGCCATCCTGTTCATCGCGCCTCCCGAGAAGGACTTCGCGTGGGACGACAAGGCCGTCGCGGGCTGCAACCGCTTCCTCAAGCGCGCCTGGAGGATCGTCTGGGAGCTCGCACGCACGGCAGACCCGTCGGCCTCCGTCGACCCGGACGCGCTCGACTCGCGTTCCGCCGAGCTCAACCGAAGCCTGAACGGCTTGGGCATCAAGTGCTCGGAGGACTTCGATCGCATGCAGTTCAACACGGCGATATCCTCGATCATGGAGCTTGTGAACGCCGCAAGCCTCTACGTCAACGATGTCGTCCCGGAGTCTCGCGACTCGGCGCTGTGCGCCCGCGTGGCCGAGGCGGTCGTGGACTGCATGGCTCCCATCTGCCCCCATTGGTCAGAGGAGCTCTTCCATGAGGCGCTGGGCCATGAGGGCTCCGTCTACAACGAGCCGTGGCCCCTGTTCGATCCGGAGCAGGCAAAGGCCTCCACGATCGAGCTCGCCGTGCAGGTCATGGGCAAGGTCCGAGGACATGTCAGTGTCGCTGCCGACGCAGACCGACCTACCTGCGAGGAGGCTGCCAAGGCGGCGGTCGCGTCGCACCTCGAGGGCAAGACGGTCCGGAAGGTCATCGTCGTCCCTGGCAAGCTCGTGAACATCGTCGCAAACTAGCGAAGAGGCCGTAGTGAGGAGGTCGTCTGATGAAATGCCCCAAGTGCGGACATGAGCTCGAAGGCGACATCCTCCCCGTCCGATGCCCGAAATGCGGCGCCAACCTGACCCAAGGATCTGTAGGCCCCGGTGCCAAGGATGGCGTAAGGCGGGCCGCTGACTCTCGCGCCCAGGCCGAAGGGCTCGTGCGCGATGCCGGAAGGCAGAAGCCGCGGCGCTTCAGGGTCTTCGTTGCCATCGTGATCGTGCTCGCCGCGATTGCGGCCGTGGTCGCGCTTGCTTGGAACGCTGAGCTGCTGGGAGGTGTCACCGCGCCGGACGTCACAGGCTGGCGCGCCGAGCGCGCCGCCTCGGACCTTGAGGACCTCGGATTCTCTGTGACGCAGGAGGACGTGCTGGCAGACGGACAGCCTGGGTTCGTGATCTCGCAGTCGCCGGCTTCAGGGCGCCTGCCTGAGCATACCGACATCACGCTCAAGGTCTCCCTGGCCCGTACCATGCCTGACGTTGTGGGGAAGACCTCTTCGGAGGCCCGGGCTGCCGTGAAGGCGCAAGGTGTCTCGTGCACGATCGACGAGGAGATCTCTGCCGAGACGGCCGGGACGGTCACGGCATCCTCGGTCGCCTCGGGCACCCAGCTCTCGTCCACTGATACCGTGAGCCTCACCGTCGCCAGAGCCTCGAAGGTCCCGACGCTCATAGGGCTCAGCGAGGCCGATGCCACGGCTGCGCTTGCCGCGGAGCAGCTGCAGACGAAGGTGACCTATGTCGTTGCGACCGATGCCTCCCAGGTGGAGGGTACTGTCATCGCGAGCGACATTACGGCAGGAACGGAGGTCACGCCGGGGTCGACCGTGAACCTCACGGTGATCCGTCCGCAGTCGGCCGCTGAGCTCGATGTGGCCACCAAGGTCATACAGGCCATCTATTCCTGCGACCCCACGCAGTCAAATGGGGCGGTCATAGGTACGGCGATTCGTCCCTACCTTGCCACCTCCGTCTCCGCCGCATATCCGAGCGACCATGACCTGTGGTATGCGGTCGTGAAGAAGGGGCGGACCAACTCGATCAACTCCGACGAGCTCGAGCAGCTGACGCGTACGCTTGTGGGGGACCCGACCGCCACCTCGACCGGCGACCTCACGGTCGGTGTCACCTTCACGGTGACCTGGGACTGGAGCAGGATGGGTGAAGCCTATGCCGGAGTCACCTCGACGGACACCCGTACCGTCACGGTCACCTTCGACTCCGAGGGGAAGGTGACCGCGATAGACGACCCGCAGTCGGACGTACCTCTCTACGAGGTGGTCTCGTGAGCGCGCGGTCACAATGCCACCACCGACGGGTTGACGTGTGAGGGAACCTGCGGGTATAGTGTGCACGTACAGAAGGTGAGCGTTCGAGAGGAAGTGGGGCGGATCGTTTCGCCCCGCTTCCTCTCTGTCTGAAGCTTGAGAGGAGACATATGTCGTACGACTCGGTCCGCGACCACCTGCTCGAGGCGCTCGAGCGCGTGGCGCAAGACCATGACATCGATGTCGTCGATGTAGAGGTGACCGGCTCTGCCGAGAAGCCCACGGTGCGCGTCCGCGTGGACCTGCCAGAGGGCTCGGACGACCCGATCTCCCTCGACGAGGTCGCGGCCCAGAACGCATGGGTCTCGGACACGATCGACCTCGTTGACCCCTTCCCGGGGAGCTACGTGCTTGAGGTCTCGAGCCCCGGGCTTGCTCGTCCGCTGCGTCGTCCGCATGACTTCGAGCGGTACTCCGGTGAGGTCGTCTCTCTCACGACCACGGCCACCGAGGGACGCAAGCACTACGCGGGGACCCTCAAGGGCTTCTCTGACGGCTCCGTCGCCCTCGAGGTCGACGGACAGCCGGTCCTCATCCCCTTGGATGAGGTCAAGCGTTGCAAGATCAAGCCCACCATCGACTTCACAACCCCCTCCGCCTCACACGACGCGCACTAGAAAGGAACACGACCCTATGGCATCCGAGATGATGGAAGCGCTCATGGCGCTCTGCCAGGAGAAGCACATTGACCAGCTCTACCTGCTCGACCGCCTCGAGCAGTCGCTTGCGAAGAGCTATGCGGACGTGCTCCACCTCGAGAACGGCGCGAAGGTCACGATCGATCGCGCCACCGGCAAGATCTACGTCTACAAGCTCATCCCCAAGGGCGAGCCCGACGAGGAGACTGGCGAGTACGCGGAGTTCGACGAGGAGGATGTGACCCCTCCCGACACGAGCCGCATCGCTGCCCAGCATGCCAAGATCGAGATCAACAACATCGTCCGCAACGCGGCGCGCCAACAGATCTACGAGGAGTTCTCCCAGCGTATCGGTGACATCATCACCGGCACGGTCCTCCAGTCGACGCCTGACTTCACCATCATCAAGATCCGCGAGGGCGTCGAGGCGGAGCTACCCCACTTCGACAAGCGACGCAACCCCAACGAGCGCAACGAGCGCCCCAATGGCGAGCGTTACATGCACAACCAGCGCATCAAGGCCATCATCATCGACGTGCGTGACCCCAACGCCCAGGTGGCCTCCGTGCGCGGCGAGCACTCCCGCCCCTCGATCGTGGTCTCCCGTACCCATCCTGACCTCATCCGCAGGCTCTTCGAGGTCGAGGTCCCCGAGATCTATGACGGTGTCGTCGAGATCCGTTCCGTCGCCCGTGAGGCGGGCGCGCGTTCCAAGATCGCCGTCTCGTCGCTCGACGACCGACTCGACCCGGTCGGTGCCTGCGTGGGACCAAAGGGCAGCCGCGTACGTACCGTGGTCGGCGAGCTCAGGGGCGAGCGTGTGGACGTCGTGCTCTGGAGTGATGACCCAGCGCGCTGTGTGGCCAACGCTCTCTCGCCGGCAAAGGTGAGCAGGGTCATCGTCGATGAGGAGAACAACTACGCGACGGTCATCGTCCCGGATGACCAGCTGTCGCTCGCCATCGGCAAGGAGGGCCAGAACGCCCGTCTCGCCGCTCGCCTCACCGGCTGGCACATCGACATCAAGAACCAGTCCCTGGCCGCAGGGGTGCTCAAGAACATGCCCGAGGCAAGCGAGTATGCCGTCGACCTCGTGGATGCCGAGGAGGGTGGGCACCGGTGCGAGTACGTGAGCCCCTCGGGCGTGCGTTGCCGCAACATGGCCCGTCCCGGCTCTGCGTACTGCGGGGTCCACGAGAAGATGGCCCTTGTCGATTCCGCCGAGGTCTCCGCTGACCCCGACTCCCTGATCTGACCCACGGGGCACGTTCCCGTACGCATCGTCCGCACGTTTTCCGGAAGGTAGAACCACATGGCCAAGACCCGTGTACATGACCTCGCAAAAGAATATGGCATGACCAGCAAGGAGATGCTCGAGCGTCTCAGGGACATGAAGATCCCTGCCAAGTCGCCCTCGTCCGCACTCGAGGACGCCTACGTCTCGGTCGCGCGCAAGAACCTCGCGTCCGTCGCGAAGGCGCGCTCCGCCGAGATCGAGGCTGCCAAGGAGGCAGAGGAGAAGGCCAAGGCCGTCGAGGAGGCAGAGGCCAAGAAGAAGGCAGAGAAGGAGCGCATCGCTGCCGAGAAGCGCCGCGAGAAGGAGCGCGCCGAGGAGGCTGCCGCCCAGAAGGCCGCCGAGGAGGCCAAGGCCAAGGAGCAGGCCGAGCGCGCCGCCGAGGAGGAGAGGCGTCGTGCCGAGGAGGAGAAGAACCGCGTCCACGACACGGCCCCGAAGGCTGCTCCGTCCTTCACCAGCCTGCTTGACCAGATTGCCGAGCAGGAGAAGGTCATGAAGGAGCAGCAGGCCGAGGCGTCCGCTGCCAAGGCGAAGGGCAAGGCCAAGGGCGAGGGGAGCCGTCGGGGTGGCGACGGTCGCCATGAGCGCTCGTCCGAGTCCATCAATCAGCCCAATCCCGACAAGGCCACGGCACAACGCCACACCAAGGCCCACAAGGGCCACCGCGAGGACGAGGGCGAGGACCGCTACAGTCGCATGGCCCGTGCCGCCGAGGAGTACAACCGCGAGCGCGTGCTCGAGGACGTCCGTGCCTCCGTCGAGGAGGCGTCCCGCGAGTCTACGGGCCGCCGCAAGAAGCGTAAGGAGCGCAGGCAGCAGCAGGCCGAGGAGGCCGCGGAGCAGAAGGCTGTCGAGGAGGCCATCGCCAACGACCAGGACGTCTCCAAGATCGGCGTGGTGAAGGTCCCGACCGGAGCCACCGTGGCCGAGCTTGCCGACCTTCTCGAGGTCCCCGCCAACGACATCGTGAAGCGCCTCTTCCTCCTGGGGAGTCCCCTCACGATGACCCAGTCCATGTCTGACGACCTCATCGAGCTCGTCGCTGACGACATCGGTCGCGAGGTCGAGGTCATGACCAAGGAGGAGGAGAACTCCTTCACCTTCTTCGACGATCCCGAGGACCTCCAGTCCCGGCCCCCCGTCGTCACGGTCATGGGCCACGTCGACCACGGCAAGACGAGCCTGCTCGATGCAATCAGGCATACAGGCGTCGCCGAGGGCGAGGCCGGCGGAATCACGCAGCACATCGGAGCCTCGCAGGTCAAGATCAAGGGCCGTACCATCACGTTCGTGGACACGCCTGGTCACGAGACGTTCACGGCCATGCGTGCCCGCGGTGCCAAGGTGACCGACATCGTCGTGCTGGTGGTCGCTGCCGACGACGGCGTGATGCCACAGACGATCGAGTCCATCAACCACGCGAAGGCGGCCGACGTGCCCATCGTCGTCGCCGTCAACAAGTGCGACAAGCCTGAGGCGAACCCAGACCGCGTACGTCAGGAGCTCACCGAGTATGGCGTCATCCCCGAGGAGTGGGGTGGCCAGAACATGTTCGTGAACATCTCTGCCAAGAAGCACCAGGGCATCGACGAGCTCCTCGAGACGATCCTGCTCCAGGCTGACGTCCTCGAGCTCAAGGCTAACCCAGATACCTTCGCCTCCGGCTATGTCCTCGAGGCCAAGCTCGACCGTGGCCGCGGATCTGTCGCAACGGTCCTCGTGAGCCGTGGAACCCTCCATGTGGGCGACTCGCTCGTGGCAGGTACCGCCTATGGGCGTGTGCGTGCCATGCTGGGCCAGCACGGGCAGACGCTCGAGGAGGCAAGGCCTTCCGACCCTGTCGAGATCCTCGGGCTGCAGTCGGTGCCCGATGCCGGTGACGAGTTCCGCGTCTTCCAGGACGAGCGCGACGCGCGCGACCTTGCTGAGCAGCGCTCGCTCAAGGCGCGCATCGAGGAGCAGAACAAGGTCAGGCACGTCACGCTCGAGACCCTCTTCGACACCATGGAGGCGTCGCAGGTCAAGGAACTCAACCTCGTGGTCAAGGCCGATGTCCAAGGTTCGATCGAGGCCCTCTCCGACGCGCTCGAGAAGATGGACCAGAGCGAGGTCCACATCAACATCATCCACTCGGCCGTCGGTGCCATCACCGAGACCGACGTGACCCTGGCCGATGCGTCGAACGCCATCATCATCGGCTTCGGCGTCCGTCCCGAGGCCAAGGCACGGACCTTCGCCGAGCGCGAGGGCGTCCAGATCAAGTGCTACAACGTCATCTACAAGGCTATCGAGGACATCGACGCGGCCCGTGTCGGCCTCCTGAAGCCCACCGAGGAGGAACAGACCACTGGTTCCGCGGAGGTGCGCGACACCTTCAAGGTACCCAAGGTCGGCGTGGCTGCCGGTTGCATGGTCACGGAAGGCGAGGTCGGACGTGACGACCAGGTCCGTCTGGTGCGCGATGGCATCGTCGTCTATGACGGCACCTTCGCGTCCATGCGCCGCTTCAAGGATGACGTCAAGAGCGTGAAGTCCGGCTATGAGTGCGGTCTCGGCCTCACAGACTTCCAGGACTTCCATATCGGCGACGTGCTCGAGACCTACAAGGTCATCGAGGTCGCCAGGACCGAGTAGGTGGGCTTTCATGAAGCAGAACCAAGGCTCGCGACGCACGGCACAGGTCGCTCGCGAGAAGCTCGCGAACATCCTGCTCTTCGAGATGAGCGACCCTGACCTCAACCTCGTGACGCTCACGGGGTGCGAGGTCTCGGTTGATCGCTCGCTCGTGCGGGCCTATGTGACCTGCGATGCCGAGCGCTATGAGCAGACCATGGCGGCGCTCGAGCGCGGCCATGGTCGGATTCGCTCGCTCCTGGGTCATGCCCTCGGCTGGCGTGTCACGCCTGAGCTGGTCTTCAAGATCGACACCACGACCGATGAGGCCGAGGCCATCGCGCGTGCGCTCGAGAACGTTCCCCCGACGCTTGGCGTCGAGAAGGACGAGGAGGGCTACCCCGTGGATGGTCCCGCTCCGGATGCGGGCGTCGGGGAGGAGTAGCAGGTACATCATGAACACGAGCGATGACAAGCTCTATGCATGGCAGGCGGCACGCTTCAACGAGCTCTCCGACCTCATCGACGAGGCAGACAGCATCGCCATCTGTGCGCATACCAACCCCGACGGCGATGCCCTCGGCTCCGAGCTCGCCTTGGTCATGCTCATCAGGGAGCGTTGGCCAGGCAAGCTCGTGGTCGGCCTCCTCGCTGATGATGACGACGTGCCTCGCCTGTACAGCTTCCTTCCTGGGGCGGACCAGCTCGTGAGGGCGAGCACCTATGGCGCGACGCCGGACCTCTTCATCTGCGTCGACCTTCCCATACCATCCCGCATGAACAACGGCGCAGCCGTCTGTGCCCGCGCGCGGAGGCGCGCCCTCGTCGACCACCACCCGTGTGACGAGGCGTTCGGTGATGTCGCCATCAGGCGTCCTGATGCCGCTGCCACGGGGGTCGTGATAGCTGAGCTCGCGTTGCACCTTGGCATCGACATCTCAAGCGGGCTGGCTGACTGCCTTCTCACGGCAATCATCACCGACACGGGTCGGTTCCAGTATCAGAACGCCGATGCGGAGGCCTTCGAGATCGCGTCGATGCTCGTGGATGCCGGGGCCTCGCCCTCCCGCATCTCGCTCAACGTCTACCAGAGCTTCAGACTGGCGTACCTGCACCTCCAGTCAGTCGTCATGGGCCGCATCCTCACATTCGACCACGGACTCATCGCCTATAGCTATGCCACCCAGGCTGACCTCGAGCGCACGGGGGCCCTGGCCGAGGAGTGCGACGGGCTCATCGACATCGTGCGGAGCGTCGAGGGCAGCAAGGTCGCCCTCTTCCTGAAGGAGACCGGCGATGGGCACGTTCGCGGGAACCTCCGGTCCAAGGGGAGTTTCGACGTGTCCGCGGTCGCCCGTGAGCTTGGTGGTGGCGGCCATGTGGCTGCCGCTGGCTTCACGGCCGATGGCGACATAGACGACGTCCTCTCATGCGTCCTGCCCAAGCTGCAGTCCCTCTTCGATGACTCGGGGGAATCCGAGTGAGAAGAGGCACGAGCGGCATCAACGCACTGCTCGCGATTGATAAACCCTGTGGCATGACCTCGCATGACGTGGTCGGCCGCGTGAGGCGTGCTCTCGGCGAGCAGCGCGTGGGCCATGCGGGCACGCTCGACCCCGAGGCCTCTGGCGTCCTGGTCGTCGGCGTCGGGCAGGCCACACGAATCATGGGGCTCCTCACCCAGGAGCGCAAGTCATACGAGACGCGCATCCTCTTCGGCGCAGAGACGTCTACTGACGATGCCGAGGGCGAGGTGGTCCGGAGGAGCGACGTACCGTCTCGTCTCTCTGGGGAGGCAGATGCGATCGATGCCCTGGCGGGCATGGTCGGTACCTATGACCAGGTGCCGCCTTCGTACTCTGCCATCTCGGTCGGCGGGCGGCGTGCCTATGACCGGGCGCGCGCTGGGGAGGTGTTCGAGCTCGACTCCCGTTCGGTCTCGATCCTCTCGGCGTCATTGCAGGGTATCGGCCATCAGGACGGGGACCTGTTCTGGGACTGCGCCTTCACCGTCTCGAAGGGCTGCTACATTCGGTCCATCGCACGCGACCTCGGCCGTACATGTGGCACCGCCGCCCATGTCGTCTCTCTCAGAAGGACCTCGTCCGGTCCCTGCGACCTTGGTAGGTGCACGACGTTGGACCTTCTTGGTCAGCTCGGACCGGCCCGTGTGGCAGAGGTCGCCCTCGACCCCACCTGGGCCCTCGGGTATCCGACGCATGCCCTCGACGAGGCCGGCCTCGCGGACGTGCGCTGCGGCCGCCCTCTGGACGCACCCATGGAGCTCGGAGATGGGGGGATGTGCTCCCTCGTGTGTGGCGGGCTCCTCTACGGCGTCTGGTATAAGGACGGCCCTCGTCTCGTTTCGAAGGCGACCTTCCCCGATGGCATCATCGGCGTCGGCGGGGGAGTGTGACGAGCATGCCCATGGAAGCCCCTGACGCTGCCCGTCTCGTCTCTGAGTCGGTACTCGCGGGCGTCGACCTCCCTCCTGTCTCGTTCTCGCTTCGGGAGGCCCTGCTCCGGGGCATCCCCGTGCTGGGGACGCCGAGTGTCGTCGCCATCGGTGCCTTCGATGGCGTCCATATGGGCCATCGCGAGCTTCTGCGCTCCGCCCGTGCGGACGCGGAGGAGCGTGGTTGTCCGTTTGTCGTGGTCACCTTCGATCCGGATCCGGCTCGCGTGCTGGCTCCCGAGCGCCATGGGGAGGAGCTCCTCTGCCATGAGGATCGGCTGCGTGCGCTCTCGACCATAGGGGCACTGGCCTCTTGCTCGCTTGCATTCGACGCCGCCATGGCCTCTATGCGGGCGTCGGACTTCATCGATGACATCCTCATCCCTCTCCTCGCTCCGGTCTCGGTCCATGTCGGGAGTGACTTCTGCCTCGGCGCGGGCGGGGAGGGTACCGTCTCGGCCCTTGCGGCCATCGGGAGGGCACGCGGGTTCGACGTCACCGGACATGACCTCGTCGTCGATGGCGGTGTGCCCGTAACGGCCACGAGGATCCGGGGACTGCTCGGCGAGGGGCGGGTGGCAGAGGCCGCACGGCTCATGGGGCGGCATCACTTCGTTCGTGGTCAGGTGCTTCATGGACGTGGGGAGGGCCATACGTTCGGCTTTCCCACCGCCAACGTGACGAGCGACCTCGAGGCCTGTCTGCCGGCCGACGGCGTGTATGCGGGCTTCGTCCGGAGCGGGTCCGAGGCATGGCCGGCGGCCATCAACGTGGGCGCGCCCCCCTCGTTCTCGGGACCTCGTACGTCGTTCCTCGAGGCGAACCTGCTGGGCTTCGAGGGCAACCTCTATGGAGCGGAGGTCGAGGTCGTCTTCGCTGACTGGCTTCGCGCATCGAGGCGCTTCACGTCCCTCTCGGAGCTCGCGCACGTGGTGCGAGGCAACATCGACTGGGTACATGACAACCTGGGTGGTTCCGTCGTGGGGGTGCGCGCATGATCTCTGAAGAGGACAAGGAGCGGGTCAGGCAAGCCACCGATATCGTTGCGCTCGTCGGCGAGACGGTCGTGCTGCGCCAACGGGGCAGCGAGTTCTGGGGCTGCTGCCCCTTCCATCACGAGAAGAGCCCGTCGTTCCACGTCAACCCCACCAACGGCCTCTGGAAGTGCTTTGGCTGTGGTGCAGGTGGCGATGTGTTCGCGTACGTCATGAAGCGCGAGAACCTCGACTTCCCGGACTCGATTCGCTACCTTGCCGACCGTGCAGGCATCGAGCTCGCCGAGGAACGTGCTGCGGGTCCTAGGGGTCCGAAGCGTAACAGGCTGGTCGAAGCGCTCGTCGAGGCCGAGCGGTTCTTCTCGTTGCAGCTCATGCGTGGGAAGGGTGAGGGAGCCGCTGCGGCTCGTTCCTACCTGGCGGGGCGTGGCTTCGGCTCAGCGGTCTGCGGGCGATGGGATCTTGGGTTCGCGCCTGGCAACGGGGCCCTCGTGGGACACCTCTCGCAGAAGGGGTTCGGTCGAGACGAGATACTGGCCGCCGACCTTGCCGTCGATCGAGGCGGGGTACTGCGTGACCGCTTCTATGACCGGGCGATGTTCCCCATCCATGACGAGCAGGGGCGTTGCATCGGGTTCGGGGGACGCGTCATCGGCGACGGAAAGCCGAAGTATCTCAACACTCGGGAGACCAGCACATTCCATAAGTCCAAGAACCTCTTCGCCTTCGACCGCGCGAAGGAGAGCATCGCAGCCAAGGACGAGGCCATCGTCGTCGAAGGCTACACCGACGTCATCTCGCTCCATGAGGCTGGCTTCACGAATGTGGTCGCCACGTTGGGCACGGCCCTCACGGAGGACCACGTCAAGCTGCTCACGAGGTTCTCGTCGACCATCATCTGCATGTTCGATGGCGACGCTGCGGGACAGCGTGCGGCCGAGCATGCCATCCAGTACCTCGACCGCACGAAGGCGCGACTCCTCTGCGTCGTCCTCCCGGACGACCTTGACCCTGCCGAGTTCGTTGCGGCGCGTGGTGCCACGGCTTTGACCGATCAGCTCGGGGGAGCCGTCCCCCTCGTCGATTTCGTCCTCGACAAGCGCCTCTCGTCGGTGGACCTCTCGAGCCCAGGCCAGCGTGTCGCGGCCTTGGGCGACATGGCCTCGCTCCTCGCGCCCTTGAAGCACTCCGTGCTGCTCGACTCCTATGCGACGCAGGTGGCGGACCGGCTCGGGGTCACCGTCGACGAGACCAAGCGAAGGATCAGGGACTCCCCGGTGGCGACGCAGGCCGACGAGGTGCGGGAGTCGTCGGCGGAAGGCGACGAGAGCGACCTACGGGAACCTTCGGGTCCCACGGCGGCGGAGGTGCTGGGCACGCTCTCGCCGGACGACCGCAGCCAGCTCCGTGCGGAGCGTGAGCTGCTCACGCTCATGGCTGCGACGCCCGACGTCGCACGTTCCGATGCCGAGAGGATAGCGGCCCTCTCGTGGGTCGATGACCGTGACAGGGCGATCGCCTGGGCCATGCTCGCGACCCCGGACGGAACGAGCCCTACGGATGTCGTGAGGGCGGCGACCGAGGCGTGCGAACTCGCTCCGAGGATCCTGTCGACGGGTCGGCTCGTCGTGCGGGACGAGCTCTCCGATGCGGACAAGATGACGTTCGCCATCGACAACGTCGAGCTGTACTCATGCAGGAGACGGGTACGTGCGATCAAGGCCCGTCTCGAGGGGCATGTCGAGAAGGAAGAGATGGACGACCTCTTCAGGCAGGCGACGGACCTCCAAAGGAGGGCCAAGGCCCTGGCCGCGAAGATATCTGCTATGGCTTAGAACGCAAAAAACGGGTAGCATATGAGGGCTATCGTCGAAAGGATACACGTGACAGCCAAGAAGACGAACACCGACACCAAACTCTCCGGAGAGCTTACGAAGGCCGTCGAGTCCCTCGTGGCCAAGGCGGGCGCCGGCGACGGGACCGTGAGCGAGGATGACATCCAGGTCGCGATCCGCGACATCGATGTCGACGGGGACGAGCTCTCTGACCTCTATGACGCGATCCGCGAGAAGGGCCTCGACATCTCCAGTGACGATGCCGCAGATCCCGACTCCCTCGGCGGTGATGACGACGATGACGCCCCGGCGGACGGCGAGAGCTCCGGCGCGGGCAGCGAGGATGCCGACGGAGAGCCGGTCGATGCCGACGTCGCCGAGACGAAGGCGGCGACCCGCGAGGCTGCTGCCGCAAGCAAGCCGAAGGCGAAGGGGCGTGCAAAGTCACGTCGTCGCACCGAAAACGTGACGGTCATGCTCACGGGCGACCCCGTCAGGATGTACCTCAAGGAGATCGGGAAGGTCGACTTGCTGACCGCCTCGGAAGAGGTGCACCTTGCCATGAAGATCCAGGCTGGCACCGATGCCTCCGAGAAGCTCGAGGCGGCTGATGCCGGCGAGTTGGAGCTCACCCGTGCCGAGCTTCGTCGCCTGACGCGAATCGAACAGGTCGGTCTTGACGCGAAGCAGGCCCTCATCAGTGCGAACCTGCGTCTGGTCGTCTCCATCGCCAAGCGCTACGTGGGACGTGGGATGCTCTTCCTCGACCTCATCCAGGAGGGGAACCTTGGCCTGATCCGTGCTGTCGAGAAGTTCGATTACACCAAGGGCTTCAAGTTCTCCACGTATGCCACCTGGTGGATCCGTCAGGCCATCACGCGTGCCATCGCCGACCAGGCCCGCACCATCCGTATCCCGGTCCACATGGTGGAGACCATCAACAAGCTCGTACGTGTCCAGAGGCAACTGCTCCAGGACCTCGGCCGTGACCCGACTCCCGAGGAGATCGGTGAGGAGATGGGGATTCCCGCGGAACGCGTCCGCGAGATCCAGAAGATCAGCCAGGAGCCGGTCTCGCTCGAGACGCCCATCGGCGAGGAGGAAGACTCACAGCTCGGTGACTTCATCGAGGACTCCCAGGCCGTGGCCCCTCCGGAGGCTGCATCCGACTCCATGCTCCGCGAGCAGCTCGATACCGTGCTCGACGGCCTTGCCGACCGTGAGCGCAAGGTCATCAAGCTCAGGTTCGGCCTCGAGGACGGGCATCCTCGCACCCTCGAGGAGGTCGGCAGGGAGTTCGGCGTCACACGCGAGCGAATCCGCCAGATTGAGAGCAAGACCCTGGCCAAGCTCCGGCACCCCAGCAGGAGCGGCAAGCTGAAGGACTACATGGAGGAGTAAGAGCCCGAAACCTTTATGACGGGCCTCAGACGCCCCCTCACCCCCTGCTCGCGTCCTCGCGCCGAAGTTCGGCGCTGCGGATGGATTCGCAGGGTGAGGGGGCGTCCTCCTCATCAAGGCATGTCGGCAGGGATGCTAAGGGCAAGGCCATAGGGAAGGGGCAAAGAGAAAGCCCCGCCGACCTTGGTCGACGGGGCTGCTGCTTCTGGCTCCTCGGGTAGGGCTCGAACCTACAACAACGCGGTTAACAGCCGCGTGCTCTACCATTGAGCTACCGAGGAATTCGGTGCGCTAGGCACGAGACAGAAGTATAGACGAGATGGGCTCACATGCAAGGGACGTTTTTCCCGGAACTTTCGTCGAGGTGCTAGCCAACGGTCCCGCGGGCCTGGCTCGCTCTGGGTTTTCTATGGCACCACGTAGGCTGTGGTAGCATCTGTGAGGTTGAACGTGGAGACCTGCCAGGTGGCAGGACGCAGCAGGAGGTACCTTGGATTCAATGACTCAGAGCGCGAAGGGCCCAGCAGCGGTTGCGGCCGTCGCGGGAGACGAAGGCGACGAGGCCGACCCTTCCCGGGCGTCCATAAGGGTCGAGCGCAGGGGCGGTGCGACGGTAGGCCAACCCGTCACCATGAGCGTCGACCTTCCTGAGGTGCCAGAGGGCGCGTCCTATAACTTCACCTGGTCGACGCTTGGTGACTTCGCGTCGAACATGTTCCTCTCGAACCATCCCACCATTGAGAACTGCTTCACGTTCCTTCCTCCTCGCGCGGGCTCCTACGAGCTCTCCTGCGAGGTGGTAGAACCGGGGGAGAAGGTCGGTTCGGAGGCCAACCAGACCGTGCGTGGCACGCTCACGGTGGCTGACGGATGGGCCAAGCGGGCGTGGAACACCCCAGCGAAGCGGGATGGCTTCATTCTCAGGCAGCTCGTCGGCAAGGACTTCAAGCTCAAGTATCGCAGGAGCGTGCTCGGCGTCCTGTGGAGCGTCCTCAACCCACTGCTCATGATGTGCGTCATGGCACTGGTCTTCTCGAGCTTCATGAAGGTCGGCTCTGACACGGTCAAGTGCTTCCCGCTCTACCTCATCATCGGCAACACCGTCTTCCAGGTCATGACCGACTCGACCAACCAGGGCATGAGCTCGATCATCAATGCGGCATCGCTGCTCAAGAAGGTCAAGATCAACCGTTACGTCTTCCCGATCGAGAAGGTCCTGTTCGCCTGTGTGAACTTTGCCTTCTCCATGATCGCCGTCATCATCGTCATGCTGTGGTTCCAGATCGCGCCGACGGCCACCATCGTGCTGTTCCCCCTGGCCCTCCTCTATCTCATGGTCTTCTGTGCCGGCCTCTCGCTTGCGCTTTCGGCCCTCTCGGTCTTCTTCCGCGACGTCATGCACCTGTGGGGCGTCGTGGTCACGGCATGGACCTATCTCACGCCGCTCTTCTACACCATCTCGATCCTCCCCGACTTCATGCAGAGGTTCGAGATGTTCAACCCCATGTACCACTACGTCACCTATTTCCGTGACATCCTTTTGAACGGCGTCTGGCCATCCCTGCATGCGAACCTCATCTGTGCGGGCTGTGCGGTCGGCGCCCTTCTCATCGGGTACCTCATCTTCCGCAAGAACGAGCACCGTTTCATCCTCTACATCTAGCCCGAGGGGGGCAGCTTGTACATCTCACAGGACAGTGCGGCGGGTTCGGGACGCAACCTCATGCGGCCTTCGCTTCCCTCGGAGGACTCGCCGGTCGTCATCGACGTCGATGACGTCACGATGGTGTTCAACATCGCCTCCGAGCAGTTGAACTCCCTGAAGGAGTACTTCGTCCACATCGCCAAGCATGACCTGCTCTTCAAGGAGTTCAAGGCCCTCGAGCACATCGACTTCAAGGTGCACAGGGGAGAGGCCTTCGGACTCGTCGGGACCAACGGCAGCGGCAAGTCGACCATGCTCAAGATCATTGCCGGTGTCCTGGAGGCATCGAAGGGAACCTGCACGGTCGTGGGTTCCATCGCGCCGCTGATCGAGCTCGGTGCCGGTTTCGACATGGAGCTCACTGCGACCGAGAACATCTATCTGAACGGGGCGCTCCTCGGCTATTCGAAGGACTTCATCGATTCGCGCTTCGACCAGATTGTCGAGTTCGCCGAGCTCGGGGAGTTCATGGAGATGCCGCTCAAGAACTATTCGAGCGGCATGGTCGCACGAATCGCCTTTGCCATCGCCACGGTGACCGAGCCCGACATCTTGATCGTGGACGAGGCTCTGTCGGTGGGCGACTTCATCTTCCAGCAGAAGTGCGAGCGACGCATCAAGGAGCTCGTCGACTCCAATAACGTGACCGTCCTGCTGGTGAGCCACAGCATCGACCTCGTCGAGCGGATGTGCGACCGCGTCTGCTGGATCGAGAAGGGCCATCAGCGCATGGTCGGGCCGACCGATGAGGTCTGCGAAGCCTATCGCAACATGGGCAGGCAGATCGAAGAGGCCCAGAAGGCCGAGGAGAACGGCCTCGTCACCAAGGACGTGGACGACAGCAGCGAGACCGATGAGTGACGTCGACGTCACGGTCGTCGTGCCTTGCTACAACACCGAGGCCTATCTCGATCAGGCGCTGTCCTCGGCCGAGCAGAACGACCGGTGCTCCCTTGAGATCCTCGCCGTCAACGATGGGTCCACGGATGGGTCCCTTGCCGTCATGCAGGAGCATGCCGCACGTGACAAGCGCGTGCGGGTCATCAATAAGCACAATCAGGGATATGGGGCCTCGGTCAACAGGGGCTTCTCGGAGGCGAGGGGAACGTACGTAGGGATCCTCGAGCCGGATGACTGGGTCGAGCCCCATATGTACGATGACCTCTTCCAGCTTGGTCTGAGATATGGCCTTCCCGACATGGTGAAGTCGTCCTACTGGCGCATATGCCATGCCGAGGGACCTGACGAGCGTCGGTACCATTGCGCCTACTACCGTCGCTTCGACCTCAGCTCCCAGCCCCTCACGTTGGAGATGTGCCCAGGTCTGATCCAGAGGCATCCTTCGATATGGAGCGCCCTGTACCGCCGCGGCTTCCTAGGCGATGATGGGATCCGGCTCATCGAGGCCCCTGGGGCGGGTTGGGTCGACGGGCCCTTCTGTGTCGAGACCTGTGCCCGCGCGCGTTCCATCGTATACACGGACGAGCCGTTCTACAACTACCGCGAGGACGTCGCAGGGTCCTCCTCGATCCATCGTGACGTCGCGCTCTCCTTCGTGCGCTGGAACCAGATGCTTGATACCCTCCAGGACCTCCACTCGACCACGGGGGTCCTCCAGTCACTCTATGTCGTCGGCTTCCACTACGTGGGATATGCCATCGTCAGCGGCCAGATCGACGACCCTGCCCTGCATGAGGCTGCGGTTGCCCTCCTGTGTCGGATGGAACCATCCGTCGTTCGAGATATGCCCGAGGTGAGCACGGGGCTCAAGCACGTGTACTTTGAGCTCACCGGTTATCCTGAGCCATCGCTCTCCTCGCTGGGACACGTCGCCAACCTCGCCGACGAGCTCTGGTACTCGCTCCGCTGCAACGGTCCGACCTTCGCCGTCTCGCAACTCTCGTTGTTCGCTCGACGAAACGCCTCCGAGCGAGAGGCCTGATGGCCTGGCGTCTCGGTGGCTCGAAGATATGGCAAGGGCCCCTGGGGCGGTTGGTCCTGGTCCCATCAAGAAAGGAACGAAGAGATGATCGAGTTCACCCTCGCGAACGTGCTATTCGGCGGAGACGATTTCGCCGCTACATGCCCCGACCTGTACTATCGCTGCGAGACGGGGTCTGCATCGCCTGACGGGGGCGAGTTGGTCATTGCCGGCGAGGTCGACTTCTCGACGTATCTCAATGCCCTCTCCATCGGGAAGTGGCGCCGGTACACCGTCGCCTCCTCCTTCGAGCTCGTGCTCGAGCTCTCGGGGGACGCATGTGAGGTGGACGTCATCCAGATGGGACCCGACGCGACCTCCACGCTCGAGTCGCGTCACATCGAAGGGTCGGGATCGGTGCACACCGAGCGCGTGGACCTCTCTGACCTGAGCGGCACCCTCGCGTCCTTCAGGCTCCGCACGCGTGGTACGGTCCTGCTTCATGCGGCGCGCTACGTCACGTCCCTCGATGCCGCTGACATCAGGCCGGTTCGGCTCGCTCTCTGTACCACGACCTTCAAGAAGGAACGCTACATCACTGCCAACATCGACTCGGTGCGCCGCGAGATCCTCGAGAGCGCTGAGCCCATCTCCTCGGGCTTCCATATGGTCGTGGTCGACAACGGTCGAACGCTCGATGCGGGCGAACTCTCGGGCGGCGGCGTGACCGTGATACCCAACGCCAACACGGGCGGTTCCGGCGGTTTCGCCCGAGGGATGCTCGAGGCGCTGGACTCCGGGGACACCCATGTCCTTCTCATGGATGATGACGTCCATGTCCTGCCGGAGAGCATCAAGAGGACCTTCAACCTGCTCTCGCTCGCGAACGATCGGTATGCCAGTGCCTTCGTGAACGGTGCCATGCTCAACATGGCCTCACCACAGGTGCAGTTCGAGGACGTCTCCCAGGTGCTGAAGTCCGGGAAGTACGCCAGGGTCAAGAAGAACATGGACATGAGCGACCCTCGCGACGTCATCGCGAACGAGCTCGTCGACGTAGAGGTCGAGTCCGCCTATGGTGCCTGGTGGTACAGCTGCATACCGACCTCTGCAATTCGCGCCCACGGCCTTCCGCTTCCGATGTTCGTGCGGTGTGATGACGTCGAATACGGAATTCGCTGCAAGCCGACGTATATGACCATGGGCGGCATCTGCGTGTGGCACGAGCAGTTCGAGGGGAGGATCCGCGCCTCGGTCGACCAGTACCAGTACACCAGGAACTTCCTCATCATGTGCGCGGCGGACTCACTGGACTGCGTGCGGCCGTTTATGATGCGCTTCTCGCGCACCTTCCATATCTACCTGCGGGCCATGGCCTACGAGACCTGTGAGATCATGCTCGACGGGCTCGAGGACTACCTTGCAGGGCCCGACCGCCTCATCTCGGTCCCAGGCGATGAGGTCATGCGGCGCGAGGGTTCCAAGAACGAGAAGCTGGTGCCCGTCTCAGAGCTGGACAAGCGCGTCGTCGCGAAGGCCCCCGCGGATCCCTCCATGCTTGGGGACAACGCCCCGTCGAATCCGATGGCCTTCAAGGTGCTCGAGATGATGCCTCACGATCGGCATGCGGCTCCGGGTTTCCTGCTTCGTGAGCGCCCCGCAGCCGTCTACTACTGTCGAGGTGCCTACCCCGCGCGCCGCACCCTGCTGAGGAAGGTTCTCGTTGCCTACGACGCCTCGGGCGAGAACGGGCACGTCCGCGTCATGGACAAGGACAGGTGGAAGGCGCTGCGGTCCCGTTATGACCTTCTCACGGGCAAGATGCGTGAGGATGGCGATGACATCGCGAACTCATGGCACGAGGCTGCACCGATGCTTGAGAGCGAGGCCTTCTGGCGGGAGAGCCTTGGTGTGGGCTCGTCCGATTGACGCCCACCGGCCTTCCCGCTCCTGAGGAACTTTCGCGCCTGACGTTATTGTCAGGGCACCACACGCTCGATGGGTCTATAGTCGGTTCCGACCTTTAAGCGTGGTACGAGATGCCCGCAAGGCTGAGGGAACGTCCTCCACATATGCCTTTATCAGGGATGTCTTGTGCCGCCATGGCAGTAAGGCATCTTTTTTCGAAGGGAGCCATATGGAGACGGGCACACCCAAGGCAACGATCATGGACGAGAAGGCCATGAGACGCGCCGTAACGCGCATTGCCCATGAGATCATCGAGAACAACGAGGGGTCTGCAAACATCCGCATCGTGGGCATCGTGAGGCGTGGTGCCACGCTCGCGCGGCTCCTTGCGGCCGAGATCGCCGACATCGAGGGAAGCGCTCCCGAGGTCGGCCTCCTGGACATCAGCTTCTACCGTGATGACGTCACGAGGTGCATCGCGCCCGTGCTTCATAAGACGGACATTCCCTTCGGTCTCGACGGCCGGGACATCATTCTGGTCGATGACGTGCTCTTCACCGGTCGGACCGTGCGCTCTGCCATGGACGCACTCATGGACTTCGGGCGGCCAGCCACCATCCAGCTCGCCGTCATGGTCGACCGAGGGCACCGGGAACTTCCCATCCGTGCCGACTACGTCGGCAAGAACGTCCCCTCCTCGCACGAGGAGGACGTCCGCGTCTGCCTCGAGCCGCTTGACGACCATACCGCCGTGGAGATCTGGGACATCGAGCCCAAGGCCTCAGAGGGAGGCGACCGCTGATGCTCTCGGTCAGGAACCTCATCGACACCACGAGTCTCACGGCTGACGACATCACGCAGATCCTTGACACGGCCCAGTCATTCGCCGAGGTCAACTCAAGGGCCATCAAGAAGGTGCCCGCACTGCGCGGTCGCACGATCGTGAACCTCTTCCTCGAGCCCTCCACGCGCACACGGAGCTCCTTCGAGCTTGCCGAGAAGCGCCTCTCGGCCGACAGCCTCAACATGTCCGGGTCGACCTCGTCGGTCGTCAAGGGCGAGAGCCTCGCTGATACCATCCAGACGATCGCTGCCATGAACGTCGACATGTTCGTCTGCCGTGCCAAGTTCGCGGGCACGCCGCACCTCATCACCGAGAACACGGATGCCCGTGTCATCAACGCAGGTGATGGCAAGCACCAGCACCCCACCCAGGCCCTTCTCGACCTCTACACCATCCGAGAGAACTTCGGTCACCTCGACGGCCTCAAGGTCGCTATCGTAGGTGACCTCCTGCACAGCCGCGTGGTCGGCTCGCTTGCCCCGGCTCTGCGTACCATGGGCGCGGAGGTCACGCTCGTGGGGCCCCCGACCTTCCAGGTGATGGACCCTGCATGGTTTGGCTGCGAGCAGACGGCCGACTTCGACTCGGTCATCCCCGATGTCGACGTGATCTACATGCTTCGTGTGCAGCTCGAGCGCATGGAGGGCGCCGCCATCCCCTCGAGGCGCGAGTACAACCGCCTCTTCGGCCTTGATACGGTACGTGCGAGCCATATGAAGGAGGGGGCCATCGTGTGTCACCCGGGCCCTATGAACCGCGGCATGGAGATCATGCCTGAGGTGGCAGACGCCCCTTACGCTAAGATCCTCGATCAGGTCAGCGCCGGCGTCGCCGTGCGTATGGCTGCCATGTACCTGCTCCTGGGAGGAGAAGACAATGACCTTGCTTAAGGGGGCTCACCTCCACGACCCGCAGGTGGCCATCGATGACGTCGCTGACATCCGCATCGACGGTGAGAGGATCGTCGAGGTGGGGGAGGACCTTGTCGCATGTGACGGCGAGGAGTCCATCGACTGCACCGGATGTGACCTCGTCCCGGGTCTGGTCGACATGCACGTTCACTTTCGCGACCCGGGATACGAGTACAAGGAGACCATCGAGACCGGCTGTCGGGCGGCCACGAAGGGTGGCTTCACCGATGTCGCAACCATGCCGAACACGGACCCCGTCTGTGACACCGGCACCGGTGTCAGATACCAGATCGATCGTTCGAAGGCAGCAGGGCTCGCGCGCGTGCACCCCATAGGGGCACTCACCCGTGGTGAGAAGGGCGAGGCACTGGCCGAGATCGGGGACATGGTGATGGAGGGAGCTGCTGCCTTCTCGGACGACGGACATGGCGTGCAGAGCGCGGGAATGATGCGCTGCTGCATGGACTACGTCAGCCAGTTCGACCGCGTCGCCATCGCACACTGCGAGGACGAGTCCATCACGGCAGGCGGTCTTGTGAACGAGGGGACCTGTTCCACGCGCCTCGGCATGTTCGGATGGCCGGCGGCTGGCGAGGAGCTCGAGGTCTCACGTGATATCGACCTCGTGAGGCTCACGGGGTGTGCGCTGCACGTGGCCCACATCTCGACTGAGCGCTCCCTTGACCTCGTGCGTTCAGCGAAGGCCGAGGGCCTACCGGTGACCTGCGAGGTCACGCCGCTCCATCTCTTCCTCACGGAGGATGACATCACCGACACCTATGACACGAACCTCAAGGTGAATCCACCTCTGCGCACCCCCCATGATGCTGCGGCGCTTCGCGAGGGGGTCTGTGATGGGTCCATCGACTGCATCGTCACCGACCACGCGCCGCATGCAGCCCATGAGAAGGACTGCGAGTTCGAGATTGCCTCGTTCGGCTCCATCGGACTCGAGACCTCGCTCGGGCTCATGCTCACCAACCTCGTGCTTCCCGGCAAGCTGTCATGGGACCAGCTCGTGTCGCTCATGTGCGTGTCGCCCCGTCGGCTCCTGAGGATGCAGCCGGTCACCTTGGCTGTGGGGTCGTCGGCCGACCTCACTGTGATAGACCCGTCCATCGGGTACGTCGTGTCCGACGGGCTCTTCGAGAGCAGGTCCCATAACTCTGCCTTCCTCGGCACACATCTCACCGGTGCCGCGCGGGACGTCTTCGTCGCCGGAAAGCGCACCCTGATGGATGGGGTCGTGGCATAGAGGGCATCGTCGTCGCTCGTCATGCGTCCGTCGAAAGGAATCACGTCATGCCCAACCCGTCATCTGCCCGTGTCCATGAGGTCTCCGTCGTCTCGAACGACGTCGTCGCACGCGGCATCTATCGCCTCGTGATCTGTGCCCCCGAGCTTGCGGAGGCCATCTCTCCCGGCCAGTTCATGAGCCTCACCGTCCCAGGCGACCCCTCGCAGGTGGTCCGTATCCCCCTTTCCTTCTCCTGCGCACTCCCCTCGAACGGTACCGTCGAGACTGAGTATGCCGTCGTGGGCGAGGGTACGAGAAGGATCTCGCAGCTCGGAAGTGGGGACCATGTCTCCGTACTTGGGCCTGCGGGCCATGGTTGGCAGCTCGATCCCATGCCGGGCCATCCGCTCCTGGTCGCAGGGGGAATCGGCATCACCCCTGTCGTGGCGGCGGCCCGAGCGCTCACCGCGGGTGGCGCGCGATACGATGCCATCATCGGCACGCGGACGGCACATACGCTGTGGGGCTATGACGAGCTCCTCTCCTGTGGGGTCGAGCAGGTCGTGGTGACGTCTGATGACGGGACTGCGGGGGACCGTGGGCTGGTGACGGATGTGCTGGAGCCCGCGCTTGCCGCTCACGAGTACGACCTCGTCCTCGCATGTGGCCCCGAGGCGATGATGCGTGCATGTGCCAATATCTGTGACGCTGCCGATGTCCCTTGCCAGGTCTCGATGGAACGGATGATGACCTGTGGCTTTGGCGCTTGCGGCACATGCGTGGTCAGCACCACGCATGGAAACGTGCAGGCCTGCATGGCAGGACCTGTGTTCGAGGCGAAGGAGGTCGAATGGTGAGCGCTCCCACCATGGCCGTCGATCTTGGCGGCATCAAGATGCAGAACCCTGTGGGTACCGCCTCTGGAACCTTCGGGTTCGGATGGCAGTTCGAGGGCTTCTATGACGTCGCCCAACTCGGGTCGATAACGCTCAAGGGATGCTCTCCCGAGCCATGGGAAGGTAACCCCTCGCCCCGGATGTGCGAGGTCCCCTCTGGTGTCATGAACTCTGTCGGCCTCATGAACCCGGGAGTTGCTGGTCTCATCGATGAGGACGGTGAGTACCTCGAGCGGCTCTCCCGGAGGGGTTGCGCGGTCATCTGTCAGGCTGTGGGCCACTCGATCAACGAGTATGTCAAGGCAGTCGACCTCTTCGAGGAGAGGGCGCCGTTCGCCGCTGGAATCGAGATCAACATCAGCTGTCCTAACATCGACGAGGGCGGGGCGGCCATGGGTGCCACCCCAGAGGGGGCGGCGAAGGTCGTCGCTGCGGTGAGGGACCATACGACGCGACCGCTCCTCGTGAAGCTCGCCCCTGCGCGCGTGCCAGAGGTGGCCCATGCCGTCGAGGATGCCGGGGCTGATGCGATATCGCTCATCAACACCATCCCTGCCATGTCAATCGACGTCAACACTCGCAGGAGCCGCGTATCCCGACCCACGGCGGGGCTCTCCGGCCCGGCGATCCATGCCATAGCCGTTCGCATGGTGTGGGAGGCCGCGTCCGCGACGAGCCTACCCATCAATGCCATGGGCGGCATCACGAGCGGTGCCGATGCCGCCGAGTTCATTCTCGCCGGCGCCACGTGCGTGTCGGTCGGCACTTCCAACCTGGTCGATCCCCCCTCTGGTCCGCGAATCCTCGAGGAGCTCACCGACTGGGTCTCCTCACAGGGTGTCGAATCCGTCTCTGAACTGGTAGGTGCATTCGAATGCTAGACGCTGCTGCTTCTGACCGTGTCATCGTCGCTCTAGACTGCTCCCACGAGGAGTCCCTGTCCCTTGCTGATTCCCTTGTCGGCCATGCCCGGTGGATCAAGGTCGGGATGACCCTGTACTATGCCTGCGGTCCCTCGGTCGTCACCGAGATGCATGAGAGGGGCTTCAAGGTCTTCCTTGACCTGAAGCTCCACGACATCCCCCATCAGGTCGAGGGCGCGGCCCGGGCAGCCTCCTTGGCCGGTGCCGACCTGCTCTCGGTCCACTCTCTTGGCGGTGCCGAGATGATCGCCGCCGCACGCAAGGGTGTCGATAATGCCGCTGCCGAACGGGCAGAGCGTACCAGGCTCGTCGGCATCACCGTGCTCACGAGCATGGACGCCGAGGCCCTCTCGCAGGTGGGTATCGAGCGTTCCCTCGGCGAGGAGGTGGCCCAGCTCGCGGGGATGGCCTATGAGTCCGGGACCGACGGCGTCGTCTGCTCGCCGCGCGAGGCCGCTGCCATGCGTCTCGTCCTGGGGGATGATGCGCTCGTGGTCACACCCGGCGTGCGTCCTGCCGGTGCGTCCGTGGGCGACCAGCGCCGCGTCGCGACCCCGCTGGATGCGATGAGGGCAGGTGCCTCGCATATCGTGGTCGGCAGGCCCATCACCGAGGCTCCTGATGTCGCCATGGCGTTCGATTCCATTGCTGGTGAGGTGGCCGAGGCCCTCGAGGGATTCGGCACGTCGCCTGATGCCTCTTGAGCTGCGGATATGCTGCGGAAGTGCTGCTTGTTGCCCTATCGGGTGGTCCTCGCGGCATATGAGGGGTGTCCCGGGCGGGGGAACGTCATGCGTCCCGGGCGTTCCGTATGTGGAAAGAGAGTGGCTTATCACCGACTGATTCCGGGTTGTTGCTTGCAAATAGGCCGCTAGATTGCCACACTGTCTACGTGCGTTAGTCGCAGCCAGGAGGTTGCGATCCATGTGCAAGGAAGTATCACCAACGTTTGGAGGAAAGTATGGCTCTCCCTCAGCTCTCTGAAGAGCAGCGTGCTGCCAACCTCAAGAAGGCCGCCGAGGCTCGTCATGCCCGCGCGGAGCTTCGCGAGCAGATCAAGACCGGCAAGGTCTCACTGGAGAAGGTTCTCAACTCCGATGACCCCGCAGCAGCGCGTATGCCCGTCCACACCCTCATCGAGTCCCTCCCTGGGTATGGCAAGGCCAAGTCCGCCAAGATCATGGAGGAGCTTGGTATCTCTCCCAAGCGTCGTGTCCAGGGCCTCGGTGCACGTCAGCGTGAGGCTCTCCTCGAGATCCTCTCCAAGTAGTGCCCGAGTCTCCCAGGCTCTTCGTCGTATCTGGACCGGCAGGCGCAGGAAAGGGCACGTTGGTCTCCCGTGTGCGGGAGGCGCGTCCCGATCTTGGCCTGTCGGTCTCTGCGACCACCAGACATCCGCGGGCTGGCGAGGTCGATGGGGTCTCATACCACTTCCTGACCGATGACGAGTTCTCGCGTCAGGTCGAGGCGGGCGGTTTCCTCGAGTGGGCCCAGGTCCACGATCACCGCTATGGGACGCCGAGGAGTGAGGTCGACCGACTCATCGGTGGCGGAAGTTCCGTCATCCTCGAGATCGATGTGCAGGGCGCGCTCAACGTTCGCGCCATCTACCCAGACTGTGTCCTCGTCTTCATCGAGCCCCCCTCGCTCGAGGTCCTTGGCCAGCGCCTTCGGGGTCGTGGGTCAGAGGATGAGGCCTCGTTCCGGCTCCGTATGGCGGATGCCGCCAACGAGATGAAGCTCGCAGACCGGTATGACGTTCGTATCGTTAACGACGACCTAGACGTGGCGACCAACCAACTGCTCGCTGCCATGGAGTCGTTTGAGAAGAAGAAGTGAAGGTATCCATGTCTGTCACCAAGCCCCAGATCGATAGCCTACTCGACAAGACCGAGCACAATCCGTTCCTGCTCTGCTCCGTTGCCTCGAAGCGGGCCTGTGACATCAACAACATGCTTCGTGGGCAGCACCTTCGCGTCACGAACGTCCAAGAGGTCGACGACATCACGACCGTCGTCTCCGGTCAGGATCCCATCTCGGTCGCAATGAACGAGCTTGATGACGGCACGCTCGGGTTCGTCAAGGACGAGTTCGACCAGGAGATCGCCGGCGAGGCGTCCGATACTCCCGTCAGCGACTAGCCCATGGCGAGCCGTGTCTGTCTTGTCCACTACCATGAGATTGGCCTCAAGGGCAAGAACCGATCGCTGTTCGAGAACCAGCTCGTCGACAACCTGAGGCACGCGCTTGCAGGCCTGCCCGTGGGACGGGTCCGGAGAATCTCCGGGCACCTCCTCGTTACACTCGGTGACGATGCTGCGCTCGAGGATGTGGCCGCGGCCATAGGCAAGGTCCCCGGTGTCGCACGGGTCTCTCGCGCCTTCCTCTGCTCGCAGGACGAGGATGAGTACTGCGCTGCCGCGGTCGAGGCTTTGGCCGAGGCTGGGGAGTTCGTGACCTTCAAGGTCCACGCCCACCGCTCGAACACCGACTATGCGATCCACACCTTGGACATCAACCGTCTGGTCGGTTCGGCCCTGTGTGATGCCTATCCCGAGAAGGTCGTCCAGATGCATCATCCGGACGTCCAGGTGAACGTCCTCGTGCAGCAGGGCGACGTCTTCGTGTTCGCTGCCTCCGAGCGCGGCGTGGGTGGTCTCCCGGTCGGTACGGCGGGCAAGGTCGTGCCACTCCTCTCCAGTGGGTTCGACTCGCCGGTCGCCACCTGGATGCTGGGGCGTCGCGGCTGCGTGTGCGTCCCCGTGCACTTCTCCGGGCGACCTCAGACGGCCGACACGAGCGAATGGCTCTGCCAGGACCTCATACGCGAGATGGCACCTTCGGGCTGCGTGGGGAGGCTCTATGTGGTCCCCTTCGGTGACTGCCAGCGTGAGATCTCGCTCAAGGCCCCACAATCGCTTCGCATCATCATGTATCGGCGACTCATGTACTCGGTCGCCGAGCGCATCGCCCTCATCGAGGGAGGTAAGGCGCTCGTCACGGGTGAGTCCGTGGGACAGGTCGCATCGCAGACGCTCGACAACATCGCCGCGACGGACGAGGTCGTGGGCATGCCGGTCCTGAGGCCGCTCATCGGATCCGACAAGCAGGAGATCATCGAGCGTGCTGAGCAGATCGGCACCTATGACATCTGCTGTGAGACTGCCCCTGACTGCTGCACGCTCTTCATGCCGCGTCGGCCCGAGACCCATGCACGTCTCGGTGAGGTGCATGCCGCCTGGGACTCCTTCGACCATGATGGCATGATCGAATCGCTCGTCGAGGCCGTCGAGTATGTCGACTTCGACACCTGTCCCTCATACCGGCCTCCCAAGCGCTTCAGGGCCCGCCATGGGGAGCTTGCCCCCGCCTCGCAAGACAACGACTAGCAATCAAACCATATAGGCCTTCTTACCCGCGCCTTCAGGACAGACGGTCTCTTCCGTGACAGCTCCGTGCCAGCTCGCTGACTCCTGTCGCGACTTGTCATGGCCGGTCCCTCGCACTTCCCTCAACATCAGGAGAGGGAGGTGTTCGATGGCGCAGATGTCACGACAGGGCGGTGGACGGCTGGTGCGGAGGCTCGGGCTGACGCCTCGCAGGGGCGTCGCCATCTCCTTGGGCCTCGTGGCTGCTGGTGTCGCGCTCATAGGAATCGTCATGACCGGGCAGGGCCATGCCTCGGTCGAGGTGGCGCGGGCCTCTACGACCACGGCGTCGCCATCGGCCGCCACGACCTTCCAGGCGACGCCTGAGACTGCGGACTCTCCTGATCTCTCGCAGGCCGTGTGCGTGCATGTCGACGGTGCGGTGGCCGTCCCAGGCGTCTACGACCTCGTCGGCGGGACGCTTCGGATACGGGACGCGGTGGCGGCTGCCGGGGGCCTTGCCGATGACGCTGACACCTCCGAGCTCAACCTGGCCGAGCTCGTGCAGGACGGGGAGAAGGTGCATGTCCCCGCGCTGGGCGAGGAGCCCGTGCCGACGAGTCAGGCTACGGCGTCGGCCTCTGCGACGACCGGTTCCCCTGCGTCCCCCTCGTCCCTGGTCAACATCAACTCGGCGGACCTTGCGGCGCTCGAGACACTCCCCGGTGTCGGCGAGGCCACGGCCAAGGCCATCATCAAGGACCGCGAGGCCAACGGGCCGTTCTCCTCGACCGAGGACATCATGCGCGTCACGGGGATCGCCGAGAAGAAGTACGAGAAGCTCAAGGACGGCATCTGTGTCTGAGGTCGAGAGGATGCCCGAGCGGCCGTTCGTGCCGCCGGCCCTCTGTGCCTTGCTCGCTGCCCTTGTAGCCGCCTCTGTCGGCCTCTCGTGGGGCGAGGAGATCCTCTCGTTCCCCTCCGTGCTCCAGGTGCTCCTGTGCGTCTCGATGATGGGCACTGTGGCACTCCTGCTGTCCGTCCTTGCCGTCAAGCGGCGCGAGTCCTTCGCGTTGGGTGTGGTGTGCATCGTCGTCGCCGGTCTCATGCTCGTGACCTCGATCTGGGGTGTCTGCGTGCGGGATTCCCTCGAGGTCCGTATGTCTTCGACGCCCGTCTCTCGGTGTGCCATCGAGGTCGTCGGCGATCCCTCGGAGGGAGTGTCGGGGTCCTTCACGAGTGCGCGGCTCGAGCTCCCGGATGGTGGGACGGCAGACGTATGGCTCTCGTCTGACGAGGCCTTCGAGCGGGGCACACGGCTGGTCTGCGTCGGACGCTTCGAGCATCTCGGCGATGATGACTGGGGTCGGTCGAGCAGGCTCCGTGGCATGGTAGGTACGGTCTCTGTCTCGCATGTCCTCGAGCGAGCGGAGGCGGGAGGTGCGTTTGGCACCATCCTGGCACTGCGACGACATCTGCTCTCGCAGGTCGGGCCATCCTCCTGCGAGGAGCGTGCCCTTCTCGCTGGGTGCGTGCTTGGGTGGAGGGTCGACCTCAAGGATTCCGGGCTCGAGGACGTCTTCTCCGCTGACGGACTTTCGCACCTCGTCGCCGTCTCCGGATCTCACCTCGCCTTGCTCGCCTCCTTCGTCGCGGCAGCGCTCTCGGGCACGAGGCTCGGGCCCTCTGTGCGATCGGTCATGGTCATCGTGCTCTGCTCGCTCTATGTGGTCCTCACGGGGATGGCGACCTCGGCCGTCCGGTCCCTTGCCATGCTGGGTGCTGCGGAGGTGGCCCGCCTCGCGGGTCGGAGGGCGCACCCTCTCTCGGCCGTGTCGCTGGTGGCCCTGGCCATGCTCCTCCTCCGCCCGACGCTCGTCGGTGACCTTGGCTTCCTGCTGTCGGTGAGCTCGGTAGTGTCCCTCTGCATCTTCTCGGGGTACGTGGATGCGCTTCTGTGCGTCCTCGTGAGGCCTCCGGGGCAGGGCGGACTTCACCTGGGTCCAGGGAGGCCCTTGCTTCGTCGCTGCGCACGGACGATACGCTCTGTGGCCAGGTCCATCCGCTCCCAGGCAGCGTCGTCGCTCGTGGCCCACTTTGCCTCGGCCCCGCTTGTGATGACCACGTTCTCCTCCCTCTCGCTCGTGGGGCCTCTCGCCAACCTCCTGGTGGGACCGCTCTTCTCGCTCTGCATGCTCGTGGGGCTTGGTGCGGTCCTGCTCTCGGGGGCTGGTCTCGTGGGGGCTGCGCTCCTGGCGACGAGCGATTGCGTCATGGGCCTCTTCATCATGGTCGCCCGATGGCTCTCGCAGGTGCCGTTCGCCTGCATCCCCGTGGAGGTGGGTGCTTGGGTCGTCGTCGCGGGGGTCGCGGCCGAGGCACTCGTGCTCGTCCTCTGGCCATGCCCCTCGCGTGGCGGGGCATGCGAGGTCCTCGTATGTTGCCTGGTCGCCGCTGCCCTTATGGTGTTTGTGCCCTGGTGGGGCGCTCCGGCTCGCATCGTCATCCTCGACATCGGACAGGGGGATGCCATCCTCGTCCAACAAGGTCCCCATGCCGTGCTCGTCGACACCGGGCCGGGTGATGCCATCGCCTCGGCATTGGCTCGTGAGCACGTGCTCGCGCTCGATGCGATCGTCCTCACGCACCTTCATGACGATCACATCGGAGGTGTGGACGACCTCGTCGGCGTCGTGTCGGTACGAGACGTGTTCGTTGCCGACGGCGTCGACACCTCCATGGGCGATGACCTGCGTGCTGCGATACGGCGGCTCACGAACTCCGATTCGAAGACCCTCGAGATGGGCGACTCGCTGCAGGTTGGCGGTTTTGCCATGGAGGTGGTATGGCCCGACCGGGCGGTGGACGGGTCCGAGAACGCCGACTCGCTCTGCCTGTCTGTGAGCTTCGATGACGGCGAGAGGACGCTCGACGCCTATCTCACGGGCGACGCCGAGAGGGACGAGACCCGTCAGGTGCTCGCGTCGGGCGAGGTGGGAGACGTCGATCTTCTGAAGGTGGGCCATCACGGCTCGGCCGTCTCGATCGACCAGGACGAGGCTGCAACCCTCGATCCCGAGGTCTCGGTGGCGAGTGCCGGCGAGAACAACAGGTACGGACATCCAAAGGACGAGTGCCTGGCGATACTCGAGGGGGCTGGCTCACGGTTCTTCTGCACCAAGGACGACGGCGATGTCTGTGTCATGCCTGGGGCCTCGGGACCTGTCGTGGAGACGAGCGGCCGAGGCGGCGGGCTGGCCTATGATGGGTGAGGAACCCATGACGAGGCGAGGAGCGAGATGGCAGATTCGAAGACGGCACCGTTGTTGTCGGCCTACCTGGTGGTCGGGGAGGACGAGCTCAAGCGCGAGCGCGTCATCTCTCGCCTTGAGGCTCGTGTAGACCCCAGCCTCGTCGACTTCAACCTCGAGGAGATCACGGCTTCCTCGGATGTCGAGGCGTCCACGATCCTCTCGGCGCTCAACTCCATGCCCTTCGGTGCCCCGTTCAGGCTCGTGGTGCTCCTCTCGGCGGAGAAGCTCCCCAAGCAGGCCTCTGAGGCGCTGGTCTCCTACCTTGCGGACCCTAACCCCGCGTGCGTGCTGTGCCTTGTGGCGTCGAAGCTTGCGAAGAACACGCGGCTCTACAAGGCCGTCGCCAAGGTGGGTCCGAAGTCCGTCGTGGACTGCTCCTCCCAGAAGCGCTGGGACCTTCCCAAGCTCGTCTGCGGCATGGCGCGCGAGGTCGGCTGCACCATGTCCTCCAGGGCTGCCGACGAGCTGGTGAGCAGGGTGGGGGAGTCCACCGTGATGCTCGACAACCAGGTCAAGACACTGGCCGCCTTCGTCGGCGGCTCTGGGCAGATCGACCTCGAGGACGTCGAGTCCCATGTCGCACGTGTCGCCGAGGTCAAGCCCTGGGACCTGCTCGACGCGGTCTGCGAGCGGGATGCGGCAAAGGCCATGTCGCTCTACACCCTCATGGAGAGGCCTTCGCAGGTCATGCTGCACTCGCTGCTGGTGGCACGCCTGCGCGAGCTCGTGTGCGCCCGGTCCCTCCTGGCCCGCGGCGACGGCTCCGCGCTCGCCCATACGTTGGGCAAGCAGCAGTGGCAGGTGAAGAACCATCTGAGATGGGCACACAAGTTCACGGCCGCCGAGCTCTCCGCCGACCTTGCGGGTGCGGCACGGTGCGAGCGCCAGCTTAAGGGCTCTGCCGACTCGGACCTCGCCTTCGTGGAATGGATGCTCTCGATCTGCGGATGAGCGTCTCTCGCCAGGCCCCATCGGCGAGGTCGTCGAGCAGGGGCTTGGAATACGAGAAGGCCCCCGGCTGATGCCGAGGGCCTTCTCATCGATGCAGGTGGATGCGAGCTACTTGATGCTGTTGGCCAGCTTCATGGCGCCGCTCTTGCGCTGGGCGGCCTGGTTCTTGTGGATGATGCCCTTGGAGGCAGCCTTGTCGAACAGGCGGCAGGCCTTCTCGGCGGCAGTCTGTGCGGCGGTGGCATCCTTGGCGTCGACCGCAGCCTGGACGCCCTTGACGGCAGTCTTCAGCTCGGAGCGGACGGCCTTGTTGCGAATGCGGGCCTTCTCGTTGGTCTTGATGCGCTTCTTCTGGGACTTGATGTTAGCCACGTGCAGATCCTTCCGTATGAAACCTGGTGAAACCTCTTTGGGGACTTCGGTAAGCAGCAGGTGCGAGTATAGCATGTAACGGCGCGCATAGGCTATTATTTGCCTCATGACTACACAAGACACCGCACATATCAGGAACTTCTCCGTCATTGCCCACATCGACCACGGCAAGTCGACCATCTGCGACCGCATCCTCGAGTCCACCCATACGGTGGACGAGCGGGACATGTCGGCGCAGCTCCTCGACTCCATGGACATCGAACGCGAGCGTGGGATCACCATCAAGTCCAACGCCGTCCGCGTGATGTACGCTGCCGATGACGGCGAGACCTACCAGTTCAACCTCATCGACACGCCAGGCCACGTCGACTTCTCCTATGAGGTCTCGAGGAGCCTCGCCGCGTGCGAGGGGGCGGTCCTGGTGGTGGATGCCACGCAGGGAGTCGAGGCCCAGACGGTCTCGAATGCCCTTCTCGCCATGAACAACGACCTCGAGATCGTGCCCGCCATCAACAAGATCGACCTCCCCTCGGCCGACCCGGACCGTGTCCGTGCCGAGATCGAGGACGTGCTTGCCCTCCCGGCTGACGATGCCGTCTGCGTCTCGGGCAAGACCGGCGAGGGCATCCATGACCTCCTCGAAGCGATCACCGTGCTCATACCTGCCCCGGAAGGTGATGCGGGCGCACCCCTCAAGGCCCTCATCATCGACTCGTGGTTCGACGCCTATCGTGGCGTTGTTGCCATCATCCGCGTCTTTGACGGTCGAATCTCGGCAGGTGACCATGTGCGCCTGATGGCGCTGGGTGACACCTTCGACGTCGAGGAGGTAGGCTGCCGGCGTCCCAAGGAGGTGGCGACCCACTCGCTGGGCGTGGGCGAGGTGGGCTACGTCGTGACCGGCCTCAAGGACCCGGACCTCATCAAGGTGGGCGACACGGTCACCCTCGACGAGCGTCCATGCACCATGCCATGCGCCGGCTACCGCGAGGCCAAGCCCATGGTCTTCACCGGTCTCTTCCCGATAGACACCGACCAATACGAGAACCTCCGGGACGCGCTGGACAAGCTGATACTGAACGACCCGGCCATCACCTACACACCCGAGACGTCCGTGGCCCTGGGCTTCGGGTTCCGTGTGGGCTTCCTGGGGCTCCTGCACATGGAGGTCGTGAAGGAGCGTCTCGAGCGAGAGTTCGACCTCGACCTCATCGCCACGAGCCCCTCCGTGGACTTCCATGTCTTCCTCACCGACGGTTCCATGGAGGAGGTCACGAGCCCGCAGGACATGCCCGACCCCTCGCGGATCGACCGTATCGAGGAGCCATTCCTGAAGGTCAAGGTCATCGTGCCCAAGGACTTCGTGGGTGCCGTCATGGACCTCACGCAGGACCACCATGGCACCTTCGACGACATGGTCTATCTCAGCGCCGGCACGGTCGAGCTCCACTACCACATGCCGCTCTCCGAGCTCATCATGGACTACTTCGACCAGCTCAAGAGCCGCACCAAGGGGTATGCCAGCTTGGACTATGACTTCAGCGGCTATGAGGCCTCAGACCTCGTGAAGCTCGACATCCTCCTGGCCGGCGAGGCGGTGGACGCACTCTCGTTCATCATCCACCGCGACAAGGCCTATGCACGTGGGCGTGCGCTCTGCGACAAGCTCAAGGAGATCATCCCGCAGCAGCTCTTCGAGGTGCCGATCCAGGCTGCGCAGGGCGGCCGCATCATCGCGCGCTCGACGGTACGGGCCCGGCGAAAGGACGTGCTCGCCAAGTGCTACGGTGGCGACATCTCTCGCAAGCGCAAACTGCTCGAGAAGCAGAAGGAGGGCAAGAAGCGGATGAAGGCCATCGGTAGCGTCGAGGTCCCGCAGGAGGCCTTCATGGCGATTCTCAAGGTGGATGATTAGCTGATGAAGATCCGGTCCCATGCGGACGAGAAGAACATGTTCGTGATGCCTCCCTGTGCAGATGATGCCGATGCGACCAGGCACGAGCTCAAGCGTCGGGACATCGCCTGGTGGGAGTGGGGCGACCCAGCCAAGCCGAGCGTCCTGTTGCTCCACGGCATCACGTCATCCCATCGCTCCTGGTCGCCCGTCGCGAGGCTCCTGGCCGAGCGTGGCCTCCATGTCATCGCCTGGGACATGCCCCTCCACGGCGAGAGCCGTCACGACGGCGACTTCACCCTCGAGGGATGTGTCGATGACCTCGTGGGCATCCTCGATTCCTGCGAGGTCGAGTCCTGCGTCGTGGCCGCGCACTCCTTCGGCTGCTACGTGGCCCAGCAGCTCGTGGAGGCCCATCCCGAGATGGTGGACGGCGCGGCCCTCTTCGATGGCATGCCGTTGAGCTATCCGCTCACGGGCCTCGAGCACTGGTCCGTCTATTACTACGCCGACTTCGCGTGGGTGTATCCGCTCGATGCCTACGTCTCGCAGGCGACCAAGGCCGCGTGTGCCACGGAGGCCGCCCGTGAGGGGTTCGCCGCCGACCTCAGGGCCCTTGGCAAGGGCGGCCTGCTCCAGGCCAGCAAGCTCTGCTATCGTGACGTCATCAACCGTGACAAGCTCACCTTCCCCGAAGGAATGTCCCTCTCCTTCGCGTTGGGTGACGGTGACACCACGGGCCTTGTTGCCGAGGCGATGCATGAGTGGTCTGCCGCCTATGGCTGCGGGCTCGAGATCGTGCCTGATGCTGCCCACAATGCCCCATCTGACAACCCGCCGTTCTGCACGGAGGCAATCGCAGACCTCGTCGAGAGGTGCCACGCGTGACGCATGTCACGGCAGGGCGAGAGGAACTGACCGGTCGCATGGGTCTTCCCTTGGCTGGCGCTGGCCGGATCCTTGCGGACGGTGCCGACCGCGCCGGCCTTGCCAGGATGGTCGAGCCCTTTCCCATGGGAGCCACGTTCTCCGAGCGGTTGGCCGCGAACCCCTTCCTCATGGCTCCCATGGCAGGGGTCTCGGATGCGGCCTATCGCCTCATGGCGCGCGCGGGTGGTGCCGCCCTCGCCTACACCGAGATGGTCTCGGTGGCGGGCATCCACTATGGGTCGCAGAAGACCTGGGAGCTCGTGGAGCCAGGTGCGGCCGAGCCTGACATCGCCGTGCAGCTCTTCGGCAGCGAGCCCGAGCAGTTCCGCGAGGCTGTCGCAGGTGTCGTGGAGCGTCTCGGTCCCAAGCTTGCCCTCATCGACGTCAACATGGCATGCCCCGTCCCCAAGGTGACCCGGAAGGGCGAGGGGTCGGCCCTCCTCGATGAGCCCGAGAGGGCGGCGGACATCGTGCGGGCCTGCCTGGCCGAGGCAGATGTGCCGGTCACCGCAAAGATCCGTATCGGACGGAGGCCCGATGCCGTCGTGGGGCCTGAGTTCGCGCGGACGCTCGAGGCTGCAGGCGTGTCGGCCGTGGCCGTGCACGGGCGCTGTGCCTCCCAGCTCTATCACGGGCATTCGGACCCTGCAGCGATAGCGGACGTGGTGCGTGCCGTGGGAATCCCGGTGATCGCCTCGGGGGACGCCTTGGGTGATGCCGCCTGCGTGGACCTGTTGCGCGCGACTGGTGCCGCGGGCGTCTTCGTGGCCAGGGGGACCTATGGGGACCCCTGGGTCTTCGGACGTGCCAACGAACGTCTCCTTGGAGGGGGCCCCGCCCAGCCCACGCCCGAGCTGCGACTTGCCGCATTCAAGCTCCATGTGCGGCTGCTCGCAGCGACGCATGCGCACCTCGCCCGCGCGAGGAGCCTCGCTGGCTGGTACCTCAGGGGCCTTCCTCACGCGAGCGCATGGCGCGACGCCGCCATGCGCTGCGTGACGCTCGATGACTATCTGGCGCTCTCTGACGAGGTGGCGGAGGACGAACGTGCTGTCGCGGCGGGGGAGCGTCTCCCATGAGCGGGGGAGAAGGGCCTTCCGTCCAAGCACTCTACCTGCATGTCCCCTTCTGCCTGAGACGCTGTGCCTATTGCGACTTCGCGAGTTCGGCAACGGCCCATGATAATCCGCTCATGGCTGCCTACGGTGAGTCGCTGGAGCGCATGCTGCGAGAGGTGTCAGCGGTAGGGCTTCTTGCCCCTGCTGGGACGGCCTACATCGGTGGCGGTACGCCTACCATGCTGGGGTCTGAGCAGCTCGGTAGGCTCGTCTCCTGTGCGCATGACGCGATGGCTCCCCGTGAGCTCTCCATCGAGGCGAACCCCGAGTCGCTCACGGATGAGGTGCTCGAGTCCGTGAGCAGGGCAGATGCCACGCGGGTCTCGATCGGCGTGCAATCGCTTGATGACCGTGAGCTCGTTGCCCTGGGCCGCATCCATGACGCCGCACTCGCACGTGACCGTCTTGCCGCAGCCGTGGAATCTGGCCTTGACGTCTCGGCCGACCTCATGTGTGGCATCCCATACCAGACCAGCATGAGCTGGCAGGCGTCGCTCGCCGGTGTGCTCGATGCGGGTGTGAGCCATCTCAGCTGCTATCCCCTCATGGTAGAGGATGGCACGCCGCTCATGGCCTCCTGCGATGCCGGTGAGCTGCCGTGGCCCGACGATGACACTGAGGCCACCTTCATGGAGGCTGCCGAGAGGGCCTGTGCCGGGCATGGGCTCACTCGCTACGAGGTCGCAAGCTACGCCCGTGAGGGCCATGCCTGCGAGCACAACATCGCCTACTGGACAGGCGTGGGATATCTGGGGCTGGGAACCCAGGCTGCGAGCATGGTCGACCGTGAGGGCTACGAGCGGCTGCGTGGGCTTGCGTCGCGTCTCCCAGGGTTACCCGAGGACATCGTCCGGGTGCGTCTACGGATGGCGTCTTCCACGCGAGAGATCGCCTCTGCCGCGAGGCTGGCAGACGTCTCCTGGGAGGTCGAGGGCCTCACGGCACAGCAGGCCCTTGCCGAGGATCTCATGCTCGCGGCCCGTATGAGTCGGGGAATCCCAGCAGCGCTTGTTGCTCGTGCTCGCGCCATTCTCGGCGAGAGGGTCGATGCCTGCTTCGCGACGCTGGTCGACGAGTGCCTCCTCGAGCTCAAGCTCGACGGATCATATGCGCCCACCGAGCGTGGCTGGCTCATGGGCAACGATGTCTACGGCCCCCTCTGGGGGCTGGCAGACCCGAAGACGCTTGAGCTCTCGGTTGGATGATGGTTGGCCCTGTTAGTCCCTCGTAAGCTTGCGGTGCATGCGGTGAGGCCTTGACGCCTCCTCGCCGAGGCGTGCCACGCGGTCGGCCTGGTAGGCCTGGAAGTTCCCCTCGAACCAATGCCAGCGTCCGGGTTCCTCGTCGGTCCCCTCCCAGGCGAGCATGTGGGTGGCGACGCGGTCCAGGAACCAGCGGTCATGGCTCACGACGACCGAGCAGCCAGCAAAGGCGAGCAGTGCCTCCTCGAGGCTCTCGAGGGTCTCGACGTCGAGGTCGTTCGTCGGCTCGTCGAGAAGGAGCAGGTTACCTCCCTGTCGCAGCGTGAGGGCAAGGTTGAGACGGTTGCGCTCGCCTCCGGAGAGCACACCCACGGGCTTCTGCTGGTCCTGGCCCTTGAAGCCAAAGCTCGCCACGTACCCGCGGCTCGATATCTTGTCGCCGCCCACCTCGATGTAGTCGTTGCCGCCAGAGACCAGCTCCCAGAGCGTCTTGGAATCGTCGAGCCTCTCCCGTCCCTGGTCGACGTAGGAGATCTGTACGGTCTCACCAACGTCGAGTGTGCCGGACGTGAGCGGCTCCAGGCCCACGATGGTCTTGAGCAGGGTGGTCTTGCCCACGCCGTTGGGGCCGATGATGCCCACGATGCCATTTCGCGGCAGCATGAACGAGAGGTCCTCGATGAGGACGCGGTCGCCATAGGACTTGCAGAGGCCCTTGGCCTCGAGGACCTTGGCGCCCAGGCGGGGACCGGTCGGGATGCGGATGTCTGAGATGGACGTCTTCTGCATGGAGGCTGCCTCGGCTTCCATCTGCTCGTAGCGCTCCAGACGTGCCCGGCTCTTGGCCTGCCGTGCCTTGGGTGAGCTCCGCACCCACTCCAGCTCGGAGGCGAGGCGCTTGGCGAGGCGCTCCTGACGCTCGCCTTGGGCGGCGATGCGGGCGGCCTTGGTCTCGAGGTAGGTGGAGTAGTTGCCCTTGTAGGGGTAGAGGTGGCCGCTGTCGACCTCGCAGATCCATTCCGCGACGTCGTCGAGGAAGTAGCGGTCATGCGTGACGGCCAGCACCGCTCCCTCGTAGGTGTGCAGGAACTGCTCGAGCCACAGCACGGACTCGGCGTCGAGGTGGTTGGTGGGCTCGTCTAGGAGCAGCAGGTCCGGTGCCTCGAGCAGGAGACGGCAGAGGGCCACGCGCCTGCGCTCGCCTCCTGAGAGCTGTGAGACGGGGGCATCTGGTTCGGGGCACTGGAGGGCATCCATGGCCTGGGAGAGCTGACTGTCGAGGTCCCAACCGTCTGCGGCGTCGATGTCATCCTGCAGGGTTCCCATTTCGGCCATGAGGGCGTCATAGTCCGCGTCGGGGTCAGCCATCTCCTCGCCGATTGCGTTGAAGCGAGCGACCTTTGCGATGACGTCGCCGAAGGCCTGCTCGATGTTCTCGAGCACGGTCTTGTCGTCATCGAGACGAGGCTCCTGCTCAAGCAGGCCCACCGTGTAGCCAGGCGTGAGCCTGGCCTCCCCGTTCGAGACCTCCTCGACGCCAGCCATGACCTTGAGCAGGGTCGACTTGCCCATGCCGTTGGGTCCTACGACGCCGATCTTGGCGCCGGGGAAGAACGAGAGGGTGACGTCATCGAGGATGACCTTGTCGCCATGGGCCTTGCGTGCCTCATGCATCTGATAAATGAACTCTGCCACGGGAATCCCTTCGTCGGGGTGTGTCGTCTGGAGCCATCGTAGCCGAGTGCAGGTGTCTAGGCTCCATGTGGGCGCCTGTCTCGCCTGTCTCCATTGGCCGACCACGGGTACAATGTCGCGAAGTGTGTGCATCGGCACACAGGGACGAGGAAACGACAGGAGCCAAACCGCATGGCCTCAATGAACGACAAGGACTACTACGCGATTCTCGGCGTCGACGAGAAGGCTTCCATCGAGGAGATCCGCAAGGCCTTCCAGACAAAGGCTCGCAAGCTCCACCCCGACGTGAACAAGGCGCCGGATGCCGAGGAGCAGTTCAAGGAGGTCTCAGAGGCCTACGCGGTGCTCTCCGACAAGGACAAGCGTGCCCGTTATGATGCCATGCGCTCGGGGAACGTCTTCTCGTATGGTGGTGATACCTCTGCCTCACAAGGAGGTGGATACACCGGTGGTGGGTACGGCGGCTATGACCCCTTCGGAGGGTTCGGCGGCTTCCCCTTCGGCGGCATGGGGACCCAGCAGCGTCGCAGCGGCAAGTCCCGTGCCTTCAATCCCAAGGCCGGTGCCGACGTGGTCTACCAGCTCGACATCGATGCCGACAAGGCCCGCGAGGGCTGCCGTCGTGGTGTGACCTACCAGCGCTATGCCAGCTGCACCAACTGCGGCGGTTCGGGCTCGGTCCATACCGAGCATTCCAAGGCCTGCCCCACCTGCGGGGGCACTGGGCGGCTGACCGTCGACACGGGCCTCTTCGGTGTCATGGAGATGGTCTGCCCCGAGTGCGAGGGGACTGGACGGGTCGTGGCGGATCCCTGCCCCACCTGCGGTGGTTCCGGCCGTGTGCTCGAGGCGAGCGAGGTCGTGGTCGACGTCCCTGCCAACAGCCATGACGGCGACGAGATACGCATCTCAGGCAAGGGCAACGCAGGTACCAACGGCAGCTCCACGGGTGACTTCGTCTGTCGTGTCGGTGTCCCGACGGAGCGGCTCGGCCGAAAGAGCGCCATGGGGTTCCAGCTCATCGGCTTTGCGGCACCGTTCCTGCTCATGGGCATCATCATGAGCATCCTCTCGTCCATGGCCTTCGTGATCTGCGTACCGCTCGTGCTCGGGGTCGTGTTCGTGCTCTCCGACGGCATCGCGAAGCGCAACTCCGTCTGGTGGAAGAACGCTGGCAAGGCGTTCGTGAACGGCTTCTCCACCGGCTTCATGTTCGCGCTCTTCCTCGGCTTCATGTTCTCGTGCAGTGCCCGGATGGGGAGCGCGGCGACCTATACCCGCAACGTGACCGGCATGGGTGTCTAGCCATGTCAAGGTCGATGGCGGTACTTCGGGCGGTGATAGACGAGTACGTCGAGACTTGTGCTCCGGTGGGGAGCAAGGTCATCGTGGACAACTACGGCCTGGGTGTCTCGAGCGCCACGGTGCGCGGTGACCTCTCGCGGCTCGAGGGCACGGGTCACCTCGTTCAGCCACACGTATCCGCCGGAAGGGTCCCCACCGACCTCGGGTATCGTGCCGTCGTCGACGAGGAGCTCACGACGAGGCGTACGCCTGCTGCCATGAGGCCCCACCTGAGGGCCGGTTCTCTCGCCGAGGCGCTTCGTGGCATAGCCGTCGCGTTGGCCGACATGACGAGATGCCTCGCCATCGTGAGCGCTCCGGTCTCGCAGTCCGCTGCCGTGGCACGCATCACGCTCACGAGGACGCAGGCGGGCAGTGCCGTCCTCGTGGTGATCCTCGATGATGGCCGCGTCGAGAACCGTATCGTGTCGTGCTCGTCCCTCTCGGAGGACGAGCTCTCGGGCATCGAAGGCGAGCTCCAGGATGCCTTCGTGGGGAAGGACGTGAACGTCACTCGCTCTCGGGCCGTGCATCTCACCGACGAGGCGGACGTCCTCATGGGGAGTCTCATGAGGCAGGTCCATTCCCTCGTGTTCCGTCCGGCTGGGGCGCCGAGCGCCTGTGCCGGCGTCTCGTTCCTGCTCGGCCAACCGGAGCTGGTCGATGACGAGGGGTCCCGCTCGGCGGTCGATGCGCTCGAATCCGGCGATGTCGACTTCGCCCGCCAGCTCTCGTCCGCACGCGAGGGGCTGGTGGTCCGCATCGGGCGGGAGAACCCCGACACACGGCTTGGAAGATTATCGTTCGTGGCGCAGGAGTTCTGGTCGGGAACGGGTATGGGCTTTGTGGCGTGCGTCGGGCCTCGCCGGATGGACTACCGGGCAAGCATTGCCGCGGTCGGCGCTGCCGCCGCAGAGGCGAAGAGCGTGTACGCTGGTATCGAAGGATAAGGTACGAGGAATCGATGGGACTGAAGCAGCTTGGATAGCAAGACGGACTACTATGACGTGCTCGGTGTCGAGCACGATGCCGATGCACGTACGATCAAGCGTGCCTTCCTCAAGAAGGCGCGCAAGCTCCACCCCGACGTCTCCGACGCGCCCGATGCCGAGGAACGCTTCAAGGAGGTCAACGAGGCCTACTCGGTCCTCTCCGACGACCGTAAGCGTGCTAACTATGACCAGTACGGCGACCCGAACGGTCCGGCTGGCTTCGGCGGCGGTGGCGACTACGTCGACATGAGCGACATCTTCGGCGGTGGCTTCGGGATGAACGACATCTTCGACTCCTTCTTCGGAGGCGGCGGCGGAGGCGGCGGTCGTGCCCAGCAGTCCCGCGGTCGTGACATGGGGATCTCGCTCAAGGTGTCGCTGGCCGAGGCTGCCGCAGGCTGCACGAAGACCATCGCCTATGACCGACTCGCTCCTTGCGACGACTGCAACGGCACGGGCGTGGCAGAGGGCGGTTCGGTCAAGACCTGCCCACGCTGCCATGGGACCGGGCGCGTGGTCACCGTCCAACGTACCATCCTCGGTCAGATGCAGACGCAGTCTGCCTGCCCCGATTGCCACGGCACAGGCCATGTCGTCGATCATCCGTGTGAGACCTGCGAGGGCCAAGGCCGTGCGCCCTCTCGCGAGAAGGTCGACATCAAGGTGCCCGCCGGCATCCACTCCGGGCAGAGCCTCAAGGTCGACGGATATGGCGAGGCCGGCATGCGTGGCGACCGCTCGGGTGACCTCGTGGTCCAGGTCGAGGTCGCTGATGACGAGCGCTTCTCGCGTCAGGGGGATGACCTGTTCTGCTCGCGGAAGGTCTCGGCCTTCGATGCGATCCTCGGGTGCACGGTCGAGGTCGAGGGCATCCTCGACGGAGAGGTCGTCGAGGTCGAGGTGCCGTCCGGATGTCAACCCGGCCAGACCGTCTCGGTCGAGGGTCGTGGCATGCCTCGTATGGGTTCGGGGGCCCGAGGCCACCTCATCGTGACGATCGAGGTGCTCGTTCCCCGCGATCTCACTGATGACGAACGTGCCATGGTCGAGCAGCTGGCGGACTCACGCTCGTCGCAGGACGCCCATCCTGCCCCGCATCGCAGGCCTGGCCGCGCCGCCCCTCGTAAGCCTGCTCGAAAGGGCGGCCGATAGCCGGCCGCTGGCAGCGCCTGGGCGGCTTGGCCGCGGCCGTCGCGGCGTGCATTGGGTACTATGAGCTTCAAGGTCACGTTCTTGGAAGCCACGTCTTCGGAGGAGCATGGAGCCAACGCAGGTACGTCTCACCATCCCGGATTCGGTCGATATGACCCGGCTCATGGGCCCTGCCGACGGGCTGCTTCGACATGTCGAGTCCCTGACGCCGGCTGACCTCACCGTCCGTGGCAACCAGGTGTCCGTCTGTGGCAGCCCAGACGACGTGGACATGGTGACATCCCTGTTCTCCAGGCTCATCCGTATCGTCGAGCGTGGTGACGTCCCGACCACTGCCGACGTGGATCTCGTGGTCGACCAGATCGAGCACAAGACGCTCCCGGCGGTCGAGCTCTCTGACGATATCCTGCTCACCTATCGTGGCCGTGCCATCCGTCCTAAGACTGACGGGCAGCGTCACTATGTCGATGCCATTCGACACAGCACTATCACGTTCGGCATCGGCCCTGCTGGGACTGGCAAGACCTACCTGGCGATGGCCATGGCCGTGGCAGCCCTGAAGCGACGCGAGATCGGGCGCATCGTCCTCGCGCGGCCGGTCGTTGAGGCAGGTGAGTCGTTGGGATTCCTGCCAGGGACCCTGCAGGAGAAGCTCGACCCCTATGTGAGGCCCCTGTACGATGCGCTGTTCGACATGACGGACATGGAGAAGGGCAATGCCCTCATCGAGCAGGGCGTCATAGAGATCGCGCCCCTCGCCTTCATGCGTGGACGTACGCTGAACGATGCCTTCGTCATTCTCGACGAGGCGCAGAACACCACACCAGAGCAGATGAAGATGTTCCTGACCCGCCTGGGCTTCTCGTCCAAGTTCGTGATCACGGGAGACAACACCCAACGGGACCTGCTCGGCGAGAATGGCCTCGAGTCAGCTCGCTCCGTCCTCGAGGGGGTCGACGACATCGAGTTCGTGGATATGAGCCGCTCGGACATCGTTCGCCACACGTTGGTCGCCGCGATCGTCGATGCCTACGAGAAGGCAGGCTCGAGGTCGTCCGGTCGGCCTGACGGAGGCGATGGCATATGCTAGCCTGCACGGTCGACATCTCCAACGGGGACGGCATCACCTGTGCTCTCACGGACCATGAGGCTCAACGTGCCGTAGCTTTCGTGCTTGCGCATGAGGGCGTGACACGCCCCTGCTATCTCTCGCTCTCGGTCGTGTCTGACGACCAGATGCGAGAGCTCAACCTCGAGTGGCGTCACGTCGATCGCTGCACCGACGTGCTCTCGCTCGAATGCGAGCGTCCTGATGACCGTTCATTGGGCGAGGACGAGCCATGCGAGCTTGGTGATGTCATCCTCGCTCCCGGGTACATCTCTCGTCAGGCGTGCCATATGAAGACGACCCCCGCCGAGGAGACGACCCTGCTCCTCGTGCATGCCACGCTCCATCTCCTGGGGTATGACCATGTGGACGAGGGCGACGCAAGGCTCATGGAGGCCCGCGAGGACGAGCTCGTCTCGCAGCTTGCCCACGCAGGTGCCCCCATCCACGTCGAGCTCACGCGGCATGGCGGTGACGAGGGATGATTCCCGGATCAGACAGGGACCATCCCACCTTCCGTCACAGCTTCGGCTATGCGATCCAGGGCTTCCGGTTCGCGTTGCACTCCGAGCGGAACATCAAGGTCATGCTCGTGGGTGCGATTGCTGTCATCATCGCCGGCATCATCTTGGAGCTCGATTTCGTGAGCTGGGTGATCGTGGGCCTCTGCATAGGGCTCGTCCTTCAGGCGGAGCTCGTCAACACCGCTATCGAGACGGTCGTCGACCTGGTGAGTCCCGAGTACCATCCCCTCGCGGGACGTGCCAAGGACATCGCAGCTGCGGCGGTGTATGTGCTCTGCGTCCTTGTGGGACTGGTGGGTGTCATTCTCTTCGCACGGGTGATAGGTGCCCGGTTTGGGTGGTGGTAGCGCATGACCGTAGACGATGGTCAGTCGGCTCCAGGGGACGAAGCCCCCTTCAGGAGCGGTTTCGTCGCCTTGGTAGGTCGTCCTAACGCGGGCAAGTCGACTCTGTTGAACGCCTGCTTCGGCATGCGTATCGCCATCACAAGCCCCGTCGCCCAGACCACTCGCAGGCGTCTGCGGTGCGTCATCAACCGGCCTGGGTCGCAGCTCGTGATCGTGGACACGCCGGGACTCCATAAGCCCAAGGACGCCTTGGGCAGGGAGCTCAACAAGGCGGCACTCACCTCCCTTGCCGATGTCGACGTGGCCGCGATGCTCGTGGACGCGACCCGTCCGGTGGGGACGGGGGATGCCTGGGTCGCGAAGCATGTCGATGCCTGCGACTGCTACAGGCTCCTTGTGGTCACCAAGGCTGACCTGGCGAGCCCTGAGAAGGCTGCCGCTCAGGTGGAGGCGGCCTCCAAGCTCGCCCGCTTCGATGACGTTATCGTGCTCTCTGCCAAGGAGGGTTTCAACGTGGATGCCTTCGTGGACCTGGTGGAGGCACAGCTTCCCGAAGGCCCGCGCTGGTTCCCGGAGGACATGGACTGTGACGCTACCGACGAGGACCTGGTCTCAGAGTTCGTACGCGAGAAGGTCTTGCTCAACTGTCGAGACGAGGTGCCGCATTCCGTGGCCGTGCGGTGTGAGGACATCGACTGGGCCAAGGACGGCCATGCCTCGGTGAGGGCCACGATCATGGTGGAGCGCGAGGGGCAGAAGGCCATCATCATCGGTCATGGTGGGTCCATGATCAAGCGCATCGGGACGCAGGCGAGGCACGATGTCGAGCGTCTCCTGGGACATAAGGTGTTTCTCGACCTCCAGGTACGGGTGGTGCCCGAGTGGCGACGCGACCAGAGTGAGATACGGCGCCTGGGCTACGAGGCAGGGGAGTAGCGGCCATGGCGCGTGCTCGCACCCGCCATGTGAAGGCCATCGTGCTCGACCACACCAAGCTGGGCGAGCAGGACCTCATCCTCTCCCTGCTCGGGTCTGATGGGTGCCAGCTTCGCGCGGTTGCCAAGGGTGGACGCAAGCCTGGGGGACGGCTCGCAAGCCGCTGCGAGCTCTTCTGCGAGTGCGACCTGCTCGTGGCTGCAGGACGTTCGCTTGACGTGGTAGCCGAGGCGCAGCTTCTGGAACCTCATGCCCGGATACGTGGCGACCTCGAACGGTTGAGTGCCGCATCGGCCCTGTGCGAGGTGGCAAAGGTGACCTCATACGAGGACGCACCAGACCCATTCCTGTTCCCCCTCCTGATGCGGTCGCTTGCCGCAGTCGAGGAAGCGGTCGACCGCCCGCATCTCGACCTGGTCTGCGCTGGGTATGCCATGAAGGCGGCGGCGCATCAGGGCCTTCGCCCGCAGCTTGCGGCATGTGTGGCCTGCGGGTCGGCAAATCCCCGGTGGTTCTCGGTCGCAGCAGGCGGCGTGCTGTGTGGTGAGTGCGCAGGTAAGGTGGAGGGTGCCGAGCATATAACGGCCGAGCGGCGGGCTTGGCTCGAAGCGCTCATAGGCCTCACGTTCGACGAGTTGCTCGCTGCAGATGTCGACCCCGGCACGGCCTCATGGCTCGTCCACGTGGCGCATGGCTGGTGCGCCACGCACCTTGACTGCCGACTTCGCTCCTGGGAGTTCATGCGGGGACTGTAGGCCCTCGTGTGGGCGATACTCATGGACGCATGCCTCGGGACAGGGGTGCTAACGTGACAGGTCGAAGGATGGGCTCGTGGGGTCAATGGCAGGGTCGAGCCAACGGTCTCCTTGCCGCATTCCCGGATGCCGCGAAAGGAGCAGATGGCGTGAGCTCCCCGAGACCTGCGGGCAGGCGTATGGCGATGGGCCATTCGCTTCCTGGCATACGGTCACGGGGCCATAGGGCTCGACCATGACGAGCGACCCGGCATCGGCCAAGGTGAGGCTGAGGTCGGGGATGCGCAGCTCGTCTGGCAGGTCACCTGTGAATCCGTCGCCCGCAACGTAGTCATCCCTCCTCAGTGCCACGACGGCACCTGCTACGGCATTGACGTCGCGTGCATGACAGAGGTAGGTCATGTAACCGGAAAGTCCTCTCGGAAGTCCCTGCTCGGCACTGGTGAGCGACCCGTCTGGGCACACGGTGAGACCGTGGGAGGCCACGGTCCCATCCTCGGCGAGGAGCTCAGGTGCGACCATCGCTATGTCATCCCTTCGTGCGAGGGGAGCGGTCAACTCGTCAAGCCACCCATCGGCGAACCCGTGGCATCGGTCTGAGACCAGCACGACTATGTCGGATTCCATGCGCGCCATGGCATCATGCGCATGGTCAAGGTCTGGCACATGGATGACCGTCGACTCGTCTGCGAGCTTCCCCGAACGAAGTGCATCGGCGGTCTCAGACGAGCGCTCGCCGTAGCAGATGACTCCGATGGCCTGCTCCGATTGCTTGTAGTGCACCCTATACGAGAGGGGGAAGCTCCCCTCTCCGACCGTTGCCTCGATGCCTTCCCTCCCGAGATGTCGTTGGATGGCAAGTCGACCCGCTTCGAATGCGTACGGTTTGCTGTCCCGGTTCGTCGCGATGGACGCTGGGTGGTCACGCCAGTGGTAGAGCACGCGAGGTATGCAGACGACCTCCCGTGCGACCTCAGCTGCCTTGAATGCGAGATCGTAGTCCTGTGCGCCTGTGACGTCCGCTCCGGAACGTTCCGTGAGCTCGAGGGCCCTTCTGCTCACCATAAGGAGGTGGCAGGCATAGTTGTGGGTCATGATGAGGTCGGGGTTCCAGCCTGGCTTGAACTTGGCGCAGAAGTGCACCAGACCGTCGAGGGAGTCGACGTGGGACGTCTCGCCCCCGGCGGGGGCAGGCTCCCTCACGAGGTCCTCGTCACAGAAGAGCAGGTCCGCCTGTGGACGAGCGTCGATCTCCTCGACGTAACGATAGAGGCAGTCGGGCTCCAGGAGGTCATCGTGGTCGACGAAGCCCACATAGTCGCCCTCGGACTCGGCTATTGCCGCGTTCGTGTTCTCCGAGATCGACCGGTTCTCGATGGTGAGGATACGGAGCCTCGCATCATGATACGAGGCGAGAACGGAGTCGACCTCTCGGCACTCACCGCTGGCATTGGCGAGGATGAGCTCGAAGTTGTCGTAGGTCTGGCCCAAGACCGAGTCGATCATGGCCCTGAGGTATGCAGGAGGGGTCCGATACACAGGGGTCACGATACTTATAAGCGGACGCGATGGTAGCTCGCTCGTGTCCACGCGCTCGCGGTCGAGATCTTCCTGGGGCGTCCTGTGCCGTTCGAGCCAGTCGGGGTACATCGGCGAGGAGAGCGCGTCCTCATGGCCAAGGTACCAATCATCCACGAGCCCCTTGGTCTCATCTGGCTCGAGCAGTCGATAGGCGATCCGTGTGGCTCGATGTGGGGCTATCAGATGAGCCGACAGCACGCAGTTCAGCAACCCATCTGTGAGTTCGACGGTAACTTCCATGGTACGGACGCCGCGAGAGGACTCTTCATCGCTGAGCGTGGTCACGGGGAGGTCGATGCGACAGTCCTTGCCGGTTCCAGCTCTGAGGCAGACCAGGTCTCGAGCAAGCCCCCTTGCCGTGACCCTGAAGTCGAGGATGACGGACGTCGGTGAAGAAGGGACGAGGCCGAGGAACCTGATGTCGACGTGTGGGTACTCTGACCAGTTCATTTTCTTAGTGCACAATAGAGCGTTTCGTAGTCAAACGAGACGCTTGAGAAGGGGTCTTCACCGGTGAAACCTTCAGGCCATCTAGATTGAAGCGTCCCAGATTCTTTCTTGAGGCGCAGTAGCTTAGTGTTGTCTAGATCGTCAAGCCCGCGCGAAACCGATTCATAGTGGTAGAGAAGAGCATCTGGTTCCCAAACCACAGATCTTCCCGTAGCTCCGACGCGCAGGCAAAAATCAACGTCATTGAAAGCGACTCTAAACCCTACGTCAAGACCTCCGACGTCATCGAATGCTTCTCTACTTACCATGAGACACGCGCCCGTAACGGCAGAGCACTGACGGCATACGAGGTTATATGAGAGATATCCTGGCATATCGGACGGATATCGAAGGAAGATGTGATTCGGACCGGCAGGACGCATCCTCACTCCTGCATGCTGGACCGTGTTGTCGGGAAACAATAGTTTTGCGCCTACGATGCCTACCCGCTTCTCAAGAAAGTGACCGAGCATCTGCTCTATCCAATCGGGTGAAATTACCTTAATGTCGTTATTCAGGAGAATGACGTATTCACCCGTCGATTGGTCGACAGCCCAGTTATTGATTGCCGAATAGTTGAACTCCCCCTGGTAACGCAGGACCTTTACCCGAGGATCATCCTTAACCACCTGGTCATAATACTCAAACGTCTCTGGCTCTGAGCTGTTGTTCTCTACCACGATGATCTCGAGATTGTCGTAGGACGTTCCATGCAATATCGAGTCGAGACAACGCTTTAGATACGCTGAAGCATCTTTGTTCGGGATGACTATGGAAATGAGGGGCTTGTCAAAGAGCTCGTAATTCACTTTGTATGTGTTAGGAGAAATGTCTCGAGCGGTCACATGCGCATGAACACCGATGCGGTCAAAATGCGTCTGGATAGCTAGAGTGCCTGCATCAGAAGTCCAGCTCTTAGCGTCGGCGTTTGATGCGACCGAGCCATCGTGGATTCGCCAGTGGTAGAGGACTTTTCTAGCATGAAAGATGTTCCTTGCCTTCTCGGCGACTCGGAGCGTCATGTGATAGTCCTGTGCTCCGTCGAACTCGCTACCTGGAAGTTCAAGGGTATTTAGCACGCTGCTGCGTACGGTAAGCATATGACAAACATAATTGAAGCTATATAGTCGGTCCCAATCAAAGTCAGGCTTAAGGTTCGGTGCGCTATACACGCCGTCCTGGACCTTGTCCTCATCACAATATAAAAGATCCGTCGTGGGGTATTCGTTAATTCCTACAACATATTGATAGAGTATGTCCGGCTCCAATATGTCATCATGGTCGAGAAACGCTATGAAGTCACCAGTTGCCGATCTGATGCCCGCGTTGGTGTTCTCGGTTATCCCGAGATTGGTATTGAGCGATATTACCTTTATACGTTTGTCTGATTTGGCATATTTGTCCACCGCCAATGTGAGATCAAGATCTTCTGTGGTCGAATTCACAAGGATAAGTTCAAATCTTGAATAGGTCTGCGAGAGTACGGACTGAATCATTTCGTCAAGGAACGTTAGGGGCGTGTGATAGAGAGGAACAACAATCGAAAAGGTCGGCTGAATATCAAACGATACGGTGCGCTGGAGGCTGATTGAGCGAGGATTCGATCGGTGATTATGTATGAACCAATCATTATAGTCGGGGTCGAGCATCGCTCCATCCGTCATGGCATGCCAGTCTTTCCGGAGGTTTGCTGCCCAATCAGGCTGCACGCACACCATACCATCGGGAAGCGGTGAATCAGATTCAGCCCAGACTATGAAAGACTCCGTCTTGGAGGGGATCCTGATGGAGTATTGGATTGTCCTTAGATAGACGTTTGGAAACTCATGCATGCAATCACAGCTGTCGCGAAGAATGATGCATGGCTCGCTTGAAATCTCTTGACCGTCTGATCCAAGGATGTGCATGTGCACCCGAGCCTGCCGCTCAGCATCGGTAAAGACGTCAAAGGTGGCCTCTCCCCATACAATATCCTGGTCATTAGCATCATTGATAATGTTGTTGACAGATAGCCGTGCTGAATGCGGGAGAGCCTCTCTGTCGCAATTTCTAAGTTCGACCACTCTGCTCTTGTTGATCGTATTGAGACGACCCACGAGCTTCGTCGTCCTTGGACTTAGAGTTTCCTGATAACTCGAAATCGTCTCATTGCTCTCATCAACGACAGTGATCGTTACATCCTGGGGAACAGATAGAATGGCCAGAATGAGAACGTAGCTGGTTTTGGCTGCGTCGCGTTCTATGATGAGCGAAGGCAGGGGCGTGGGACTCTCGCCAGCTGTCTTCGCATTGCTAATAAGGCGGCTACCCTGCGGTAGATTAGCTATAACCTGTTGAAATATCTTTCCATCACCGCGAATGAGGCTACCGAACTTTAGGTATGAAGTATTATCTAGCTTGACGTTATCGTTTGCTGACATGTTCCTCCAGAGCGTTAGCAAGTCGTTCGCATGATGCCATCCAAGCTATGGTAATACACCCGGATAGAAGATCAGGTGTCCGGTTGAATATGCTCGTATTCCATATGAGGGCGTGTGATGTTGAAAGGTTCGCGCGGTCTCGTCTCGCTATCTGGGTCGAGCCAGATATAGTTCTCTTAATGGTGATAGCTTGCTTAGGCCATACTGAGCAATGAATGGGTTACCGATTGGAATGAGCTCAAAGAAATTTAGCCCTTAAAGGCACGATTTATACTAACTGAGGCTAAGGAGTTACAGCTTATGGGAGGAGTTCGTCCCGCAGATAGTTCTCCATATCACCGTCTGAAGAACTGCATCTCGTCTCTCGGCTCACATACTGCCCACAGAACGCGTGAGGCGTCCTCGTCCGATATTAATACCACGCCATCTGTCGACGGATGGCTTGCTCGGTATGGGTATCACGCTCCATTTGATTGTGAAGAAGGATTATCTTGGCCCTCCATTTCAAATCGGATGGAGGCGCTACGCGCCGCGCATCGACAGGGTAAGCGCTGCGCGCTCTTGTTATACGAGCGGGAATCTGGTGATGATGCGACGTTCCGGTACTTTGGACGGAATGTGTCTGAGTGTCTCAGCCTGTCTACGAATTCATACGCCGTTTGCATCTATGTCGAAGAGCTTGATCTCGTAAAAGATGAGCTGCTAGGACTTGTCGACCTTATTGTTCTCATACGAATGCGCATCCGGCCGGACGTGTGGGCTTTTTCGTTAGCAGCAAAGGGCCGGTTGATTCGAATTGCATATCTTGTTGATGATGATGTCCTCGGACTGCTTGCTGCCCCGCGGGTAATTGATGCCATGGTTAGGGATAAGCGGAACACCGAGGAGCTAGCCTTCTGGTACGGGTGCTGTAACCGTTTCGAGCTCATGTCATCGGTCTCTGACTGCTTTATTGGATCCACTACATACCTTACGGAATTGCTTAGCGCTCGTTACAACAAGCCCTCGTATACGTTGAGGTCCTTTCTGAGCGAAGGACAGGCTCGCTTATCGAATGAGCTATATGAATCGAGGCGGGAGCGTAGGGGCGAACCTTTCACCATCGGGTACTTCAGCGGGACTGCGAGCCACGATCGTGATTTTTCAATTCTCTCAGGCGCTCTGTCCTCATTTTTGCTTGCTGAGAATGCCCAGCTCTTAATTGTTGGCGACCTCTTACTAGATAGCAGCTATGACGAAATCACACATGCCGGCAGGCTCATCCGATTGCCTATCGTCGACATGGCGTGCCTTCAAGCGCTGCAGGCGACCGTCGACGTGGCTCTTGCGCCGCTGGTAATCGATGATTTTACAAACTGCAAGAGCGCGCTTAAGGTCTTTGAGGCTGGGGCTGTGGGAACTCCTACCTGCGCTAGCAGCGTCTCTTCGTACTGTGAGGCGATAGACGATGGAAGGTCCGGTTTCGTCTGCAGGTCTGAACAAGACTGGATTGCAGGCCTTCAGTCATGCCTCGCCGATCGAGAGGACTCCGGTTCGATTGGTAAGGCTGCTAGGAATAAGGCGCTCTCCGAACGCTACGGTGCGGTGCCCATGAGAAATATTGAGCAAGTTCTTGCAGGTGCATGCGAGTGTCCCATCCATCATGTTCCTCTATCGGAAGAGCGCGCAATTGAGGAATTGATTAGCAAAGATGTGGATTGGGGAAACCCGTTTACGGTCAATCCGTTGTTTGCAACGCCTGCGGGCAGGTCCGTTTCCGACCGCAGATAAGCGATTAGTTCAACATATAGATGCGAGGATGCATATGGGCTATATCAGCACAAAAGTCAGTCGCTTTGGCAAGCGCCTTGAGAATGAGAGCCCTTGGTCAATCGCTTGGTCTGGCATTACGGCGAGAGCAAGGCACTTCATTCCTCTGTTGTCCTCTGGTCATGAGTCGGCCAGCATTCCAAACTTCTACGACGTGCTCTTTATCAACGGATGCGATAGGACGCTTCCACATCCCATAAGGTACAGGGTTGATCATCAAGTGGAGCAACTCCGTTCCGCTGGGCTTGCCGTCTGTTCCTTGGATGCTTGTGACCTTCATCTGGAAGACGTCGGACTTGCGCGTTCCTTTGTCATCTTTCGATGTCCATGGTCCTCCGATATGGAGCTCTTCGTCCGGAGAGCAAAGGAGCTGAACAAGGACGTCTACTTCGATATCGATGATCTCGTCATAGATACGTTCTATACGGATCAGATTCCATATGTTGCATCTATGGCACCGGCAGATAAGGCTAGCTATGATGCTGGTGTCGAGTCCTATGCTCGACTGCTGAAATTGTGTGGCTCTGCAATCACCACTACCGATGGGATGGCAGACGGGCTAAGGCGCCTCGTGCCTAATGTGTTTGTCAATCGTAATGTCGCTTCAGCTGAGATGGTAGCCCTGTCTGATGCCGCATATAGCCTGAGGCAAGCCCATCGGGACCATGTAACGATAGGCTATTTTAGCGGTAGCATCACGCATAACGATGATTTCAATATGGTGTTACCTGCACTGGTTTCCATTCTTGAGAGGCACGAGAATGTCGAGCTTCTTCTTGTCGGAGACCTTGATCTTCCATCCGAACTTGACGGTTTTACGGGCCGCGTCCATACCCGCGACTTTTGCGATTGGAGAGACTTACCAGGGCTCATCGCAAGTTGCGATATCAATATCGCTCCCTTGACGAATAATGTCTTCAACGAGGCTAAGTCCGAGAACAAGTGGGTCGAGGCAGGACTTGTAGGTGTGCCTACAGTTGCCAGCGATATCGGGGCGTTTGCGCAGATGATTCATGACGGGCAGACCGGCCTACTCTGTCGGACTGAACTTGATTGGCGAGAGGCCCTGAACTTACTGGTGACCAATGAGAGTGTTCGGACTGAGATTGGCGAGAGGGCTCGCGACTTCTGTAGGGCGCATTGCACGACCCTTGGGACTGGCTCAAGTATTGCCAAGTACATTGTTTCGCATCGGCATATCAACGCAGCATACTTCCTTGGAAATGATGTTGATGGCGCAACGCTCGGGAAGTATTCGAAGTATTGTGAGAATCTCATCAACAGTGGAATTGACGCTTTCGTCGTTTGTGGTTCTAGCGTGCCTGCTGAAGATTCTGGATGCGCAGACTTAGCCCACTCATCTGCTGCAATCATATATACGCGCTACCATGGCGACGCTCCGTGCGGGAATCTACGGGGCACTATTGACAGGGCTTTCGTCTGTTCGGATGGGATTGACGCCCCGATACAATCCTGTTCCAACATCCGTTCGACCTATTCAGCTCTCACTGCGCACGCGACCTTTTTTGATCTTCTTGTGTTCGAGGAGATCGACATGTGCAAAGAGGACGAAGAAATCCTTGGCTTTATCTGCGACCAGCTTTCCGCTTCAGGTGTATCCGTACAAAGGGTTCCGAAGGCCCAATGCGACCTAACGTGCCTTGCTCTCGCCCGTTCATTCTTGTTCTGTGGCCCCATGAACGATGTTTGCGAGTCGTTTTGTTCGAAGGCCTCAAATCTCAAGAAGAGAGTCTATCGAGGTATCAACGAGTTGATAGGCATTCTCGATTCTGGGAAGAGCCCAACTCTCAGCACTGCTCAACTAGGTACTCTGCTTCCGGAGACCGACCCAGTCTGTTCCGATAAGGCTCTTGCACGTGCTTCTGCTCTTCGGGCTGACCAGAGTACGAACGTCCTCATGGCTTTGCCGTCGCTCTGGACGAGCGGTGGCTCTCTCGTTGCACTAAAACACTGCTGCATGCTGCAGGATGCCGGATATGATGTAACGGTTGTCGACGATTATCAGAATGCAAATCCCATTCCATACCTCTATGAGTTCGAAGGGCATGAGTTCCCAGTAATTCGCATGAGGCCATCCCATTCAGTTACAACGGCTTCCCTCCTCGGCGGCAAGGTCGATATTGCCGTAGCGACGCTTTGGAATACGCTTCTCCCTCTTAGGGGTTGTCCTAACGTTACGAAACTGCTTTATTTGGTTCAAAATTGGGAACCCGGGTTCTATCCGAATACGTCTGACTTTCGTCTTGGGGCAAACGCCACCTATGCTTGCGATGACGTGGGTTACGTCACCATCTCAAAGTGGTGCTCGGACTGGCTTGAACGGGTCTATCACAGAGAGCCACTGTTTGCACCAAATGGAATTGACATAGGATTGTTCTCTTCATCAGAACGATCATGGGGAGGCAAGATCAGGGTCCTCATAGAGGGCGACTCAGAGTCTCCACATAAGAACGTCGAGGAAGCTTTTCAAATCGCCTCTAGACTCGATCCGGAACGATTCGAGATTTGGTACATGTCATATGGCTCTGGTCCAAAGGATGAGTGGAAGGTCGATAAGTATTTCCATGATGTGCCACATCAGAGAGTCCCCGAGGTCTACTCGCAATGCCACATCCTTCTCAAGACGAGCTCGCTAGAGAGCTTTTCTTACCCTCCCTTGGAGATGATGTCCACCGGCGGACTTGTCGTTGCCGCTCTAAACAACGGGAACTCAGAGTATCTTATTGATGGAAGCAATTGCCTTCTCTATCAACTTGGGGATATAGAGGGGGGCGTTGAGAAAGTGGAGAGGCTGGCAAACGACGAGGCGCTAAGGCAGGTTCTCGTCTCGGGCGGTCTTGAAACTGCTCGAAATCGTGATTGGCACGCATTGATTCCTCAGATTCTCGCTTTGTATGAGTGACGCGATGAGGCACGGGCGACGTTGATGGTTGCCGGCGTTGTGACAGGAACGAAACCATCTTGACGGGAGCCAAGTTAATATGTGCTAAGATTTCGTTCGTTCGTCCGTACCCCGTACCTGGTCGCACGTCACACACCGACGGCGCACCCAGTCCGGGGCGAATCCATGAGGAAAGGTGTCATAGCATGACCGTTACCAAGGAGCGCAAGGCCGAGCTCATCAAGCAGTTCGGCAAGAACGAGCAGGACTCCGGCTCTGCATCCGTGCAGGTCGCCCTTCTCACCGAGCGCATTCGCGAGCTCACCGAGCACATGAAGAGCCACAAGAAGGACTACCACACCCGTCGTGGACTCCTCATGCTCGTCGGCAAGCGTCGCCGTCTTCTGGGCTACATCAAGAAGAACGACATCGAGGAGTACCGCAGCCTCATCGCGGAACTCAAGATTCGCGACAACATCCAGTAGGTAGGACCGGTGAGGGCGCCTGCGGGCGCCCTCTTCAGATAGACGTGCGCCCACGGTGGGATGCACGTCGGGGCAGCGCGACGCGTCGCGCCGAACAGATACGTCCCCGTGCACAGGGGAGGCCCCACGAGGCCCGTCTGCAATGTGGCAGGCGGAGATAAGAGGAACAACATGACCAAGGTTACCCACGAGTTCGACCTCTACGGCAAGCACTATGTCCTCGAGGCCGGCGAGCTCGCCGAGCAGGCCACGGGCGCCGTGCTCGTCAAGCAGGGCGACTCCACGGTGCTCGTCACCGTCGTCGTCTCCGATGAGCGCAAGGACTACGACTTCTTCCCGCTCACGGTCGACTTCATCGAGAAGATGTACGCCGTCGGCCGTATCCCGGGAGGCTACCTTAAGCGCGAGGCACGTCCCTCGGAGAAGGCCACCCTCACGGCACGGATGATCGACCGTCCGCTGCGCCCGAGCTTCCCCGATGGGTTCCGTAACGAGGTCCAGGTCGTCGCGACCTCGCTCGTCGCCGACCAGGTGAACCCCGTCGACATGATGTGCATCATGGGTGCCAGCTCGGCACTGACCGTCGGTGGAGTCCCCTACGAAGGTCCTCTCGCTGGCGTGCGCATCGGCCGTAACCCCGAGACCGGCGAGTACATCGTGAACCCGACGTACGAGGAGCGCGATGCCTCCGACCTCGACCTCGAGCTTGCCGGCACCTCAACGTTCATCTCGATGCTCGAGGCCTCGGCTCAGGAGATCTCCGAGGAGGACATGCTCGCTGCCATGGCCTTCGGCCAGGAGGCCATCGGCGCCTTCTGTGAGGAGGAGAAGAAGTTCTTCGCCAAGTGGGTCGAGGCCAACGGCCAGATCGAGCAGCGTAGCTACGTCCTCGACGAGCCGATTCCCTATGTCCACGACAAGGTCATCGCTCACATGGACGAGATGAGCGCCGCTCTCAAGGACGCAGACAAGCTCAGCCGCATCGGCAAGGTTGAGGCTCTCAAGGCCTCGATCAAGGACGAGTTCACGCCCGAGGAGCAGCTCCAGTACTCGCGTGCCATCCCCGTCGAGCTCAAGGGCCTCGAGAAGCACGCGATGCGCCGCATGGTCGTCGAGACCGGCGAGCGCGTCGACGGCCGCGTGGCTGACGAGATCCGTCCGATCACGGTGACCCCCGACTACCTGCCCCTGGTCCATGGTTCCGGCCTCTTCCAGCGCGGCCAGACCCAGGTCCTCTCCGTCGCAACGCTCGGCATGCTGAACGAGTGGCAGCGCCTTGACACCATCGAGCCCGTCGACGGCAAGCGCTACATCCACCATTACAACTTCCCGCCCTATTGCACCGGTCAGACCGGTCGCATGGGAAGCCCCAAGCGCCGCGAGATCGGGCACGGCAACCTTGCCGAGCGCGCACTGCTCCCGGTGATCCCGTCGGAGGACGAGTTCCCCTACACCATCCGCGTCGTCTCCGAGGTCATGAGCTCCAACGGCTCGAGCTCGATGGCTTCCACCTGCGGTAGCACCCTTGCCCTCATGGACGCCGGCGTGCCCATCAAGCGTCCGGTCTCCGGCATCGCCATGGGCCTCATCCAGGAGGAGGGCAAGACCGTCGTCCTGTCCGACATCCAGGGCCTCGAGGACTTCCTCGGTGACATGGACTTCAAGGTCACCGGTACCGAGCGTGGCATCACCGCAATGCAGATGGACAACAAGGCCACGGGCCTCACGCCCGAGATTCTCACGCAGGCCATGAACCAGTCCCACGAGGGCCGTGCCTACATCCTCGGCAAGATGCTCGAGAAGATTCCAGAGCCGCGCAAGGCCCCCAAGGCCAACGCGCCCCAGATCATCACGCTCAACATCCCGACCGACAAGATCCGCGACGTCATCGGCAGCGGTGGCAAGGTCATCCGCGGCATCCAGGACGACACGGGTGCCACGATCGACATCCAGGAGGACGGTACCGTCTTCATCGCAGGCACCAATGGTGCGGGCGACGAGGCCGCGGCGCGCATCAAGGCAATCGTCAAGGTCCCCGAGGTCGGCGAGGAGTACACCGGTCGCGTGGTCGGCATCCAGCCCTTCGGAGCCTTCATCGAGCTGCTCCCGGGCAAGGACGGCCTTCTTCACATCTCGCGCGTGGCCAAGGGCCGCGTCGAGAAGGTCGAGGACGTCCTCAACATCGGCGACGAGGTCCACGTGCGCGTGCTCGAGGTCGACGAGAAGGGCAAGATCAGCCTGGACCGTATCGACAAGCCCGAGGCACCTGCCGGCTCCGGTCATTCGAATGGCGGCAGCCACGACCACCGCGGTGGTGACCACCGTGGGAATGACCGCAACCACTCGAACGGCAATGGTCACAGCCATGACCGTAGGCCCGGCGACAACGGCGGACGCTCCGAGCGCACACCCCGCCGTCATCACGAGAGCTAGGTCGTAGGGACGAACGTGTCCGCAGCGGCCCCGGTGACCATGCGGTTGCCGGGGCCGCTCTCTAGCCCTCGTCGTGCGGCTTGCGCCTCATCTGCTTGATGCGGCCGTCTCGATGCTTTGCGTCGAGACGTCGTTGGCGCGAGGCCTTGCTCGGCTTGGTCTTCGTGCGATGCTTGGCGGGCGTGCCCAAGACCCTGAGTCGTGCTCGGAGCTTCGCAAGCGCTCTCTTCCTGTTGAGCAGCTGACTCCTCTCCTCGCGAGAGGTGACCACGATTCCCGTGGGCCTGTGGACGAGGCGGACGGCGGAGTCGCTCGTGTTGACCCCCTGCCCCCCGGGGCCGGACGCGTGGAACGCCGAGAGGGCACACTGACTCGTGAGGACGTCGTCCGCAAGTGACGCATATCTGCGATACTCGGCCTTCGTGCAGGACATGGCTGGGCCTCCCATCGAGTACAATGATTTCAACTGTAGCTTCACCGTATACGACCTGAGGCGCGCTGCGCGTCAGGTGTTCTGATCGAAAGGATATCAGCCCTTATGGCAAAGAAGACACCAGCACTCAAGATCATCCCGCTGGGAGGACTTGACGGCATCGGCAAGAACATGACGGCCTTCGAGTACGGCAACGACATGGTACTCGTGGATGCCGGGCTCATGTTCCCTGACGATGACCAACCAGGCATCGACCTGGTGCTCCCTGACTATACCTACGTGCTCGAGCACGAGGAGAAGCTGAGGGGCATCATCATCACCCACGGCCACGAGGACCACACCGGGGCCCTCCCATACCTGCTCATGGACCTGCAGCATAAGGTCCCCATCTTCTCGAGCAAGCTCACCCTCGGACTCATCGAGGGCAAGCTTGCCGAGCACAACATCAAGCAGCCTAAGTTCCGTCCGGTGTCTGATGGCAGCCATGTCAACCTCGGCGCCTTCTCCATCGACTTCTTCTCGATGACGCACTCCATCCCTGCGGCGCTGGGCGTCCTCATCAAGACCCCTGAGGGGACGGTGCTCCACACGGGTGACTTCAAGCTTGACCAGACCCCCATCGACGGGGTCCGGTCCGACTATGCCGCCATCAACAAGTACGGCAAGCAAGGCATCGACCTGCTCATGTCGGACTCCACCAATGCGACGAAGCCCGGCTTCACGCCGAGCGAGGCGACCGTGGGCGCGGCCCTGCGCCATATCATCAAGAACGCACCAGGTCGCGTCTTCGTGGCATCCTTCTCGAGCCATATCCACCGCCTTCAGCAAGTCTGTGACGCGAGCACGGCCGTGGGCCGCAAGGTCGTGGTGACGGGACGTTCCATGCTCACCAACACCAAGATCGCCCGTGAGCTCGGGTACCTCAACATCTCCGAGAACGACATCGTCGACGCCTATGACGTCCATGACCTTCCCGATAACAAGATCGTCGTGCTCTGCACCGGTAGCCAGGGCGAGCCTCTCTCTGCTCTTGCCCGCATGGCCAACGGCGAGCATCGCTCGCTCACCATCACGGCAAGTGACACGGTCATCATCTCTGCCACGCCGGTGCCTGGTAACGAGAAGAGCGTCCAGGGCATCATCAACTCGCTCTCCAAGATCGGCTGCGACATCTACGACAAGTCCAACGCCGTCGTCCACGTCTCGGGCCATGGCTCCCAGGAGGAGCTCAAGCTCATGCTCGCCATGACGAGACCCTCCTACTTCATGCCGGTACACGGCGAGGCCGTCCACCTTCGCGCGCATGCGAAGCTCGCCTATAGCATGGGCATCCCCAAGGACCATGTCTTCATCTGCGACAACGGCGACACGCTCGAGATGCGCGGTGGCAAGGTGACCCTCGGGCAGCCCGTCGACTCCGGCATCGTCTATGTCGACGGCCTTAGAATCGGCGACACCGACCCCGTGGTGCTTCGCGACCGCCAGAAGCTCGCGACTGACGGCATCGTGACCTGCGTCGTCACGGTCTCCACGCGTAAGCACAAGGTGGACGAGGTCGACTTCACGAGCCGAGGCGTCTCGTTCGCCGACGACCAGTCCCTCATCGACGAGGCCGAGGCCGCCATCAGGAAGACCGTCGAGTCTGGTAGCTTCTCGTCCGCTGGCGGCACCGATGCGGTTCGCAAGGCCGTCCGCAACAGCCTCTCCAACTTCCTTTGGAACAAGACCCAGACGAGGCCCATGGTCATCCCGGTGGTGATGGAGGTCTAGATGCCCAAGAGTCGCACCCAAAACGCAGCAAAGAAGAAGAACGGCGCGCGCCAGTCGAGAACGGCGTCAAAGCCGAAGTCTGACGACCGTGTCGTAGGGGGCACCGCCCGCAATGACATTGCCGGGGTCACATGTGCCGTCCTGTCGGTGGCCATGGTCCTCTCGCTTGTCTCTCCGAGCTCGGCCTTGGTGACGCATGCCTGCTCGGTCGGACTCACCATGGGCTTCGGATCAGGTGCCTTGCTCGTGCCTATCGCGTTGTTCCTCTTCTCGCTCACGTTCTTCGTGCGTTCCGAGAAGCCCATCTCCGCCCGCGCGGCAGTCGGGCTCTCCATGGTCGTGCTCGCCGTCCTGGCACTCCTCTCGCTCAACGTGCCAGGTGTGGAGCTCATGCCTGACTCGCTCTTCCAGGAGTCCGTCCTTGCGGCCTCGGGCGGCTATGTCGGTGCAGGCATCGCCTGGGTGCTCGTGAGGCTCGTGGGCACGGTCGTGGGCGACGTGATACTGGCAGGACTCATCATCGCAGGCGTCATCGTCTGCGGATTCTCGATCTCCGACCTCGTCCTCAAGGTAAGGAGGTCTCTGAACTCCCATCGTGCCCAGCAGGTACGGGATGCCGAGGATGGGTCCGACACGATGCGGGACCGCAGGAGGTTCCCCTCGCTGCGCTCGCGCTCTCGTGTGCGTCCCACGGATGGAATTGATGAGGTGGAGCAGGTCCCACCCGTCGCCAATCCGGCTCAGGCGTCCCTGCTCGACGGTGACGGTAACGCCGTCACCACCTATATCGGGGCCCGTCAGACCAGCGTGCTGAAACGAGGCGCCTCAAGGAAGCCTGGCAAGTCAGGTAGGGCACGCAAGGCGGCGACCGAGGCGCCCAAGCCAGTGCCCGCGGTCGTACAGGAGGTGGCCGTCCCCGAGGACGATGGCCAGGATGCCACCCGTGGATCGGTTCCCGAGTTCCTCGAGTCAGGGGCCAAGCGTACGACCAAACGCGCACATCCTCGTGGGAAGAGGGGGGAGAAGGACATCAAGGCGGGCTCGCCCAAGGACCTCAAGCGTCCCGGCGACGCAAGCTCCGACCTCGAGCTCCCACCCTTGTCGATTCTCGACTCGAACCCCAACTCGGCAACGTCGGCATCCTCGCAGTCTGAGCTCCAGGCGGTCGCAAACCGGCTCCAGGGCACCCTCGAGGAGTTCGGCCTCGCGAGCAAGGTCGTCGGTTGGGTCGCTGGTCCTCGTGTCACCACGTTCAAGATCTCCATGGGCGAGGGCGAGCGGGTGAGCAAGATCACGAACCTCGAGGATGACATCGCCCTATCGCTCGCCTCCAAGAGCGTCCGCATATTCGCTCCCATTCCCGGGACCTCGCTCGTGGGCATCGAGATTCCGAACAAGGAGTCGCAGAGCGTCTGCCTCGGCGACGTGCTTCCTTATGCGCAGGGTGGACCGCTCGACGTCGCCTTCGGGCGCGACTCGGAGGGCAAGCCCATCGTCGTCGACCTCGCGACGCTTCCGCACCTCCTGGTGGCAGGTACCACGGGATCGGGCAAGTCGGTCATGCTGAACTCCATCATCATGTCAATTCTCATGAGGGCCACGCCTGACCAGGTGCGGCTCATCATGGTCGATCCCAAGCGCGTGGAGTTCACCGGCTATGCAGGGCTTCCTCACCTCTATGTGCCTGTGGTGACCGAGCCTCGCCAGGCTGCGAGCGCGCTCCAGTGGGGTGTCTCCGAGATGGAGCGCAGGCTCAAGGTCTTCGAGCACTATCGGGTACGTGACATAAAGACGTACAACCGGAACGTGAGCGGGGGCAAGTGGGATAGCATGGACAACCCGCCGAAGGCCATGCCCTACTTCGTCATCGTGATCGACGAGCTCGCTGACCTCATGATGGTGGCTGGGAAGGACGTCGAGGCCTCGATCGTGCGGATCGCCCAGCTCGGCCGGGCTGCTGGAATTCATCTCGTCGTCGCAACGCAGCGTCCCTCGGCTGACGTTGTCACGGGCCTCATCAAGGCCAACATCGACAATCGTGTGGCCCTTTCGGTCGACAATGGCATGAACTCGCGCATCATCCTCGACCAGACCGGCGCCGAACGCCTCCTGGGCAACGGAGACATGCTCGTGAAGCTCCGTGGCAAGCGCCCGCGCCGCGCCCAAGGGTGCTTCGTCTCCGACAGCGAGATCGAGCAGACGGTCGAGTTCATCAAGCAGCAGGTCACGCCGGAGTATCATGACGAGATCCTGTCGGCGGTGGTCCCAGGGAGGGCGGATACGTCCGATGAGGTCGCCTCGGACGACGACCCGCTCGTATGGGAGGCAGCGCAGATAGTTGTGGACTCTCAACTCGGTTCGACATCCGGACTGCAGCGTAGGCTGAAGGTGGGGTACGCTAGGGCAGGTAGAATCATGGACATGCTCGAGCAGAAGGGCGTCGTCGGTCCCCCCGACGGATCCAAGCCACGAGAGGTGCTTCTCGACGCGGCTGGACTCGAGGAGCTGAGGTCCGCCGAGACCGAGTTCCGGGAGGTGTAGGTTGTCTCGTCCGCGTTTTAGCCAGCTGCTGGTCACAAGGCGGCGGCAGCTTGGCCTCTCGCTTACCCAGGCCTCGAACGTGCTCAGGATCAAGGAGCAGGTCCTCCTGGCCTTCGAGGAGGGTGACTTCCAGAGCCTCCCCAAGAGCGGCTATGCACAGGGGATGCTCTCGTCATATGCTCGCTACCTCGGGCTGAACCCCCAACAGGTCATCGACCAGTTCTCTGAGGACCTATTTGAGTTCAATGCGGAGACCCCCGGTTCTGGATCCCCACGGAGGCGGACGACACACACCCCTGCCAACGAGCCGATCTATGAGCTTCCCAATACCGGCGCCTCGTCCGTGCGTACCGCTTCGAGCAGGTATCAGCCGGCCGTGAACGCATCGGACCCGGCCGGTTACCGGACGGTCACCTCACGCCCTGGCAGGGGGAGCCAGGGGGCTGGCTGGCGCGGTTCGGGAGACCAGGGCCATGGTGTCACGCCATCGTCGTCCTGGCAGCGTCCCTCATCGGACACGATGGCTGGGAGCACTCGTCGCCCATCGTCATCTCAGACGCCATCGACGCAAGGCTACCCCCAAGGCAGGCCCTATACCGGGCGGATGCCTCGGGACTCCTCTGCTCTGCCCACCGATGACGAGAGCGTCGAGGCGCGTCGTGCCGCCCGTCAGGCGAGGCGCGCCGCACGACAGGAGTCCTCTGCCCCCGTCCCCTCGCAGCCTGCCTCTGGTCGTACGAGGGCCGTGAACGGCGACATCACCACCCGCCGGGTGACGCCGAGCCAATATCGTGATGACCTTCGCTACGACGACACGGCACACCCCTATGAGGCGGCCTCCACCCAGGCGGGCAGGAGGTCCTCGCGCAACATCGTCACGCCCGAACGTCCCAACGTCCGGCGTCGTCAGCCGGACTCGTACCAGCGTCAGCTGCAGAGCAGGGGAGCGAGCTCCTCCCAGGCACCGCGTTCGGGAGTCGCTGGTGTTATCGAGGCCTACTTCTCGGACACCCGGCGGACGATCTTCACGATGTTCGCCGTCCTTGCCATAGCCCTCATGGTGATCATCGTGGTGTCCGTCCGTTCCTGCACCACGAGCACGACATCCACGGGCAAGCAGGTGAGTGTCGCCACCTCGTCAGCCTCCACCGCGTCCGCATCCACCGTCTCCGCGACCCAGCAGGCGGCCGAGCAGGCGGCACTCTCGGCTGCGGTCGCACGCTCTGCGACGACCGAGGCTGCCACCGAGACCGATGTCGTGGTGACGGTGGCCGATGGTCAGGTCACCTGGCTCGAGGTCCAATGTGACGGTGAGAGCAAGGTCGCGGAGACCATCACGGGACCCTGGTCCGCCTCATACGTGGTCACGAGTTCCATCACGATTCAAGTTGCCGACACCACGGCCGTGAGCGTCACGAACAACGGGACCGCTGTCCAGTTCGATTCCAAGACCTCGGGGCTCGGCAAGCTCACCATACAAGGCACTTCCCCTGCGACGACATCCGCGGCCACCACCTCTGATGCCACGACGGCACAGACCTCGGCCCAGACGACCTCGCAGACGAAGGCAACCTCATAGCAAGCAGCGCAATGCGGGCGACGCCCGCCGAGAGGAGCATCATGGCCAAGGACGCCAGTTTCGACATCGTCTCGGAGGTCGACCTCCAGGAGGTCGACAACGCTTACCAGCAGACCCTCAGAGAGCTCTCGCAGCGCTATGACCTCAAGGGGTCAGGAGCGACGGTGGACTTCTCGAAGGCTGACGGCACCTTCACGGTCGAGGCCCCATCGGAGTTCGTCGCCGGCCAGGTAGTCGATGTGCTCAACGGGCGGCTCGCCAAGCGCAAGGTCGACCTCAAGTCCCTGAGGTGGGATGTCGACCAGGCAGCATCGGGTGGGTCCTTGAGGCGTGCAGGCCACTTGGTCCAGGGCATCGATGCGGATGTCGCCAAGCGCATATCCAAGGACATCCGTGACCTGAAGCTCAAGGTGAAGGTCACCATCGAAGGAGACAAGCTCCGCGTGAGCTCCGCCTCTCGTGATGCCCTCCAAGAGGTCATCACCTTCCTCCGTTCCGCCGACTATGGGCAGCCGCTGAACTATGCAAACTATCGCTGAGGATATGCCGAGCGTCCTGTTCGTCACGCTCGGCTGTGCAAAGAACGAGGTAGATACCGACCGAATGAGGGCGCTCCTCTTGAGGGGCGGCTTCAGGGAGGTCGAGGAGGTCGAGGACGCCTCCCTCGTCATAATCAACACCTGCTCATTCCTCGCCAGCGCCACGGAAGAGAGCATCGAGTGCACCCTCGAGCTCGCCGAGGGCGTCAGGGAAGGGGTGCGTTCGTGCCCCATCGTCATGTGCGGGTGCGTTCCCTCCCGGTATGGGTCTGACCTGCCGAACGAGCTCCCGGAGGTCTCAGCCTTCGTCCGCACCGACGAGGAGGACGATATCGTCTCCGTGTGCAGGCGCGTCCTCGGACTGCCCGAGCAGGAGGCAAAGCCTCTTGCCTCCGTTGACGACCTGGCCGGTGAGTCACTCCGAACCATATGCGGCACGAGTGCCTACGTGAAGATCTCCGATGGATGCGACCGGTTCTGCGCCTTCTGCGCAATTCCCTACATTCGCGGGCGGTATCACTCGCGTCCCTATGCCGAGATCGCCCAAGAGGTCTCCTCGCTCATGGAGGGTGGAACGCGCGAGGTCGTGCTCATCGGTCAGGACACCGGTGTGTGGGGGTGTGACCTTTCCGAAGGCGATTCGCTCGCCTCGCTGCTCAGGCGCCTCGCGACGCTCGTCGCGCCCTATGGCGGCTGGCTACGCGTGCTCTACCTGCAGCCCGAGGGAATGACGGACGAGCTGGTCTCGGTCATACGTGACGTTCCCGAGGTGCTGCCCTATATAGACATCCCCATACAGCATTGCTCCGAGAGGATCCTCACTCGCATGAACCGCTCGGGCTCCTCCGAGGAGTACGGACGCCTCTTCGAGCGTCTCAGGAGCGAGATCCCCGGCATGGTCCTGAGAACGACGGCGCTCGTCGGGTTCCCCGGCGAGACGGACGACGAGGTCGACGAGCTCGTCGGGTTCCTCGAGCACGAGCGGGTCGACTACTGCTCGGTGTTCTCGTACTCCCCCGAGGAGGGTACGGTCGCCAGCAGGATGGAGGACCAGATTCCAGACGATGTGAAGCTCGAGCGTACCCAGCGCCTCATCGACACGGCCGAGCAGCTCGGGTTCGATGCTACGGCGAGGCATGTCGGTGAGACCTGCGAGGTCATCATCGACGGTGTCGAGTCGACCGATACGGGCGATGAGCTCATAGGACACACCTGGTTCCAGGCTCCCGACTCCGACGGGGCGGTCCATATCGTCGAGGGGAGCGTCTCGGTCGGTGACGTCGTCACCTGCAGGCTCACGGACTCCTTCTGCTACGAGCTCGAGGGCGAGCTCGTTGGTGGGGACCATCGATGAGCAGACGCTCCATCTGGACGCCTGCGAACGTCGTCACGTGCGTGCGTGTCGTCGCAACTTTCGGTTGGCTTGCCTTGGCTGAGGCCGCGCCTCTTCCTGATGGCACCTCCATCTCGGCATGGGGCCTTGCCGTGGCCTTCGCCTTCGGCATCATCGCCCTTACCGACAAGCTTGACGGCTACCTTGCCCGCAGTAGGGGAGAGGTGACGGTGTTCGGGAAGTTCCTCGACCCCATAGCTGACAAGCTCGTGGTCATCTGCGCCCTGCTTGTCCTCGTACAGTGGGACCTCACGAGCGTGTGGGTGCCTTTCATCATCGTGACGCGGGAGTTCCTTGTCTCCGGTCTGAGGATGGTCCTCTCGGCCGACGGCACCGTCGTGGCCGCAAGCGGCCTCGGCAAGTGGAAGACGGCCACGACCATGGGGGCCATCGCAGGTTTGCTCGTGGCCAGGGCCTGTCCGGCGGGCGCATGTGCGGATGCCCTCTTCCTCGTCTCGAATTTCGTGATGGCCGCTGCCGTCGTCCTGACGGTGGTCTCTGGCATCGACTACTTCATGAAGGGCAAGGACGTCCTGTTCGGGGGGGCTCGTGATGAGGATTGACGACGAGGTCATGAGAGATGCCGAGGCGCTCGTCCACGAGGCACGAGCAGCCGGTCGCACGCTCGGGACGGCCGAGTCGTGCACGGGCGGCCTCGTCTCTGCGACCATCACGGACATACCTGGGTCCTCCGAGGTCATGATGGGCGGCATCACGAGCTATGCGTGCTCCGTCAAGGAGTCGGTCCTTGGTGTCCCGCCCCTGGTGATCGATGGAGTGGGGCCAGTCTCGTCCGAGTGTGCGTGTGCCATGGCCGAAGGTGCCCGAGCCGTGCTCGCCTGCGACGTCTCAGTGAGCGTCACGGGTATCGCTGGACCTGGTGGTGCCGAGGAGGGCAAGCCGGTCGGCACGGTTTGGATAGGTCGCTCGACTGCAGCGTCCACCTCAGCTCGTCTGCACACGTTCACTGGGGATCGCGATGAGGTACGTGCCCAGGCGGTTCGTGTCGCGTTGGCCGAGCTTCATGAGGGTCTCATGGAGTGTGGTGGCACCCTCGCCTGAGGTCTCGGTCGGTCGAGGGGGTCCATCGGTGACAGCTCCGAGCGTAAGGACTCGAGACCCTCGTGGTTGACCGTTCGTGTCAGAATTCTGACAGTCGGAACCGAATCCTTGTCAGTTTTCGCTGGTACCCTCGACCTGTGTCCGTTGACTACGAACGAATGTTCGGTTATAGTGCATACGACGAGAGGGGATGCCATGTCCAAGAGCAAGGACGTCACCAAAGAGGTCCATGGGCCGAGCACCGGCGCAGAGCGCGATCGAATGATCGAATCGACCACCGCTGAGATCGAGAAGAGGTTCGGCAAGGGTGCCATCATGAAGTATGGGGACGATGGTCCCGACCTCGAGATCGAGGCCATTCCCACAGGATCGGTGGCCCTTGATGCGGCTCTCGGCATAGGCGGCGTCCCGCGCGGGCGTATCGTCGAGATCTACGGTCCCGAGTCCTCCGGCAAGACCACGCTCTCGCTCGAGATCCTGGCAGAGGCCCAGGCGATGGGCGGCGTCGTCGCGTTCATAGACGCCGAGCATGCCCTCGACCCCGGGTATGCCGCTCGGCTCGGTGTAGACATCGACGAGGTCCTCATATCACAGCCTGACACCGGTGAGCAGGCCCTCGAGATCTGTGACATGCTCGTCCGGTCCGGAGCCATCGACGTCGTTGTCGTCGACTCCGTGGCGGCCCTCGTGCCGCGCGCGGAGATCGAGGGAGAGATCGGTGACACCACGGTCGGACTCCAGGCCCGTCTCATGAGCCAGGCGCTCCGCAAGCTCGCTGGCTCGCTTGCCAAGTCGAACACCACCTGCATCTTCATCAACCAGCTCCGTGAGAAGATCGGCGTCATGTTCGGCAACCCCGAGACCACGCCCGGTGGCCGTGCCCTGAAGTTCTTCTCCTCCGTCCGCATGGACATCAGGCGGATCGACTCCATCAAGGTCAATGGCGAGGTGGTCGGCAACCGCGTCCGGGTGAAGGTCGTCAAGAACAAGGTCGCTCCTCCCTTCAAGCAGGCCGAATTCGACATCATGTATGGCACAGGCATCTCGAAGGAGGGGTCCATCCTCGACATGGCGGCTGACGAGGATATCGTCAACAAGTCTGGGGCCTGGTATACCTATGAGGGAGAACGCCTTGGCCAGGGACGCGAGGCTGCCAAGGACTTCCTCCGGTCCAACCCAGACCTCTCCTCTGAGATCGAGCATAAGGTCCGCGTGGCCTGCGGACTGGACCTTGAGGACGATCGCGTGGGGGCGCCAGTCACGGATGCTGAAGACCCCGCCGCCAACAAGGCTCCCGAAGCGAAGAAGGAATAGCCTTCCATGGACCACCACACCGAGCAGTCGGCCTCGCAGGGCTTCGCGTGGAACGTGGAGCTCCCATCGCAGACCAGCTCGTCTCTAGGTGGGAGGAGGCCGCGCGCCAAGGTCCTCATCGGACCGTCCCAGTCTCCTGAGGTGATGTTGGTACCCTTGGCTGTAGGGAAGGCATTGACCAAGGCGTCCGATGCTTGTTGCGACCCTCCCGGATACTCGTCTCGGGCCGAGCTCTTGTACGCCGTGCGCTCCATCGAGGGACGTTGTGCGGTGTCACGGCTCTCGGGCCTCGTGGACCGGCGTGACTACTCTGTCCACGAGGCCCGTACGAAGCTCCACGACGACGGATATCTCCCGTCGGTCATAGACGAGGTCATCGACCGTGCGAAGAAGGGTAGGGTCCTCGACGATGACCGGTTCGCCGATGTCTTCATACGGACCAAGGTCCAGGCCGGCTGGGGTTCCTATCGTATCGAGCGCGAACTTGCACGGAAGGGCATCGAGGCCTCAGCGGTCCCCGGATGGCCTGATGACTACCTTGATCCCGACGGCGAGGCCGACCGCGCCTATGACCTCATCGCATCCAGGTCGCTCTCTGGTGCTCACCCCTATGAGAAGCTCGTGCGATTCTTGAGCGCCCGAGGCTTCTCGCTGTCCGTCTCGAAGGATGCGGCACGTCGCGTGCTCGAGGACCGTGGCCTCTGGCGCTCGTAGGGCGACGCGACGCCGATTCTATGGAGATACCGTCGGCGCAGCCCCGGTCGTCACTTCAACTGTAAACCCGTTTGACACGTTTCAGTCGCCCCCATATGATTGATGGGTCATTCGAGTTTCCTCTCGTCTTCTGTCTTGGCAGCTTGACGTTTCCCTTGTTTCTGCACGCCCGTCTAGCTCTTGTTTCCACATAGACTCGAGAAGCCACTCGTATGGCGGACTCCACCTTAGCCGGTGGTCTCCTCACACTTGCATACCTTTACCTAGGAGTGGCCATGGATGTCATCAGTATCGTCATAGGGATCGTGTGCCTTGTCGTCGGCGCAGCCGTCGCAATGGTCGTGTTCAACGGAAAGAACTCGTCGCGGGTGCAGGCCGCCAACAAGGAGGTGGACGACGCCAAGTCGAAGGCGGAGTCCATCCGTTCCTCTGCCGAGCGCGATGCGGAGACCTCCAAGAAGGAGGCGCTCATCGCGGCCAAGGAGGAAGCCCTCAAGATCAAGCAGAGCTCTGAGGCTGATGGCAAGCAGCGCAAGGCCGAGATCCATGACCTCGAGAAGCGCGTCATGCAGCGCGAGGAGTCCCTCGACCGCCGTAACGACGCCCTCGACAAGCGAGAGCACCAGCTGTCCAGCCAGCAGGGCCAGCTCGACAAGCAGAAGTCCGATCTCGACGACATGGTTGCCAGCCAGAAGACCGAGCTTGAGCGCATCTCGTCGCTTACCGAGGAAGAGGCCCATACCGAGCTCCTCGATCGCGTGAAGGCCGACTCCGTACGCGAGGAGGCGCAGATACTGCGTGACTCCGAGCAGCACGTCCGCGCCGAGGCCAACAAGACCGCCCAGGAGATCGTTGCCACGGCCATCCAGCGCTGTGCGGCAGATCGAGCCGGCGAGGTGACGGTCACCTCCGTGCATATCCCGTCTGATGACCTGAAGGGTCGCATCATCGGTCGCGAGGGCCGCAACATCCGTACGTTCGAGCAGGTCTCCGGTGTCTCGCTCGTGGTTGATGACACGCCTGAGACCGTCGTGCTTTCGAGCTTCAATCCTGTCCGCCGCGAGACCGCTCGGGTGGCGCTCGAGAACCTCATCGCAGACGGACGTATCCATCCTGCCCGCATCGAGGAGATGTACAAGAAGGCAGAGGAGCTCGTGAACCAACGCGTCGAGGAGGCTGGCGAGCAGGCAGCCTATGATGCCGGAATCCATGACCTGCACCCTGAGCTCATCAAGACCCTCGGTGCCCTCAAGTACCGCACCTCCTTCGGACAGAACGTCCTACAGCATTCCAAGGAGGTCTCCATCCTCTGTGGCGTCATGGCTTCCGAGATTGGCTATGACGAGGTCATCGCCAAGAGGGCCGGCCTGCTTCACGACCTCGGCAAGGCAATCGACCATGAGGTCGAGGGCCCCCATGCGGTCATCGGAGCCGACCTGGCACGTCGTTATGGCGAGAAGCCTGAGATCGTCCACGCTATCGAGGCCCATCACGCCGACGTCGACCCCAATACCGTGCTCGACGTCCTCGTGCAGGCTGCGGATGCCATCTCTGCCTCACGCCCTGGTGCGCGTCGCGAGTCTGCCGAGACCTATATCAAGCGCCTCGAGAAGCTCGAGGAGATCTCAAACGCCCATGCTGGTGTCGAGCGTACCTATGCCATGCAGGCCGGTCGCGAGCTTCACGTCATGGTGCAGCCCGAGAAGATCTCGGACGCCGAGGCCACGGTGCTCGCGCATGACATCGCCCACGAGATCGAGGACGGCATGGAGTATCCCGGTCAGGTGCGCGTCGTCGTCATCCGCGAGTCGCGTGCTGTCGACGTTGCCAAGTAGGACGGCATGACGCAAACGTCCCATATCGATGCCTCACATGACGAACCCGCCCAGGATGACCTGGTCGGGTTCGTCGCTTCGGTCTCTGGGGGCTCGCAGCTCAAGGTCGAGGAGAACCTCGGTGAGGGATTCGTTCGACTTCGTGTCGGGGAGGCCGAGCGCAGGCAGGCAAAGCACGACATCCAGTCTGTCGAGGACGCTGTCGTCGAGATGTTGCGCAACGCCCGTGATGCCGGGGCCCACCACATCTATGTGGCGACGGGACGTGAGGGTGATGCCCGTTACCTCACGATGATCGATGATGGTGTGGGCATCCCGGATGACATGCAGGACCGCATCTTCGACGCACGCGTGACCTCGAAGCTCGAGTCAGTCCATATGGATCGCTGGGGCGTCCATGGCAGAGGCATGGCGCTCTTCTCCATCAGCGAGAACGTCTCTTCGGCACGGGTCGTCACCTCGGCTCCTGGGTTGGGTAGCTCTCTTCGCGTCGACGTCGACTGCTCGCGCCTGTCCGAGCGTGCCGACCAGTCCACCTGGCCACATGTCGGTGTGGACGACGATGGGGTCGCCGGCGTCTCGCGTGGGCCTCACAACATCATCCGCGCCTGCTGCGAGTTCGCCCTCGAGGAGCGTTCGGCCTGCGAGGTGTATCTGGGAAGCGCTTCCGAGATCCTCTCTACGCTCCGTGCGCACGGCGATGGGTCCACACCTTCCTGCGACCTACTCTTCGTCGATGACGTCGCCACGATTCCGGTCGTCTCGCGGCCGTCGGTTGCCGCCGATGCCGACGAGCTCATGCGCATCGCCTCTGGAATAGGCCTTGACCTCTCGGAACGCACGGCGCATCGGATACTCTCCGGTCAGATCAAGCCCACCCGCTCGGTCCTGGCACGTCTGCAACATGTCTCGGGAGGCCAAGCTCATGAGGTCGACCTCACCAAGGACTGCCGGGGCCTTCACATATCCGACCAGGACGCGCAGGGATTCTCAAGGCTCCTCGAGCGAGACTTCTCTTACCTTGCTGATAGGTACTACCTGCAGCTCTCTGGAGAACCCCATATCCGGGTGACAGGAAGCCGTGTCACCGTCACCTTCGACGTCGACAAGCGGGATTGACCGTTCGCCTCCTTGCATTCCCGCGTACGGGAATCCCTCCAATCGGTAGAATATGCATAGCAGTTCTTGTGCCAGATATCCAAGTACCTCGAATCGCAGCAGCATCGTATGACCTCGAACCAGGAGACATGCATGGACTACCTCAAGGTATCAAGCAAATCCTCGCCGGCATCGGTCGCCGGGGCCATCGCGGGGCTCGTGAAGGATGGCGTACCCGTCAACATGCAGTGCGTCGGGGCTGGTGCCGTCAACCAAGCTGTCAAGGCAATGGCCATCGCCCGAGGCTTCCTCATACCGACGGGCGTGGACATCTCCTGTGCCCCCACCTTCTCGGATATCGAGATCAATGGCCAGCCGCGAACGGCCATCAGGTTCGCCGTCTACGTGCATCGCCTGGTGCCTCAGGACTCGCAGGCCCTCACCGATGATGGTGTGAGGACGGTTTGTTAGATGACCTATCCGTCCGTGCTCGTTGGGCTCACCTATTTCGTCCGTACCTTCGGCTGCCAGATGAACCTCCACGACTCAGAGCGTGTCTCGGGACTTCTGGATGCCTGCGGTTGTCTCGAGGTCGGCTCTGCTGACGATGCTGACATCGTCGTCTTCATGACGTGCTGCGTGCGCGAGAAGGCGGACACGCGCCTCTATGGCAACGTCACCGGCGTGTTTGGTGCGCCCATGCCTCCGAGTGGCAGGCGGACCATCGCCATAGGTGGCTGCATCGCCCAGCGTGACGGCGAGAACCTCCGCGAACATCTTCCTAACGTGGACGTGGTCTTCGGCACGGGTGCCATCCAGAACCTCCCGCATCTCCTTGCCGAGTCTCGTGGTGACGTCGGCGACGAGCTCGAGGTCGACGTCAGCGAGTCGTCGTCCTTCTCGACTGACCTGCCGTCCTCGCGTGCGACCGCCTTCCACGCTTGGGTCCCCATCATGTACGGATGCAATAACTTCTGCAGCTACTGCATAGTTCCCTATGTCCGTGGTCGTGAGCGCAGCCGCGACTTCGACGAGGTCGTGCAGGAGGTCGACCATCTCGTGGCCGATGGCGTCCGGGAGGTCTGCCTGCTCGGACAGAACGTGAACTCCTACGGCCGCGACCGATATGGTGACCCTCGCTTCGCCGAGCTGCTCCGCGCCGTGGGTGCAACGGGCATCGAGCGCATCAGGTTCACCTCGTCTCACCCCAAGGACCTCACGGACGATACGATCGCTGCCATGGCCGAGACCCCGTCCGTGATGCCCCAGCTCCACCTTGCCGTGCAGAGCGGTTCGACCCGCGTCCTCAAGGCCATGAACCGCCACTACACCCGTGAGGACTACCTTGCCCTCGCCAGGAGGATCCGTGCTGCCATGCCCGGCATAGCACTCACGACCGACCTCATCGTCGGGTTCCCCGGTGAGACCGAGACCGACTTCGATGACACGATGAGCCTTGTGAGCGAGGCCGACTTCGACGCTGCCTTCACCTTCATCTATTCGCGCCGTGACGGTACCCCGGCCGCACGCATCGAGGACGACACCCCGCAAGAGGTGATACAGGACCGTTTCGATAGGCTCGCGCGCCTGGTCGAGGCCCAATCCCTCGCATCGAACCGCAATGACGTAGGAGGGGTCGACCAGGTGCTCGTCGAAGGTCCCTCGAAGCGCAACACGGACGTCCTGGTAGGACATTCCGAGAAGAACCAGACGGTGCTCTTCTCTCCGGGCAAGGACCTCGATTCTGCTGCCCTCGTCGGCTCGATACTGCCGATGACCATAGACGAAGCCCATCCGTGGTACCTCAAGGGGACACCGGCCGGTGACCCTCGGTGAGCCAGGACGCGCAGGCTTCCCATGGCAGGACGATCTGCGTCGTGGGGCCGACCGGGTCTGGGAAGAGCGAGGTCGCCGACCGCGTCGCCGAACGGCTCGGAGGGGCTGTCATCTCGGTCGACGCGATGCAGGTCTATCGGGGGATGGATATCGGAACAGCCAAGACGCCTCCCTCGTCGCGTCGAGCCCCTCTACTCATGGTCGATGTCTGCGACCCGGGAGAGGGGTACTCTGCCCAGCGCTTCCAGCATGATGCACGTCAGGTCATAGACGACCTTACGTGCAGGGGCATCGTACCGGTGCTCTGCGGAGGCACGGGGCTCTACCTCGATGCGACCATCGACGAGCTCTCGTTGCCGGAGGGGTCGGGCGGCGACGCTCGTCGTAAGGCCCTCGAGAGACGCGCAGAGGTAGAAGGGGGCCAGGTCCTCCATGACGAGCTTGAGGCCCGAGACCCCAGGAGCGCGGCCCTCATCCATCCTCACAACGTTCGGAGGACCATTCGTGCGATCGAGCTCTTAGACGATGGCAC